>JBMFOP010000018.1:0-38625 GCA_049969675.1 Myxococcota bacterium | reverse complement strand
TATTCTCTCTTTTCTGCATCTAATTACTTTATAGTCATTTTTTGCAAATTTTGCTAATATTTTTACAATAAAGTCTCTAAAACTGGCGATAGGGTGTATCATCCTTGCATACTTTTCAATTCTATTAAAATCGTATTTCAGAGGCATCCTTTAATTAGTCGTTTTATAGATTAAACTCACAGAGCTCAATTATCTCGTTTCTCTTCATCAGAAAATAACTCTTAACATCCTCCCACCTTGTTTCAACAAACATCTCAGGGTCTATGTCATTCTCTGCGTCCTCAAAATAAAATAGAGATTTCAATATATGATAACAATTGAGCTCATTCTCTCCATACTTTTTAATCAGATTCTCTTTCATCTTACTTATATCTTTTATCTTCAGTATCTCATAAAGGTCAATGAAATCTTTCTTCTCTCCTCTCTGTGAGATTGCTATTATTTTCATACAGCCTATATCTGTGATCCTGGCAACTCTCAATCCCCTGAAATCTGCAGTCTCCTCAAGGAGTGGATAAGGATAGTAGAAGAATGATACCTTTATATTCCTAATCAGAGAATGGATTGTACCTCTTCTTTCCTCTACAATACCACCACTTAATTCTCTGATAACCTCCCTTATCCCATTCATATCAGGTATAGCCTGGCTGAATAAATCCAGATCCATACTCTTTCTGTGTCCGAGATGTAATGCCAGCCCGGTACCACCAGCGAGATAAAATTCCCTTATTATCGCATTCTTTGAGAGTTCGTCTATCAGTAGAAGCAACTCTGCTGAAACTGCTCTCTCAAACAATATATATCCTCCTTCTTTATTCCAAAATATAATGCCCAGAAATTCGCTGTCTTTCTGTCAAGCGATCTTGAAGTTTTAACCACATTTATTATCTCCGCGATAGAGAAGTGATTGAAAACAAATTTTATATCCTCAACCAAACCAAATCTAAGGCTTCTTGCTATAATAAATTTTTTATGTCTTTCTAAATCCACTTTTTCTGGCTCTATATCCCAGAAGAGATACTTTTTATTAAGAAACTCCTTAAAGTGTAACTCTCTCATAACCAATCATAAGTCCTTCAATCATAAGAGCTTTACATAAGCCTCATCTATGTCGGTTTCAACCGCCATACCGAGTATATGTATTTTAATTATCAGTTTTGTATGATTCTTCTTCTTCAAAATCTCTCCCTCTACCCCTTTGAGGGGTCCCTCCACCACCACCACACTCCTGCCGGGTGTCTTAAAGTCCGCTCTATCAAATAATTCTCCGGAGGATAGTGCCCTATCTATATTTTCAAGTTCCTTATGTAATCTCTCTTTATCCTCTACCACAATGATTCTTGCTATTTTGTGGGTCTTATATAGAAGGGGACGAGATATTGCCTCATAGTCATAAAATAGATATCCCGGAAATAGTGGGAGCATTGATTCTCTTATATGCCTGCCGTATCTTCGCCTCTTCTTATAAAGTGGGAGATAGTATCTGATATTATTTTCTGATAAGAAATCGGCAATCACCTTTTCACACCTTGAATGTGTATGAATGACAGCCCAATCCTTGACATCAGGTAACATTTTTATTCTAATTTGATTGTCTCAAAGAATTCTTTCAAACAACTCAAAAGAGACATCCTCTTCAACCATGCCATATGCTCTGCTTACACTCCGTCCCCGTCGGGTTCACATAAAAAGTCCAAATTTTTCAAACATATCAATAAATTAGCCCCAAATATGGGGAGTTTTATTGATTGGTTATACTATTATACGGATAGCCCATAGTCAAGGAAAAATAGGAAAATTTGTAATGATAATTGTAGGTCAAAAGATAGAGATACCTCAGATTGGATATACAGGAGTATAAAGAGTTAATATCGCTAAACAGACGCCCGAATGCAACGGTTATTTTGGTTGATGATAGACCACATCTATTCAGAATAAATTCAGGTTACCAATCGCACCCTCTTATGAACCTTAATTCCATTGTAGAGTCTTTTTAGATTCTTTAATAGTAACTTCTATGAAAAAGGTGCAGAATGTTTTATAAGTATTTTGGTTTCGGCTATGCCGAATCAGGAGCAGAATCTCTAAAATTATAAAAGAGGGTTTTGACTATAAGTGATTTTTAATTTGACTTTCTCTTTGAGAGTTCGTGGTCCAGATAAAACAGCGCCCTCGGTGAGTCCTCAATCATCTTGAGTTTTGAGACTATCTCTGAGAAGTTCGCCTCTTCCTCTACCTGCTCATCTATAAACCATTTAAGCATACTCTGAGTTGGATAATCCTTCTCTTTTATTGCAAGGTCCATCAGGTAATTTATCCTGCTGGTTATATGCTGCTCATGATTTAGCCCTTCCTCAAATGCAGTTAGGGCGTTCTTCCACTCTCTCTGAGGCTTCTCAATAGGAAGGAGCTCTACTCTCCCACCTCTCTCAATGATAAATTTATAAAATTTTTCTGCGTGTGTCAGCTCCTCCAGACCCTGAATCCAGAGCCACGAGGCAAACCCCTTCCAGTTCTCCGCCTCAAAGTGAGCCGACATAGCAAAATATAGGTATGCCGAAAATAACTCTTCATTAATCTGTTTATTAAGTTCCTCTTCAAGTGTTCCAGACAACATAATATTACCTCCTGTTATCTGTTATTATGATGCTTTTTATCCTGGAGAGTTTCTCAAAATGTGACCTCTCCTCCGAAATTATCTTATCTATTATCTGATGATCATTTCTGGCAACGATATTTTTTAGTTCATAATAGTATAGAATTGAATCAAGCTCCCTCTGAATCGCAAAATCAAGCGCCCAGAGTTGGTCAAAGTTCTTCATCTTTTCAATGAAGTCCTTTGAATCAACGGAGAAGATTAGCCTCTCGGTATAAGCCTTTAGATAATTCTGATATTCATCACTCAGAGGTTCGCCTGATGGATGTAGATTTTCAAGCATTTTTGTAAAAGTCTCTTTGTGCCTCACCTCATCCCTTGCAAGCACATTTAAGAGTTCTTTTAGTTCGTAAAAGGCTGCCTTCTCTGCCGCCTCTCTATAAAACCTCTCTCCATTCTCCTCAATCCTGACCGCTATATTGAGGATATCCCTCTTTTCAATAACTACTGACATATTTTTACTCCTTTTTAAGATTGTTGAGTTCCAATATCTTATCTGCGAGTGAGGATAGTCTCGCTCTACCTTCCTCTTTCAAAACACCCTTTATAAATACTGTGCCTGCATCTGTATATCTTAGATTTGAAATCAACGATTTTAATATCTCCTCTGTCTTTCCACCCCATCCGTAAGAACCGATAAATCCCACAAATCTGGTTGCGGGTCTCAGTGCATTTAGTATCATTGCCGCATAAGCCACAATGGGGTGAGGTCCAGCCAGTACAGTTGGTGCACCGAATATTACAGTTGACGCCTCCAGAAGATACATAGCAAATTCACCAATATCGGATTCTGCAAGATTAATAGGAACTACCCCAATCCCTCTTCTATTTAGTTCGGATTCAAGAAATCTGACCATCCCTTCTGTGCTATCGTGCATTGAGACATAAGGAATGATTACAAGCGGTTTGAGGTCATCTGAGGACCACTCTCTATAGTAAGAGATTGCTATCTCGGGTTTGCGGTGCACCAGACCATGGCCTGGAAGGATTTTATCAACTTTATATGCAGATATCCTATCAAGATGTTTTCTAATATTAGCCCTGAATGGGAGCATTATCTCAGCAAAATATCTCTTAAGTGCAAGCCTGAACCTCTCATCTTCATCAGAGTAGAGTATATGTGATGCAAGGTGGGAGCCGAACATATCGCAGGTAAATAGTGTCTTCTCTTCGGGAAAATATGTGAGCATCGTCTCGGGCCAGTGAACCCACGGGGCTAATAGGAATTTTAGTGTAATATCTGGAGCCTGAAACTCCTCCTCATCCTTTACAACAACTACATCTTCACCCTTAATGCCGATGTGCTCAATTAGGAGGTCTCTACATTTTTCATTTGTAATGACCCTTGAGCCTGGGAATCTCTCCAATACCAATGGGATTGAGCCAGAATGGTCCTGCTCTGCGTGTTGACAGACTATATAATCAATCTTCTCAATTCCGAGCAGTTTTAGATTTTCAAATAACTCTGAAGCCTTTGAGGGATCTACAGTATCTATCAGTACATTCTTCTCTCCTCTAATGAGGTATGAGTTATAAGTAGTCCCCATGGGAAGAGGAATTAGTTCATCAAATAACCTTCTATCCCAATCAATTGACCCAACCCAATAAATTCTCTCTGAAATTTTCCTGAATGCCATTTCTATTCCACCGCCTCAAACATATCTTTACCTGCACCGCAGACCGGACAGACCCAGTCATCCGGGATCTCCTCAAATGGGGTACCGGGCTTTATACCTCCATCGGGGTCTCCCTTTTGTGGGTCGTATATATATCCACACACATTACATTTATACTTCTTCATAAAACCTCCTTACCAGTCAATGATTACATCTCAATAGCCACTAATTTAGATTAAATCAAGACAAAACAGATTCAATCTTTAATCTGTCCTTAATTAAAATAAAAAAGGCAGGCAAAATTGCCTGCCTCAGGGATACAAATTATTCAGACCGCTAATCGGTATTAATACTCGTCATACCCGCCGTATCCACCGCCCGGCATTCCACCTGGCATCTTTGACTCTTTCTTCTCGGGCTTCTCTGTTATCATACAGGTTGTGGTGAGCATAAGTCCAGCAACAGATGCGGCGTTCTGAAGGGCGATTCTTACTACCTTCTTTGGGTCAATAACTCCATCTTCAACAAGGTCTGTATACTTTTCGGTAGCGGCATTATATCCGTAATTCCCTTCGTGCTTCTTGACCTCTTCAACAACTATTGTCCCATCCAGTCCTGCATTATTTGCAATCCATCTCATTGGCTCTTCAAGTGCCTTTTTGAGAATCTGGAGACCTACCTTCTGCTCCTCCGGGACCTTTACCTTATCCAGTGCCTTCTGGCATCTTAAGAGGGCCACACCACCACCGGGCACAATACCTTCTTCAACTGCGGCCCTTGTTGCATGCAGTGCATCTTCCACTCTCGCCTTCTTCTCCTTCATCTCAGCCTCTGTAACAGCGCCAACTCTGATTACCGCCACACCGCCAGAGAGCTTTGCAAGTCTTTCCTGAAGTTTCTCTCTGTCGTAATCAGATGTGGTGTCTTTGATCTGAGCCTTTATTGTCTCAATTCTGCCCTTTATATCAGCTGTCTTGCCCGCTCCCTCAACAATGGTAGTATTCTCTTTGTCAACTATTACCTTCTTTGCCCTTCCAAGGTCGGAGAGGGTTATCTTTTCAAGTTGAATTCCGAGTTCCTCTGCAATCATCTTTCCACCGGTTAGAATTGCTATATCCTCAAGCATAGCCTTTCTTCTGTCCCCAAAGCCCGGTGCCTTGACTGCACAGCACTGTAGAGTCCCTCTGAGTTTATTGACTACCAGTGTAGCCAGTGCCTCGCCCTCTACATCCTCAGCAATTATCAACAATGGCTTACCAGACCTTGCAACTGCCTCAAGTATCGGTATGAGGTCCTTCATTGCGGAGAGTTTCTTCTCGTGGATAAGTATATATGGGTCTTCAAGGACGGCCTCCATCTTCTCTGGATTTGTGACGAAATAAGGTGAGATATACCCTCTGTCAAACTGCATACCTTCAACATGCTCGAGGACGGTCTCTATCCCTTTTGCCTCCTCAACGGTTATCACACCCTCTTTGCCTACCTTATCCATTGCATCTGCTATAATCTTTCCAATTGCCTCATCGCCGTTTGCAGAGATGGTTCCCACATGGCTTATCTCCTTCTTATCTCTGCAATCCTTACTCATCTTTCCAAGTTCCTCAACCACTGCCTCCACACCTTTATCAATCCCTCTTTTCAGATCCATAGGATTATGACCCGCTGCAACGAATTTGAGACCTTCCTTGTAGATCGCATGTGCAAGGACTGTTGCAGTGGTAGTTCCATCGCCTGCTACATCGCTCGTCTTTGAGGCAACCTCTTTGACCATCTGGGCGCCCATATTCTGCCACTTGTTCTCAAGTTCAATCTCCTTTGCAACTGTTACACCGTCCTTTGTAACAACAGGGGAACCAAAGGATTTGTCAATAATGACATTTCTACCTCTTGGTCCCAATGTACTCCTTACTGCCTCCGTAAGGATGGTTACACCCTTTAATAGTTCCTGACTTGCATCATCGCCAAAAATTAACATCTTTGCTGACATATTAAATCCTCCTTCTTACTTCTCAATAATTCCAAGTATCTCTGATTCCTGCATAATTAGATACTCTTCGCCGTCTATCTTGATCTCATTTCCCGCATACTTAGAAAAGAGGATGGTATCCCCTTCCTTTACATCCAGCGGGAGAAGCTTCCCGTCATCTGTCTTCTTACCATTCCCGACGGCAACCACCTTGCCCTGAATGGGTTTCTCTTTTGCGGTATCCGGGATAATAATACCGCCTTTTGTCTTCTCCTCTTCGGAGAGCCTCTTTACCAATACTCTGTCGTGTAACGGTCTGATCTTCATCTCTTTACCTCCTGAAAATAAATTATTACTACCAAAAAACCCTTTACATACTCAGTAAGCGTAGCAAAAATAATCACTCTATTTCTTTGTGTCAACCCCCCACAATAAAATTTTTTAAGTCCACGAATATAAGGCTATGTCTCAATTTCACAAATGGAGCCCTACCATTAAAATTATTCAAATACATTATGATTATCACGGCATGATAGTTATCACTTATTTCCTTGCTCAGTGCCTATACTAATAATCATCCAGCCTCATTAAATTCATATCGGAATATCTTTCATTATTAGTTTGTAATGTAAAATTATTATGAGTAAGGAAAGTAATTGCGGGATATGTAGAGAATATTGAAGGGTGAGGAGTTGGTATAGAAAAGTGTTGAAATACTACCAAAAGATTAGATGTGAGAGGTAAGAGGTAAAACATATGAATTGGGGTTTTATTTAAGTGAACAGATGCAGGTTTAAGTAACGCATAAATTCATTTTGATTTATTGATTTTATATCCCAATGCTAAAGCGATGCGTTGAAGCAGTTATTGATGATTCTTTTGTGCATTTGCGAAAGCACAGCACTATAAAAATAACACAAAACCACAAGTGCCGTATAGGCATAATGGCTGAACGAAGTGAAGCCTCGTGCCGTTCAGGCATAAGCCCGTATGGGGATATTCCCATTAAAATCTATTTTGGAGAGATTTGAGTATCTCACTTCAATAAAATCAAAAGAATACGCAAATATGTTAGAAAGAGATTTATATGGCCTCAGAGAACTATTTATTATACGGATGCCCTGTGATTGCGCAATACACACGGTATATCTGTTCGTATAGCAGGAGACGGGCTATCTGGTGTGAAAAGGTCATATGGGAAAGAGATAAAATCATATCGTATCTGAACCTGATGGGTTTAAGAAATCCATCTGGTGGGCCAATCAGGAAGATTATCCTTTTGTGGTTCTGTTCCAATTTAATTAGCATATCGGCAAAATCGGTAGTGGAAATTTTCTTACCGTTCTCGTCAAGCACACATATAAAGGCATTATCATATTTGTTCAAAAGGGAGTCAATCTGTGCTGAGATATCCTCCTTTTTAGATTTAATAACTCTCTCTTCTATAACGAATCTATGTGCAACCCTTATTTTGTATTCTTTAATTATCTCTTCAAATGGAGAACGGTCTATCTTTTCAAAGGAGAAAATGACTATTTTCACATCTCTCTCTTTCCCTGAGTCTTTGATAATATATCAATCCGTCTTGCCTCCATATAAAGCCCTTCAAGATTATAAAACTCCCGTGGCTCTCTCTGAAATATATGAACCACTGTATCTACAAAGTCTATTATCACCCAGTAACCTCTCTCATACCCCTCAACGGAGAATGGCTTTTCATTGAACTTTGCGGCCTCCTTCTCTATCTCATCGGCTATTGCACATATCTGTCTATCAGAATTTCCTGTGCATATCATTATATAATCTGTGTATGAGACCAGCTCACTCACATCCAATAAGAGAATATCCTGAGCATTCTTTGATAGAGCCGCATTTGCAATTGCAGATAAGAATCTCTCCTTCTTGTGCGGAGGTGGTGACTGCTTACTCTTCCTCTTCCTCTTTTGTATCAACTCTCTCCTCCATCTTTTCAAGTCTTTCAAGCAGGTCCTTTTCAATCCTCAACTTCTGTGGTTCACTTCCAATCTTAGGGACCTTAAAACTAAATGGGACAGATGCCTTCCTTATATTAGATTTTATAGAGAATTTTGAAAGGGCAATCTTTGAATCCCGTTCATATCTGATTACACCCTTTATATCTACAGCCACAATCCCGCCTGAACGTTTATCCAGAAGGATATAACCGGTAATCTCCTCAAGCGAATATGCCCTCTCAGCCTCACTCTTCTCTGGTTTAGGCTCTATATCGGTTTTGTATCTCAGAAACTTTACCCCGTCCCGCTCCTCCTCTCCATCAGGTACAAACTTTATAAAATGTGCGTAACTCTTTAAGAATGAATTTGCCTGTGAATATACAGATTCCTTCCTGGACCTCGCCTCGGTAAGGTCGTCAGAATGTAAGAAGAACTCCTTTCCATTCATACTTACATAGAGCTTCTTATCAATATAATAGACCTCCATAATCCTGTCAGCACTGTTCTCAACCTTTATATGATAATCCCCATTCTTTGCCTGCTCAATTAAATCCTTATTTTGAAATTCAACCTTTTCTCTACCGGATGAGATCTCAAGTGAATATGTCTGTTCAAATATCACATCTCCAAAACGTCTGGTTATCTCAGAGAATCTGGTATCAAAGACCATCTTCTGAATCTCTCTACTGTTATGAAATCTGGATATGTCAAAGGCGGGCTTATCCGCTTCCACCCTCTTATCAGATGGTCTATCCAGTCTTGAGCATCTACAGTCAATGAGAGATGTAAAAACGAAAATAAATATAAAAAAATAAAACAATGAGAATCTCATAGAGAAGGTTCTTATAAATTATATTCTGATTAAAATCAACAAAAACATAGATTGATTTTGGGGATTGTGCCTGATTAAGACAGCGAAATTATCCCGGTAGATTCACCAGATCAATTTTATTACATTTATTTTTCAATGCAAGAGTAATGATGTATTTATATTGATATATTGGTTCAATTAAATTATTTTGAGCAATCGGGAGTTTTTGGATGAAAGACAATATAATCAAAGCGGTGTATATTTATCCGGGCTGGCACAAAGAGCCTTTTAGAAGGAATGACAGAGGCGAGGTGCTTGATGAGTGGGGGCTTTTAAAAAAGGCTGGGCCAAAATTCGCCGGGCACAGGCAGCCGAGAAAACCTCTTAAGATATATGATGATTCATTGATAGAGAGCGCAGAGTGGCAGATATCCCTTGCAAAAGAATATAATATAAATGCTTTCATATACTGCTTTTACTGGTCATTTGGAAGAAGGGTGCTATATAGACCTCTTGATGAGGCATTCCTCGGCTCAAATATAAATACCAGAATAAATTTTGCAATTATGTGGGCAAACAGGATGCCACGGGGAATACTACCGATAAAAAGTACAAAAGGGGCAATCCTTCATCCCTCAAGATTTGTATATACCAATAAAGAGGACTTTTTAAGCCTTATAAAGTTCGCCGCTCAAAACTACTTTGTAAGACCAAATTATCTGAGAATTTTAGGGAAGAATCTATTTCTGATATTTGACTCTACATTCTTTTTGAGAGATACTGGAGTTGAGGAGGGGAGAAGGATTATTCTATCAGCACGGGAGTGGCTCAAAGGGAATAGATTTGATGATATCTTTCTGGTCGCCCTCAACCCCGCTCCCGCATTTATGACATCATACAAAAAAGCGGGATTTGATGCAATAAGCCATTATGTATTTCTCCCCGAATGGAAAGGTGAATTCTTACAGGAATACGAAACCCTGATTACAAAAAGGGCATCTGAGTGGGATACTTTTGCCATTGAGTCGGGACTACCATACTTCCCATCTGTCTCACCCGGCTGGGATGCCACGCCACGAGGCATTCAGAATAAGGATATAAGAGTTAGAAGGTATCCTTACTGGCCTGTTGTAATAAATGAAAGCCCTGATAGATTTAAGAGATTCTTAAATCTTGCCAAAATATATAACGAAAAGAAGAATCCCGAGAGAATCCTATTTATCACCTCTATGAATGAATATACTGAAGGGCATTATATAGAGCCAGATTCTGACTTTGGTTACTCATTTCTTGAGGCTGTAAGAGATGTATAAGAATTTGAATCCAGTATTATTATCTATTGACCTTGAGGTCACCAATATCTGTATGAATAATTGCTCAATCTGCCCCCGTGAGGAGATAAAGAGGAAGAGGGCATTTATGGGATTTGAGACCTTAAAAAATCTGGTAAAAGCCTTCAATGAGTTCAGACCGCTTATTACCATCTCAGGTATGGGAGACCCTCTACTTCATCCCGAATTGCCAGAGTTCATTAGATATCTCAGGATGGGAAGATTCAGGGTTGGGGTTGTGGTCAATATTGCATCCCTGATAAACCTCAATCCCACCATATTTAAGAAGGTGGTTGAATCAAAACCTAATATAATTACAGTCTCCATACCATCAATTGAAACAACGACCCTTGAAAAGATTTACAATAAAGGTATAAAGCCTGAACTCATCCTTAGTAAATGTGAAGAGATGTTTTCACACTACAGAAAAGAAGTTCCTCTCAGGGCACTGGGAGTTATTACAGATTTCAATGAGAATCCTCAAGCCTATAGAGGGTTCTTTAATATCTCTTATAATATACCTGTCTGGATTACGAAGATTCATTCAAGGGGAGGGAATCTCAAAAGAAGTCTTCTTTATAGAGGCAGAGATGTAAGGGTTAATGAGGGATGCAATCTCTTTCTTTTTCATAGTTTTATAGATGCGGAGGGGAATCTCCTCTCCTGCTGCCATGATCTGACAGGTGAGACAAAATTTGCCCATATATCTGAAGGGGGGAGAGAGATTCTGATGAAGAAGCGGGAGATAATAAAGGGGGTTCCATATTTTCAGATCTGCAATCGCTGTGATGAACCATTGAGATTTATGAAATTACCGAAAAATTTAGAGAGTCTTACCTTTGAAGGGCTCACAAAGAAGGTAAAAATATATTGAAATTAGAAAGTTGTTGAAATAAAGAGAGAAAGATTTGGAGGTCCTATGAGATTTATACTTGGCTCCTCTTCTCCGAGGAGGAGAGAATTATTGGCACATACCGGGATTGAGTTTGAGATAATAAAACCAGATATTGACGAAAGCCCAAAAGAGGGTGAAAGCCCAGTAGATTTTGTAAGAAGGGCATCTGGGGAGAAGTTATTTGAAATATTGAAGAAGAAGAAATTTGGCAGGGAGACGATTATCCTCACAGCAGATACCATAGTTGTTATAGATAATAAGATATTGGGAAAACCAATAAATAAGCGAGATGCATTCCGGATGCTGAAGTTGTTGCAGGGCAGATGGCACATCGTCTATACCGCTTTCAGTCTGTATTATAAAAGTAAAATAATTACCAGAGTTGTAAAGACAGATGTCAGATTTAGAGAGTTAACAGATGGGGAGATTAAAAAATATATTGAAAGTGATGAACCTATGGATAAGGCAGGTGCCTATGCGGCTCAGGGGATAGGTGCAACAATCATTAAGGAGATAAGGGGTTCTTACACAAATGTGATTGGCCTCCCTGTTGCGGAGGTCATTCAAGAATTAAAGCGATTAAAAGTCCAGCCTGAATCGTAGGTATATCTGGTCCAGTTTTTCAAACATCTTGAGGTTGCTTCCATCATCACCGCGAGCCATCGCCCCACCTAATGTTATCTTACCTGTATTAAACGGGATATAATTTAGTTCAAGAGATAGTATATATGCCTTCTCATCTCTTCTCTTCTCAGAGCCGAATAACTCATCCTTATCCGAATCAAACTCAAAGCCAAAAGAAGGTTGAATCTCCAATACTGAATCAAAGAAATCCTTTTTCATATAGGCAAATATATAGTTATTTAATGCCGATTTAGAGAGCTCGTTGAAGAATCCTCTTACATACTGAATATTTACATAATAACCACCCTTGAATGTATAATCCAGACCCCCTGCAAATCTCACAAAGGGCTTATCTTCAACAGATACCCCACTCTCTACAATACCATAGGTCTTTTTATCCTTATCTTCAATCCTGTTATTGTTTATATAGTAAACGGGCACGACCTCCTCAGGGAAGACAATTGAAGCCTCTCCAAAGAGTCCTATGTCAAAGAGATTTAATGCAAAGTCCAGTCCCAATACATCCTGAGAAGGATAGATAAGAACTGGAGTAATTGACTTTAAGGCAAATCCACCCGTCTCTATCCTTATATCCCTTACAACAGGTATATTCATATATCCGTGATAATAGGATGCAGAGATATCAAAGAGATCACCTCTGTATTTCAGCCTTGTGCCAGATATAAAATTCTTTGCCTTAAACGCCGGGAGCAGGATCAATGGCTCCTGTAACCTATCTCTGTACTGTGAGAGCATCTGATTTGAATCAGTGGAGATGAGGGCAATATTTGGTAACAATGATGGTTCAAAGACGGGCTGAAGTATCAAAGAGATGTCAAATGACGAATAATAAATACTCGCATTCATCGCCCATACAGAGAGTTTATTCTTAAAATCCAGCGGGTCTTCAAGGTCAAGGGGAGAGAAGTTATCTGTAGGATTAAATCCATCAGCGGTCCCCCACGCAATCCTCTGCCTACCAAACCTCAAATCCATCTCCTTTATAAAGATAGAACTGAATTGAATATATGCCTCATAAAGTTGCAGCGAGACCGGTTCTACATAACTTCTATGCTTCAGGTCATCAATAGTCTTGAGTTCACCAATATTTTCGTTCCTGAATCTGAGCTCAAATCTACCCGAGACATGCTCATTGGGTCTTGTCTCACCTTTTAAGGTCAGGACATTTGAATTGAAGTAGTTATAGATATCCCCGTATATCAGACCAAGATAGAGATTGCTTCTTATATCCCCATTTAATTTGAGAGGTTCTGAGGCAAAGGAGGATTGCAAATAGATTATAATGGGGAGAAAAGGAAGAATCTTCAAGATTCTCATTATTCCCCCCTTACCTCTTCAGGAACCTCTCGGTGAAGATATCATCCGAGAGTCCCTTATCAAATTCAATCTTGACCATCTCCATCTCGGTGGAGTGATTCTTTATGACATCCCTCATCTCCATCTTCTCACCTATAGTATACTTTCCGTGCTTCTTTATATTTGAGACAGTAAGTATCTTCTGTAACTTATCCCCCTTATACATCTCAGCCTTCCTGATGATATAATCGGAAGTTACCTCAGCCACTATCTTATCAAATTCCCTGTCGCTTGAACTCTTCTTCTTCAAGACGATTATCTTTGAATCACCACTCTCCTGTAATTCCACTGCCTCATAATCATCTGAATACTTTGTAGAAGATATCTCATCATTTGTAAAATCTGTGCCACCAAAAGACTGATTCTTTATATGTCCGGCAATCCTTCTGACCTTTTTGAATTCCGGGAGATAGATATATCTCGTATCCTTACCCATTGAAAGGATAGATAGCCCCTGAATATCAGCAGGTGAGGTGAACTTAAATACCCTCTTATCTTCTCCCTTCTGATAGATTATGCCTTCCTTCGTCTTTCTCGTCCCATCTTTCTCAATAGTAGTAATCTTTACACCAATCTCAGCATCTTTTGCCTCATTCTGCTTCTCTTCCACCTTCTTTAATACATCCTGCGCCGTCTCTGCAAAGACATAACCTGCTGGAAGAAGCAATACAAATAATGATGCAACACCTAATACTCTCTTCATAACTTTACCTCCTTGATATTAAATCTTTTGTAAGACATCACAAAGGCTGGAATCAATACAATCGCCGAAGTTGCTGCAACAAACATCGTTACAGCGGTGAGTATCCCCATAGTTCTGAGAGGGAGAAAATCCCCGAATAGCAGTGCAACAAACCCCAGTGAGACCGCCGAGGTATTGAGGAATACCGCCCTCCCGATGACCCTGATAGTAAAGGATATTGCGCTCTTAACCTCCTGAAACTTCTCAAAACCGAGCCTGAGCCCGGTAATTGTATGAATTGTATAATCTATACCTACCCCTATCAGTATTGACGCAATTACTATGGTAACATCATCAACCGGGATATTGAAGATAGCCATAATTGAGAAGTCCACGAGCAGTGTAAATAATATTGGTATCATAGAGATAAGCGCTACCACTACTGAACGGGTCAGATAGAGCATCAAAAGGAAGACAAGTATAAGGGCCATAATTATTGACTGAATCTGATTCCTCATCAAATTCTCATCCAGCATGGTCATCACAGGTCCCAGCCCACCATATTTCATAGGGATTTCAATACCCTCTCCCCCCACCTTATCAAAGAATATAAAATCATCACCAATCACAAAACCGTCCTTAAATAACATAGCAAGAAGACCTGCAATATGTTTTCTTGAGGTCTCATTGGCATCGCCTTTCAGGGTTGTATCAAGAATCATATTCAGAAAGAGATTCTCCTGATACAGTGTCATAGACTCCTTCAGCTCATCTATCTCCTTTTTGATGTCCTCCTCAATCTCCAAATCCTCTGGCATAATCTTACCAGAGATAATCTTAATGTTATTCAGGACATTGTAACCGCACCCCCCACTCTTCTCTATCTCGGGAAGGATATAATCAATCCCAAACTCTGATCTAAGCCGTGCAAATCTACTCTCAAACTCAGCATACATCTTCCTGCAATAGCCTTCATCAGGCGATATCTCCTTGCTCTTGAACCTCTCTACCTTTTCAATCAATTTAAGAATCTCCTCGTCTGATATATTAATCTTCTGAATCTTTAACTCTGTTGAAATCCTATCTCTGAGATGTGATTCAATGTATCTCTTAAACTCACTTCTCATCTTCTCGTCTTTTAATTCCTCACCTCTTATTATCTTGAATCTCTTTGGCATACTCAGGAGCACTCTCTTTATCTCATTATTTGCAGTTGTAACATAGGACTTCTGGAGCGATTCAATCCTTGCAAGGATTACTGATTCATCCATATCCCTTGTTACAAACTGATTTAAATAGTCATTCCCCTCCACAAAGAACCAGAGGTTACCTATCTTCCCGGAGGATAGAGGGATATTGTAATCTCCAATCAGATTATAATTCATATCTGCAACAATAGCACCGACAGATTGGGCGTTGCTTACTTTCTCCACGGCCCCAATCTTTCGCTCAACATATTCAGTAATATACATTACCCTCGGGTCTTTTACTTCACCTTTTACCAGTACATATACGGGGACGGCGCCTCCAAAATGCTCTACAAGGAGTTGCTCTGACTTTCTGATAGGTGCATCCTTTTTAAAATAATTTATCGGGTTGACATCGGCGGTAATCTTCATTAAGGATGGCAGAAGCAAAATAGAGATAATCAAAAATATAAGGATAATTTTCTTTGAATGAGATAGAACCAACCCTTCAACATATGGGAGGAAGATACCTCTATGGCTGCTCAAAGCCTCTTCTTCCGACTGAACCTTCTCTGCCTTTTTGATACTCAATATAGATAAAATTGCTGGAACTACTAAAATTGCGAGTGCAAATGCAAAGAAAATACCGAGGGTCATAAAAATACCGAGGTCAACGACAGTCGTAAGTGTAGCCGTCACAAGTGTTACAAACCCGGCCATTGTAGTCAGGGCAGATAGGAGCACCGCCTTCCATTTATCCTTTATGGCGTAGATTATGATATCCAGCTTTTTAGACTCCTTTGCCGAATAAAAATAGTATTGATTGATAAAATGTATTGCATAGGCGGTCCCTGTTGAGACAAGTATCACCGGGATTGCTGAGGTACCAATTGTCACCGGTTTTTTAAGCAGCGCCATAATTGCAAATGTAAATAGATTTGCGAGAATGACCACCAGTATTGGAAGCAGTACACCCCTTATTGTCCTGAAGCCCAGAAACAGGACAAGCATTGAAATAACAATCACAAGAGGGGTCAGTCTCTTAAGGTCTTTCATAGTTGCATTATTTGTATCTCTGATAGCTACAGGCCAGCCTCCGGCATAGAATTTTAGATTGCCTGATCCGAGTATATTCTTACTCAACTCTTCTACCTTATTTACTATTGTCTCCCTATTTACATCGGCGATGGGCCTTATGATTATCTGTGAATATCTCCCATTCTTTGATACAATCTGATTTACATACCTCTCGTTTTTAAGGACATATCCCTTCAGGCTCTCAATCTCCTCGTCAGTCAGTTCTGAAATTCTATCAGAATCTATAAGATTGCTTACATCAATACCATCCTCAATCTTCTTAATATCCATCACATTGGTGAGACTTATTACTGAGGAGACACCCTCTATATCTTTATATGCACGTGTTAGTTCATCAATCTTCTTTATATAATCACGGCTGAAGACCCCAAAATCCCTATCTGATTCAATACTCACCATAATAAAGTAATTAGAGAGGTATTTATTGCCTACCTCTTTAAAAAAACTTACATCTTCATCATTTAAGGGTAGATATTCAAGGATATCTCCCTGTATGCTAAGATTCTTAATTAGAAAAAGAGATAATATTGAAAACATCAATGTGAGAATCAGAAGGAGGTATTTAAGTGAGATTGCTTTTTTTATTAAATTATCTATCATAAATCAACCCCCTCTTCTATCTATCCCGGAGAACAGTGTGTTTATCAGATACTCCATTGACTTTAATGCCTTCTTCTCATCCTTCATCCCTCTGAAATAACTGAATAGCCCCTGTCCGGCTGCCATCATAGCAAGTGATAAAAGGGAGACATCCTCAACCACAATCTCATCATTTTCAACACCCTCAGCGAGTATCCCTCTTATTAACCTCCTCTGTCTCTCATAAAACTCATCAATAATCTTTGATATCTCCATATCAACTATCTGTGATGTATTGAGCAGGAGCTCGGAGAGGTTGAGTTTATCTCTCAAAAGGATATATTCAGTCTCAAATAGCGCCTTTATTTTTCCCTTCACATCCTTTATATCCTTTATCCTCTCCGTCACAACAGAGAGAATCTCCTCCATCTCATCTTTGAGAATCTCCTTGTAGAGTTCCTCTTTGTTCCTGAAAAACTTATAAAGTGTTGCCTTCCCCACTCTACAGATCCTTGCCACATCATCCATAGTTGTCTTTTTAAGTCCATATCTCTTAAACAGCTCTGAGGCAAAAGAGATTATCTCTTTTTTGGTCTGCATATCGCCTCCTGTTCACTAAAACGAAAAATGTATATTTCGTTTTATAGTTTCTGTCAAACAAAAAACATAATTATATTGAAATTTAATATACAAGTTTTGGATTTACATTTTTCATACTTTGTGCTTTTAGTTATCTTATGAAGCCTTTAACTCCCAATGTAAAGTTATATTTTCTGCTCGGATTTATATTTGCCTCTCCTTTTATTTTTCTGCTCTCAATAATATTTTTTAATTACCTGAACCCACTCAGGATTGCCTATCTGGAGGAGATTGAAATAATCAATGCGAGTGGGGAGAAGATCTGGGTGACACCGATCGGGATGCTTGAGGGGAGTGGAAAGTTTGGACCTCTCCCCAGATATACAGATAAATCATTTCCAGCCATACCGAGAGGCTCTGCCCATAATATAAAACTCAAGCCGCGGCAATATATCAAGCTCATCTATAACTGGGACAATATCAATTTTAGATACATACTCATATATTCTAAAAACGGCGGGACCTACATTATGGAGACAGATAAGAGAGGTGATTTACATACTACATATCCACCGAAACAGAAGAGATATATTATTCCACCCTTAAAGGAGTTGAGGCAGGCGCCGAAAGAGCTTCTACCCTGCATTAAGGGGAAGTATGTAAAATATAAGATTGAAGAATTCCCTCCAGAACTTCTGGATGTGTCATACCCCGATATTGATTCTCAAGAATAACTGATAAAAATAAAAAAGCCCACAGAACTCGCTGTGGGCTTAAAAACCTTCTTACCAGCTCAAGAATCACTTCAGATGTTTGTTAACCAGTTTGGTCAATTCAAACATTGTGACTGACTTCTTGCCGCCGAAGATAGCCTTGAAGTTTTCATCAGCATTGATCTGCCTCTTGTTCTCCTTGTCCTGAAGCCCATTCTTCCTGATGTAGGCCCAAACTCTCTTTACCACCTCTGTCCTCGGAAGTGGCTTTGAACCAACGATCTTTGCGAGCTCTTCAGACGGCTGCAATGGCTTCATAAACTCCGGATTGGGTTTCCTCTTAGCCTTTGCCTTTGCCTTTGCTGGTTTTGCTTTCTTCACTGTTTTCTTTGGCATCTTTGCCCTCCTTTGTTAAAGGTTAATATACATATATCAGAGTGAAAATGCAACAAAAATTTTTATTTTCCATACTTTCCCCCCTCTGAAAATCGGGGTAGCCCAAAAAACGGGTCTCTCACAAAGAGGAGTTCTTCTATCCTGAATTCAGAGTATATACTCCTTATTGCCTCCTCTATAGATGGGATAAAGAGGAGATTTTCCCTATGAAAATCAATCTTTTTATTATACCCCGTCACAATTACCCTATGCCGCAGGAGCGTCATCAATAACATCAATGCCCTCTGCCCACCACCGCTATTTCCCACCAATTTCAACCTTTTAAGAAGCAATTTATTACTCTCTTTCATAGATAAAATTCTGAAAAATTCCTCCTCTGAAGCACCTCCTCCAAACCCCTCCTCGAGCCCTGCGCAGAGAATTATCGGGGCACCTCTTTTAATTACAGGAGATTCAGAGAGTGCAAGATATGTTGCACCGCGTGATGCCTGATATAGATTTATTCCCTTTGATTTATTAATCACCACAAACGCCGCATCAAATCTCTTACAAAATTCAATAGAGAGATTCTCTCTGTACCAGATATATAGACGCTCAAATACCCTTGATGGCTCTCCACAATCAAAGGAGATAATTCTCCCCGTTGGATCCTTTACAATATTTAATACCCATCTGGGCGGGAGTAGCCTTGCTGCCCTCTCAATATATCCTCTGAAAGGATTTCCCTTTACATTTCCTATCTTTACCCCCTTTTTCAAAATCATTCTGTGAGAGTGTGTATAATCTATAGTCCTCTTACCTCCACAGCCGATTATAAATATTTTATCCCCTCCAGAAAATCCTGCATATTGATGTGGTTCAAATATTCCAGTTCCAATGATAATATCAGAATCAAGAAGCAACCTGTTTACAAAAAGTTCCTTCTCACCTCTCACTCTTACACCATCATAAGGGTCATTCTGAAATATTTTATATTTTCTAACTATATCTACACCTAATCTACTTTTTAGCTCTTCTGCCCTTAAATGTCTATGCAGCCCTGTTGCAACCAATATCCTTACCCCCTCCAGAGGAATTCCATTTTTGAATAATGATTTGAGAATAAATGGCAGGAACTCCCTCTCCGGAAATGCCCTTGTTCCATCTGTTATACATAATGTAACTCTCTTTGCACCACTATTGATTTTCAAAAATCTATTTAAGGAGTTATCAACAGCATTTAGAATCTCTCCCTTTTTCACCTGCTTATAGGAGGGGAGATTCAAAGAGGTGAAGGATTTTGCAAACTTCCTTATCAGGTTCTCAGATTCCAATCAAACTATTCTCTATTTTTCCTTATATCTATTTGAACCCATCCAGACCTGCTGATTCTGGGCAAAATATCTCGCCAGTTTATGTCTGTCCAATGAGTTCTTTCTCGCCTCTTCTTCAATTAAGGCATCAAGCTCAAGATCTGGCTCCTTCTTTAATCTAAGGGCTATCTTGAGGGAGGCACGCACATACTTCTCATCATCTCTATTCTCTATCATTGAAGGCTCCTCGCTTTTAACGAAGGATATATACTACACAATATCATATTTGTAAATATATTTTTTTGCATTTATTTTAAAGCAAATTAATATACATTACAATATTTATCAACTACAATACGTTTGACTGAAATACACTATCTTCAGAGGAAAATTTCTGAAATTATATGCTTTCGTTAACATGGCTATCCAGAATAATCTTCACTGATAAATTAAGGATTAGTAAAATAGGGACTCTGGGTGGATAGATTCACATTTTCAAAATCTGGTTATCCCCTTCTCCTCATTACCAATTGAAATGCTCTCCAATTTAAATAACCTTCAGTAAAAGACATATTCTTAAAAAATGCTTTTAGAATTTGTATAAAACTACTGCGATTTGTATTCATATAAAGCCGCTCCTTAAGTATTCAATATTTTTGAGTAGTCCGCTAAAAATTACTTTTGACAGATATGGTGAATTATAAAAATAATGTTCATAAAAAAGTTGTAGAATTTATCCAAAAATGCTGTTAATCTTATTTATTGGGTGCCTCTTTTGTAGAGGGGGCTAAGAATAGGTATAAACAATTATATCCAGTGAGATTTTCATTGTGAGGCTCATATAAGGTGAGTTTTTAATTAAAAATCTGGATATGTCCGAAATGTCCTTATTTTATGGCTATAAGAAGGTTTAAAAAGAGAGTAGATTTACCACCACAGGATGAGAGTCTGGATGAAATCCTTACATCTATAGGGGTGCCAGAGAAGGGTGAATTTCTCCTTGATGATTTTCAAAAAGATGCAATTGAAAGACTCAATTCAAAGGTAAAGAATCTGCTCGTTGTTGCACCGACAGGCTCAGGGAAGACCTTCATCGCCGAATCGTATATTAAGAAGATATTCAGTGAATCCGAGACTCGTTCAATCTGGTACACCACTCCAATGAGGGCCCTCTCAAATGATAAATATCATCAGTTCTGTGCTATCTTTGGAAAGGCAAATGTAGGCATAATAACAGGAGATATAAGAGAGAATATCAATGCAAGATTTGTAATTGCCACAACAGAGAGCTACAGAAATCTGATTATATCTCAGAAGGGCTTTTCCCCAGACTTTGTAGTAGTAGATGAACTGCATTTTATGAATGACCCGTCTCGTGGGAAGGTCTGGGAGGAGATCATCATTCTCACACCGCAGCATACACAGATGCTCTTTCTATCCGCAACGATAGGAAATCCAGATAAAATCAGAGAATGGATTGGGCATATCAGAGGTGGTTGCGATATTGTAATTCAGGATGAGGAGAAGAGGCCTGTCGCCCTCAAGTCCGCACTCGTAGATACAAGAGGGCTGCTATTTACATACCCGATGTGGCAGAGGAATCCAATGCTTATGCCATTTGACTACAAAAACCTGAATAGCTACGTCGCTCTGGTAAAAAGACTTGAGTCAAAGAATCTGCTTCCAGCCATCTTTTATATACCTACAAGAAGGCTCTGTGAAGATGTGGTGAGATTTGTCTCATCCAGACTATCTCCAATAATCTCCCCTGATGAGATTGAGAATTCAATGGGGAATTCAGAGGAGAGATTCACCCTCACCGAGGAGGAGAAGCGATATCTTGCATCGGGCTTTGTGCAACATCACGCCGGGAGGTCTCCTCAGTGGCGAAGGCTTATTGAGGACCTTATGAGAGAGGGGAAACTACGGGTTGTATGTGCTACGACTACGTTATCTGCTGGAATAGATTTCCCAGCAAGGACTGTCTTCATCTCCACCTCTCAGAGGCCTTCTGATAATGGCTGGGTCAGGCTCACCACCAACGAAGTGAAACAGATTGCCGGAAGGGCTGGTAGAAGGGGGAAGGATAAGGTTGGGCTTGTCCTTTTAACCGATGAACGACTCCTTGAGGATTTATACTCACCTTCGGATTTTATTGTCAGTCAATTCCAGCCCTCATATATGCTCATACTGAATCTGATGCGTCTATATTCTGTGGAGGAGATGAAAGGGCTGATTGGAAATTCATTTTACTACTTTACAAACAAGAAGAGGATTGAGGATATAAAAAAGGATATAGAATTTTTTGAGCGAGGTTATGAGAAGAAAGGGAAGTCTATCAGAAAACATATACATAGACTCAAACAGGAGCTCAATACCTTAAACTATGTTGAGGATGTTCTCAACAGGCGGATATTGGTCTTAAAAGAGATAAACTACATTAAATCGCTCCAGGAGAGGTTCATCCTGACACCATCAGGTGAGCTTGCATCAAATATCAGGAGAGATACGAATTTTCTGCAACTTGCAACTGCATTAATCAGCGGTGTATTTGACAGAGATTCACCTATCCTGCTTGCAATCCTTTTCGGTAGATTTGCGCAGGGGAGACTTGTAACAAAGAGTCGTGGAAGATATGGGAAGTCGCTTCTTGAGGTATATGAATACTGTAGATATTACGAATCCCGATTTGGACTCAGGGACGAGGAGTTCAGCTATAGCGCATTTATGGAGAGAATCGGCGAGAATATCGCTAATAACTACAAAAAAGTCAACTTTGAAGTAATATCAACTGTTGCGTCCCGCTTCAATGTGGAGGAAGGAGACCTCTATAAACTTATAGTTGATGTGAGGGACTTTTTATATACACTCTCCGATATAAATGCCCCCTGCAGCTACCCTGCAAAGGAGTTAATTGAAATATTGAAATGGGAGGAGTAATGTATGAGGACTTATGCACCCAATTGTGGAGTGACCAATAAGGCTTAGCTTTGCTCCGCCATTTCGCCTAAATGAATCTCAATTTATCAATTTTACAGACTGAATCAGTTACCCAAAATCCTGCTATTTTATAGTTTTATGTCCACTCCCCATGGGGCGAAGTATAGAAGATTCTCCCCATCCCTATTATATCCCCATTCTACTGATTCAATTAGTCCTGAATACGATGAAATTGAAGTAATATCAAAAATGATAAATTTATTGTCTCTCCTCTTTTGTGCCCATACCCTTAAAAATTTCAGCCTATTATTTACATCCTCTCCTAATTCCTTTAAGACCTCGCTTATCCTCTGGGAAGGGAGTGTCTGTATAAAAGGGTTATATGTATTTTCCAACCAGGCATTACAAAGGTAAAGAGGTCTTGCCTCTGCAATTTCAAAAAAGGCACAGGTAAGAATCTTCTCCCAATCATTTATAAATACTTCTTTTATTATTTCCTTTAATCCTATCTTTTTTGATATTTCGTTAAGAAAGTAAAATATTCCATAATCTTTACAGGACGATCTTTTGCGGGTGGAATAATTTTTCCTGTCGTAGCATCTTCCTTCCCAAGATATACCATTTTAGTTCTTGGTTGCTTTTTTTTCTTTATCCCAGAAACTTTTTGAATCATAGAGATAAACTCGTCCATTTTTTGTCAATTTAACAACAGGTGACATAACTATAGTTATTTATGACAACAGGTCAATAAAAAAATAAAATATTTGTGTATTTTCATTCTAAGTTTTTATAAAATAAGGAGAATTTAGATTAAATAGTTATTGATTGACCTTTTTGTTTATGATGAGTTAGAAACATAACTATAAAATGACGGGATTTTAGGTTAAAAAATGAACATATCTGTAGAATTTGCTTACTCCAAACATAGATTTGTCCAGAGATAATGATACTATTATTGGTGGTGGACTAATTTCTCTCTCAATTAAATGCTGATCTCTTTTGCACGGCGCTCTTTGAATCGTTCTATCAGATAGTAACTGACCGGGACGATTAGAAGTGTTATTACAAGTGATAGAGCCTGACCACCAATAATCACCTTGGCAAGCGATGCCCTCGCTGCTGCACCAGGACCTGTGCCGAGGGCAATAGGGATCATACCTGCAATCAGGGTGAAAGTAGTCATAAGGATAGGCCTGAGTCTTGCGAGATTTGCCTCTATAATTGCATCTACAAGAGATTTACCCTGTGAACGCAGTGTGTTTGTGTAATCTACCTGCAATATCCCATTCTTCTTTACAATCCCAAAGAGCATAAATACACCGAGGATACTGTATAGATTGAGGTACTCTCTCAGCATCAATAGAGAAAGAAATGCAAATGGTAGAGTGAGCGGGAGCGAGAGAAGTATTATGAATGGATGTAAGAAACTCTCAAATTGTGCCGCCAGCACTATATACATAAATATAAAAGCCATCACAAAAGCCATCAAAAAGTTGGAGATGGTCTCACCAAAGAATCGTCCTTTCCCTGAAGGTTGTCCGGTATATCCAGCAGGCAGATTCAGGGATTTTTTGATTTCCTCAAATTTATTAATAGCCGTATTCAGGTCTATCCCTTCAAGATTTGCATTTATTGAGACAAGTCTCTGTCTGTTGAATCTTTTGATCTCTGTTGGGGCATCTCCTTCGCTTACCCTTACAAAATATGAAATCGGTATAAGTCCAGCCTTCTGGGATATTACAGGGATATTCAGGATTTTATCTATATTATCCCGCCATTCTCTATTGAGTCTTAACCATATATCATACTGCTCAACTCCCTCCCTGTATTTTGAAATCTTATCACCTGCCACAAGTGTTCTGAGGGTTAATGCAAGATCATATGGCGTAACCCCAAGGTCCATAGCCCTCTGCCTATCAATGTGAACTCTTACCTCTGGTTGTCTTGATGAGAGAGATGTATCTATATCCACAAATCCTGGATCTTCCCTGAGTCTGGCGACTATTATATCGGAGTATTTCATAAGATTTTTCAAATCAGGTCCAGTAAATTCATAACTAAATGTATAGCCGGCCTTCGTACCAGTCATCCCACCAGATTCTGAAACATTTGTCCTGAGCTCTGGATACTTTTTGAGCAGACCTCTAACCTTTCGCATTACATCCATCTGAGAGTAGTTTCGCTCCTTCAAATCTACCATCTGTACATAGATAGAGCCCTGCGTTACATCCTCAGAACCGAGCCCGGTTGAGCCTATCTGTGTGAGAGTGAGAATTACTCCGTCCATTTGCTGAATCTCTTTTTCAACCTTCTTAAAAATAGAATCTGTTGTACTGAGGGTTGAACCGCCCTTTACAGTTATATTTACAAGGAATTCCCCTCTGTCATCCATCGGCAAAAAGTCCTTACCAAGTGCAGAAAGTATTGGGAATGTAGATAAAAAGACAAATACCGATATAATTATGGCGACTATTGGATGTTTGAGACCCCATTCAACGATGTATTTATAGGATACTTCTATTGCATGATAGATCTTGTTTTCCTTTGAGAGTTCACCGCCTTTCTTTTTTCTCAGAAAGATGGATGATAACATCGGTGTAAGTGTAAGTGAGATGATCAGTGAGACTGCTATCGCAACAGCGGTGGTCAACCCAAACTCATTAAAAAATCTACCTACCATACCCTCCATAAATGCCACTGGAAGAAAGATTACCACGAGAGAGGTGGTGGTGGCTATGACCGCAAGTCCTATCTCTTTGAGCCCATCCTGTGCGGCTTGAAAGGCTGATTTTCCGTACTCCTCCATATGCCTGTAAATATTTTCAAGTACAACTATAGCATCATCTATCACGATTCCCACAGCAAGAGTCAGCCCAAGAAGTGTCATATTATTTAGTGTGAAATTCATCATTTTCATAAATGTAAATGTTGCAATAATGGAGGTGGGAATAGCAATAGATGCAATGATGGTAGCCCTCAAATTTCTCATAAAAAACAGGACCATCAATGAGGCGAGAATGGCACCCAGAATAAGGTGTAGATTTAACTCTGCAAGTGACCTCTTTATAAAGACGGATTGGTCGCCCACTACCTCCAGTCTGATATCTTCTGGCAGTGTTGGCCTTATCTCGTTTATTCTCTTCTTTACATTATCTACCACCTCCACAGTATTTGTTCCGGACTGTTTTACTACCTGAAGTGCAACGGAGAGTCTTGATTCACCACTCTTCTTATCCCAGATCCTTGAGAGTGTCCTCGGCTCTTCCACAGAGTCCTCAATGGTGGCGACATCACCAAGTGTAATCTGTCTGTCCTTAATTTTCTGAATAATTACTTGTTTGAGTTCATCAATATTATCAATGCGCGCCATGGTCCTGAGGACAAATTCACTATCTCCCCTATCAATCCTGCCGGACGGGATCTCAATATTCTGTGTAGAAATCGCTGTCTTTATTTTTGAGATGGGTATGTTATAAAGCCTCAGTTTATCTGTATCAAGGAAGATATTTATAGCCCTTGTCCAATTACCAGATGGATATACTGCCCCCACACCGCTTACATTCTCAAGAGATTCCTTTATCTTTAGCCTTGCTATCTCGGAAAGTTCTTTAAGGTCTCTTTTATCTGATGAGACGGTGACGGTGAGAATTGGACTTGAATCTATATCCACCTCCCTGATGACAGAGTACTCGGCATCCTGTGGAAGGTACTGAACTATCGTTGCTACTCTGTCTCTAATATCCTGCACCGCGGCTGCAATTGGCCTCTCAAGTTTAAACCTTATTACAACGCGTGAGACACCTTCCATACTACTTGAACGGAGCTCGTCAATCCCTGATGCAGTATTTACTGCCTCCTCTATCGGTTTGGTGATCTGAGCCTCAACCTCCTCTGGCGATGCCCCTTTCCAGACAGTGGTCACAGTGACTATTGGGAACTCTATCTTCGGCATCAAATCTACACCGAGCCTTATATAAGAGAATGCCCCAAGCACCATTAAGAGTGCAGTGAGCATCGTGGCAAGGACCGGTCTTCTGATAAATAATGTTAATGCATTCATATATTTATTCCCTGAGCTTTATATTCTGGTTGTTGGTCAGGACACTGACAAGTGATGTGGCTATAAGGTCATCTTCATTCAACCCGGATTCAACAACCAATCTCTTCCCGACCCTCTCCTTTATGGTGATGACCTGTTCAATCACCTTTGAATCCTTTATCTTAAATACTCTGGGAGTTCCGGAGAAATATGTGATTGCATCCTCACTTATTGTGAGTGCGGTATATTTATATGAGGGAAAGACTTTTGCCTTTCCAAATGAACCCGGCTTTATTAAATTCTTGCCGTTTTCAACTTTTACCTCTAAAATAAAAGCCCGCGAATCTACATTGACGGCAGGTGATATTCTATACACATACCCCTCAATCTCATAGGCGTTAGCAGTCTGTATGACCACCCTATCCTTAATCTTTACATAAGACGAATATCTCTCCGATATCTCGGTATTGAATTTCAAGACTGATGTGTTGACAACATAAAAAGCGGTTGACCCTGTTCTGACATATTCTCCAGCATTCACCACTCTTCTTGCAACAAATCCGCTAATAGGGGATCTAAGAGAACAATCTGATAACTTCTTTGATGCAAGGTCAAACTGAGCCTTTGCCACATTTAGATTACGTCTTGCCGCATCCAATTGCTGTTCGGTTGCAAACTTCTTTTCGTAGAGCTCCTGAATTCTTCTATATTCAGCCTCTGCATTTTTCAGGTCTGCCTCAGATTGAGCCTTTTTAAGGGCGTACTCCTCAGTGGATATTCTCGCAAGCAGTTCACCCTTTTTTACAAAGTCCCCGAGGTCCTTTGATATCTCTACAATCTTTCCATCCACCTCAAATGCTACATTTGATTCCTCAAATGGATAGAATGTACCTGTGGATTCAATGACGAGCTCAATCATCTCCTTCTTCGGTCTCTCCGCCGTTATTTCAGGGATATCTGACTTCTGTCGTATTTGCCTCTCCTGTTTTCCCCTTCCACTCCCGCAGTAAAATAAAAGTAGCAGTGCAGGAGTCAATAGTATATATCCTCTAATCTTCATCATAAAATTAATCTCCTCTTTTGTTGTATTTTAATAAACCAAGTGCCTTTTCAAGTCTTATGCGGGATAGATAGAGGTCGTACTCCGCCTGAATAAGAGAATTTTTTGCATTGGTATAGATATTCTGGGCATCCGATACCTCTATAAATGTCCCGAGTCCGCTCATATATCTTGCCTCTGTGAGATTTAATGTCTCCTCTGCAGTCTTGAGTAGTGCCCTGTTGAGCTCAACTCTCTCTAATGCCTCTTTATATGATATCTTTGAATTCTCTATTTCAAGATAGAGAGATTGAACTAACTGGCTCAGATTTGCCTCATACATCCTTATCTGGGCACGCAACTCCTCATCGTATGAAGTAGTATAAAAACCAGAGAAGATGTTCCAGCTCAACTGCCCACCGATATTCCAGTTATAGACCAGACCATCCAGTTCATATCCATTGTAGGTAAAGCCACCTATTAGACTGAGAGAGGGGAAATATCCTGATCTTGCAGACTTTAATGACGCCCTTAGAGAGTCAATCTTTAGTTTTAAGGATAGATATTCGGGCCTGTTCTGAATAAATTTATTATTTTCTCCCTCCGGTATAGAAAAATCTCCCTTTCTCTCTGGAGGTCTTATTTCAATATCTGTCTCGTCAAAGATACCAAGTAGATTCTTTAAATTGAGCTTTGAAATGACAATCTGGTTTTTAATCCTGAGTGTATTTAGTCGTGCATTATAAAGGTCTGATTCTGCCCGTAAAATATCTATATTTGTTCTTACCCCTGCCATTACCTGAGCCTTTGCCATCTTTAGATGGGATTCCATCTGCTTCTCTGTATTAAGAGCCGCTTCATAGAGCTCTTTGTAGAGAGTATAATTAAGCACCGTCTGATACAGGTTTATGACCAGATTATCAGATGAGGATTTTATATCCTGATTGGCGGCATCTTTTAAGAACAGGGCTGCATTATATTGGGCGGAGGTCCTGTTAAAATCGTAGATGAGTTGATTTAATGAAAGCCCAAGTGAATAGTTGTTGTAAGAGTCCATTGATTCTCTCTTGCCGGTGAGGGATGAGGTCATTGTTGAGAGCGAAGATGGAATCTTAAGACCTACCTGAGCGGGGGAGTTTGCCGTCGTTCTCTTGTATACTGCCAAAAGATTCAATTGTGGAAGAAATCCAGAGAATGCCTCTTTCCCTTTATATTCATATATCTCTTTCTGGTATTCATTTGTTAAAATCTGTGGATTATTTTTAAGAGCGATATCTATCGCCTCTTCAAAGCTCAGGTTCAATCTCTCCTGTGCAAAGATTATAGAGGAGATGAAAAGGAGAAAGACTATTCTTTTTGACATAGTTTGTCACCTTTGTTCTCTTTAAGTTTTTTGATTATCTCGCCGATGATATCTGCCAGCCTTTGAATCTTATCCCCTTCAATCATTGAAAGGGCACCCATCATATCTGCTGTGCGGCTCTCATTTAACTTTGTTAAAAACTCATTCCCCTTTTTGGTGATAGTAATTAATTTCATCCTCCTATCCTCAGGGTTCTCTTCCCGGCTGAGATAACCGAGTTGTACGAGCCTATCTACAAGATGACTTGTGGCGCCAAGTGAGAGATTCAATCTCTCGGAGATTGATGAGATTGAACACTGCTTACAGTGAAATATATAATGAAGAGCCACGACCTGAGGGAGAGTTAACTGGGATTCATACATAACTGATAAGGTCTGTTGATTTCCGCCCTGGGCAAGCAGGCTGTAGAATTCTTTAAGTTTGCTGACCAGTCTCTCAACTTCCTTCCTTCTTAAATCATTCATTCCAAAAATCCTTTCAATATTAAAACTATTCCAAAATTCAAACTATTAGAAATTTATAACCACCTTCAGCATAAGTCAATAGTTAGACGAAGTGAAAATTGAAAAAGTTAAACCTTAACTTCACATTTTTAAGTAATATATCGGTTATGAGACAGACAAATTAATTGATGTCCAAACCTGTGTCATCAGAGCATTTGGCTCTGAAAATATCTGTAAAGACCACAGGTGCCTTTTAGTCGAAATGGCGTAGCAAAGCAACGCCTTGAGGTGCAATGCATAAATTTTAGTTGATCAGGTTTGTACTATTTACAAATTTTGATTAATTTTCAATTTTTGTCTAAGCCTCATAAAATTTATGCAGTGCGAATCATCTGCCGAACAGCGCGAGGCAGGATGATTCTATTGTGATTATGCCGAAGGCATCACTCAAATAAATTAACTTCAAAACCTGATTGGCGATAGCCGAAATGGCTGAACAGAGTGAAGCCTCGTAAAGTCTTTCACTGAAAATATATTACGGGCAGATGTGATAAATCTTAGATAATAAAAAAAGCCCTGCGGGGTTTAGCCCACAGGGCTTAAGAGGTAAGTATCTATGAATTGCTACCTATTTTGGCAGGCAGCAGGCGCCTTGGAAACATGCATATCCCTTTGGACACTGATTATCTGAGGAACAGGGGGCATAAGTTTCAATACATTCCCCATGGCATTCCCCCTTGTATGCAACTTCAACATTTGCACACTTTGCCTCACATTCATTCCCGTATGTCTTCCCATCTTTTCCACAGACCGGTGAATAATATAATGGACATACACAGGATCTCTTTTGACAGCAGCCATTGATACAGAGTTCTTGAGATCTGCAGTCGGAATCAGCCTTACAGACAGGCTGATTGTATGCACAGGCACCGGGATAACATTCTTTATATGTTACATTTCCACTTGCATCATAGCATACTCTACATATCTCATTTGTGGCTGGGTCTTCAAGTTCCTCACAATGCCCAGAGTTTTCGCATTCCTTCTTTGTTACATTCCCATAGCGGTCATAACATATTGTGCATATATTTCCACTCGGGTCTGTATATCCCTCACACTTCTCTGCAGGTCTGCAGTCCTTTGAGACAATATTCCCGTTGTAATCCACACAGACTTTACATATAGAATTATCTTCATAGGTCTCCCTGCAGACTATTGATGGATAGCACTCCTTATATATCACCTTTCCATCAGTATTGTAGCATATTGTGCACTTATCTCCGTTCTCTTCATACTGTTTACAGAATGTTGGGTCAAAGCAATCCTCCCTTGCGATGGAGCCATCGGGGAAGTAACAAATCTTGCAGGTGAGTCCATTTTCATCGGTAAACTCTTTGCAATCAAGTGGGGGCTCATTGCATTTACACACCTCACAACCTCTCTCATCTCTTGCAAACCCATATTCGCAATAGAGGTCACACATAACCGGTGCACAGAGAGGTTGGCAGATCCCGCCACCACCACAGTCAATTGCACAGCATTCTGCTGGATATACTCCATCTGAGGGGGACCTGCAGACCCCGTTCTCATCCAGCCAGGCACCCCAACATTTTTCGCTATTCTGTCTGCAATCCATCAATGCACAAAAATATCCTTCTGGACAATCCTTGTCTGAGAAACATTCCAGATTTTCTGGTACACACTGCCCATAACATACATCCGGGCAGAGCATACCACTGGATGGGTCACATCCCGGGGGAGTATTGCATACCTCAGATGCGTTGCATCTAAAGCCCTTAGGGCAATCATTGTCCGAATAACACCCCTGCTTACATTCACCGTAATAGGCTATCTCTGTTCCGGCACATTTTGCCTCACACTCATTTCCATAAGTTACACCATTTTTACCACAGACCGGAGAGTAATATAATGGGCAGGCACAACCAATCAGCTGGCAGCAGCCATTTATACATTGATAACCCTCCACACCGAGTGGACAATCTTGGTCAGAATTACATTCAAAGCCTTTTTTACAGGTACTCTCACATTTACAGCAGGAACCATCATCTCTGCATTCAAAGCCCGGGTTACACTTGAAATCTATTCCACATTTCCCATTTGATGAGGTATAGCACTCGCACTCCCCTTTACATTCACCGGGATATTCCACCATTACACCCGCACACTTCGCAAAACACTCATTGCCATAAGTTACACCGTCTGAACCACATACGGGCGAGTAGTATTCTGGACAGACGCAGCTCTGATATGGCAGACATACGCCCTCTGATGGAGGAATTATGCATCTGGTTGTAAAACACCTCTCTCTCCCATCAGAGCGATACTCAACATCAGGATATGCACAATAATACCCATCGGGACAGTCTGAATCGGATTCACATTTCATATCATTTTTCTTTACACATACACCTTCTTCAATAATTACACAGTTTGGACCAAGGCACCTATAAGTTCCATCTTCATTGCCTGCAACAGGGAAATCGCAGTAATAACCCTCGGGGCAGTCAGTATCAGATTTGCATTTGTATGCCGCAGGGACGCATTTGCCATAACATTCACAATTTGGACAGAGTGGGCAGGGACCAAATTCACACACCTCACCTTTTTCACATTCTGCATCAGACTTACATACCTTCTCTTTACAGGAGATAAGGCATACTCCATCCTTACATATCCCAACAGGGTATTTACAGGAGTTCATCTTGCTCACTCCATCCTCTAACACAACAGCCATACAATCAGAATCAGTCTTACACTCAACAAGGTCGTTTTTACAGTCGTAACTACACTTCCCACTGATACACTGCCATTCTCCAGCACATAGCGGATGTGTCAAATCTTTACAGTCATCCACTGTAGTGCAGGAATTGGAATCAACATTACCAAGGTCTCTTGTCCCGCCACATCCCCCGCTGTCAGCACCAACAATAATAAGAAATGTCAGCGCAGATGCGAGGATTAGAAAGAATCTCTCTCTGTTCATATTATACCTCCTGAAAAGGGTTAAAATTCGGATTTTATATAGTCAAGATATGTTCCAGAATACAAAGTAAAATATCACATAAAAACAAAGGATTAAAACATTTTTAGCAAAGTGAAGGCGAGAATTCTGGCTTAAAACAAAGGAAAGTTATATTTGACAGCGGGGCTACATTCAGGTATTTTGCATACCAGTCTTTATATGAGCATGGCAAAATTAAATAGAACAATCAGGTTATCTGATACAGAGAGATGTCTCTATAGAGAAGAACTCTTAAAAATAGAGACTGAGAGTTCAATTGAAGAGATATCAAACAGAGTGATTAATATGGATATATTTGATGTAGTGGATCTGATGCCAGCCTCTTTTGTTGACCTTATGTTTATTGATCCACCCTATAATATTACAAAGACCTTCAATAATAACTCCTTTAAAAAACTCTCTATAGAGAACTATATGAACTGGATGGATCTATGGTTAAAAAAGTTAATCAGATTGCTGAAACCTACGGCATCAATTTATATTTGTGGGGACTGGAGGTCTTCGGCTGCAATCCATCTACTCTGTGAAAAATACTTTATTGTGAGGAATAGAATTACATTTGAGAGAGAGAAGGGGCGTGGGTCAAAGAGGAACTGGAAAAACAACTCTGAGGATATCTGGTTCTGTACTCTATCCGATAAATATACCTTCAATGTGGATTCAGTAAAGCTCAAAAGGAGGGTAATTGCACCTTATAGAGAGAATGGAAGACCAAAGGACTGGAGAGAGGAAGGAAAGGATAGATACAGATTGACATATCCATCAAATATCTGGACAGATATAACTATACCATTCTGGTCAATGCCAGAGAACACCCCTCACCCAACACAGAAACCGGAGAAGCTCCTTGCAAAGATTATCCTCGCCAGTTCAAATGAAAAAGATATGGTCTTTGACCCATTTGCAGGGGTAGGCACAACTGGAGTGGTGGCTAAGAAATTGAAGAGAAATTTTGTTATGGTAGAGATGGATGAAGAGTACTGCCTGTATGCAATAAAGAGATTAAAGATGGCAGAAGAGGATAACTCAATCCAGGGATATATAGATGGCCTCTTCCTGGATAGAAATGCATCTTTATACATAAATAAACCGAAAAAGGGGTCTGCTAAAAGGGGGTCATTATCTCTCCTCTTCCCCAGAATGATTTAGATTCATTAATCGTAACTTCTACGCAGAGTGCATATATATTTTTTGAAAAACTTAGGCTGCTAATAGTGATAAACAATGCGGATATTCTCCAACACTCCTGGTTTTGGCTATGCCAGATCAGTTATTATGCTCATAAAATTGAACCTAAACATTGCTGCTTATTGGTGAGTGAAGGGGTACTGATACTTTTGTACTTACATTTGAAAAAATTAACCAAATATTTATTTGACATATTGGAATTAAAAAAATAAAGAGTTTCTCTATATGGATATTGTGATTATACATTCCCCACAATTCAGGATTAGAAGATTTATTAACTGGTTTCCACTCGGGCTCTCTTATGCCCTTTTATATATGGGGCGTTATAATCTGACTGTCAGTCAGACAGTTCTTGGTAATCTTATGCCGAAGGATGCCTTTGGAACCATCTTTGGTGTAGGTGCATGGGTCTATGCCATTGCCTTTTTAATCAATGGACCACTTACTGACAGGATTGGAGGCAAACGGGGGATTCTAATTGGGGTCGCCGGGGCAGCCCTTTCAAATCTATTTATGGGATTGTATATTCACTATGCAGTATCATTGCCTGTTGGGAGTAACATAAATATTGTGCCGGTCTTTGTTCTCCTTTATGCATTAAATATGTATTTTCAAAGTTATGGGGCAGTGGCAATTGTCAAAGTAAATTCCCATTGGTTTCATGTGAGAGAAAGAGGAACATTCTCTGGCATATTTGGAATTATGATATCAACTGGATTATTCCTTGCATTTGATGTGAGTGAACGAATATTAAAGGCGGTTCACAAAAGCGGTTCTTACGATGCGGAAGGGGTCTGGTGGGTCTTCTTTGCACCATCAATATTACTCTTTGCATTTTTTCTCATAGAAGTCTTCCTCCTAAAAGATAAACCATCTCAGGCTGGATATGACGACTTTGATACACAGGATGCATCAAGTGGGGAGGATGATAAGCCACCTCCAATAGTAGAAGTATTGAGACGGATCCTTACAAATAGGGTAATTTTGGTAATTGCATTTGTGGAATTCTGTACAGGTGTGCTCAGAAACGGTGTAATGCACTGGTTTAAGATATTTGCAAAAGAACATATTAAGGCGGGTGATGTTGCTGGCTGGCAACTCGTAAATGATAATTGGGGACTTATGCTTATGATAGCGGGTATAACTGGAGGGATGATAGCCGGTGTGGTGAGTGATAAGTTCTTTCAGTCTCGGAGACCACCTGTCGCTGCAATCCTCTATGGAATAATGTTTTTTGCAGTTATTCTGATGATTCCATTCTTACACAACGGCTGGATTCTCGGGCTTCTGGTCTTTTTGGTCTCAATCTGTGTTATAGGTACACACGGTGTGCTCTCAGGAACCGCCACAATGGATTTTGGTGGTAGAAAAGGGGCGGCGACCGCTGTTGGAATTATAGACGGATTTGTCTATCTGGGGACTGGCTTTCAGTCACTTGCCCTCGGTTTTATTACAATGAGAGACTGGCTCTTCTGGCCTGTATTCCTTATCCCCTTTACATTGATAGGTTTTCTTCTACTGATAAGAATCTGGAATGCCACACCATTAAAAAAGACTACATTATCACATTAATCTAAAACTCAACTCCAAAATTAAATGTTATAAAACTAAAGTCGTACCCTTCAACATCAAAATATCCGAGAGCCTGATCTTGCATAAGTAAATTCGGTAAATAAGGCAGAAAAGATACTATTATCTATATTAGTCTTTGCCCCAAGTCCAAGAATAATTGTAGATGCCTGTGCGCTCTTTTTACGATCAGAGAGATATGTTATCTGACTTAAGATGTCGTGTGTAAAAAATGGTACAATCTCCTCAAAAAGATTAAAATAGACCCTTATAGCGAGTCCAAATCTTAATGTCTGCATCTCGGCTGTTCCTAATGTGTAGTAATTAAACCATGTTGCTGCCCCTATTTCTGTATTAATTACTTCATCACCTTTTGAGACTGGATATAGAATATGAAGACCCATTCCAAATATCTCTGCTGTCTCTTTGCTAAGATCATTCTTGAATGAAAATCCAGTAGAAGAAGTTAGTCTGAATCCGGCCTCAGCCTCAACCAGAAATGCTAAATTTAATAGTATAAAAATCAACAAATAGATTCTGTATCTCATTCAGTTGATAATCTCCTCAACATAGTAAAACCCGTTGTTGTCTTCATAGATGTATCTGATTAATTGAGATGGAGACCTTATTCTCCTTTTTTACAGGATATGCCACAGATTTCAGACTTTGACTGAAGGCGATCTCTTTGCGGTCATAGTTGTCATAGGATGGATTGGAATCTATTGTTATCCTTTGAATCTCCTTAAATCCTGCGAAGATATCTATTTGGAATTAGCATAATTAAAAGGATTAACTTTTTCATAATTGTACCTCCATTTTGGATTTATATAAATACTGTTTTTAATTTTCACAATAAAAATCAGAGTGGTAAGAAATTTTGGCATAGGGAATAAAATCTACTTTCCTGTTGTAAATCTATAAAAAAGATATAAAATCTTAATTATGCGTATCTGTTTTAGAGTTTTTATTTTTATCCTGTTGATCTCTCAGAGTCTTTATGCAGGACTATTAAGAGATGAATATAGAAATCTCCCTCCTAAGAATAGACCACAATATCAGGTTGAGATAGATCTGGATTTTGAAAATCGTTCGTATAAAGGGGTAGCACAGATCAGGTTTGAATATCCATTCTCAGAGAATAAAGGAGTTGTTTTGAGGTTGTTTGCCAATAGCGGGGCTGAAGGTGAGAAGAGTCTTTCTATTACTTCAATAAAGTTAGATGGCAAAGAGATAGAATTTGAGTATAAAGATAATACCTCAGTGGAGATTAGAGGAGAATTCAGGGCGAAGAAGATATATACCCTGAGTATTGAGTTTGAAGCAAATATGCCCCGGATATCAGATGAAGATTCTGATATATTTCTTACTTCCTTAAAACAGCTGCTTGGACTGAGTGGTCAGGGCGCATCCGAGAATAATTATGGGGTCTTTGGATGCTCCTCATCGGTGTGTAATATGGCTGCACCCATCCCCTCTTTAGCAAAGTTTTATGGCAATAACTGGTTAAGGGCTGAGATGAACGGCATAGGGGATTATCAGAGAGGAGACTTTGCCGATTATAAGGTCAATATCATCAGCGATGCCTCTGTAACTGTTGTGAATAATGGGATTATCAGGAAGAGAGAAACTATGTCAGATGGAAGGATTAAGTGGTCCTTTGAGGCTGAATCAGTAAACGATATAATATTTGAGGCATCTACAAATTTTGACTACGAGAGGAGAGAGGCAGATGGAATTTTATATAGTTTTTACTCCTGCTCAGAAGTAAGTCATAAACTTGCTCGTCTCTCAATAGATATTGCATCGGAGGCTGTAAATTTCTTCTCAAGGTATTATGCAAAATATCCATATAACGAGTTGAAGATCGTTGTTGTCCCTATGACCGGTGGGGCAGGGGGTGTGGAGTTTCCAGCCCTCATTACAGTTGGAGATTTTCTCTATAAGGAAATTGAAGGTAGAGAGACGGACGGGAGATTTGTCTCAATAGACCTGCTAACCCAGATGTTTGAGTTTGTGATTGTTCACGAGGTCGCCCACCAGTGGTTTGCTACTCTAATACCATCTGATTCAAGGAAGGAGCCATATCTGGATGAGGGGGCTGCAAGCTTCTCAGCATATTTATATTTTATCCACAAGTACGGGAAAGATGAGGCAAATAAAATTTTGGAGAATCAGATTCGCTTAAATTATGTAATGATGAGGCTTTTGGGTTATAAAGACCAGCCCATTAATACCCCCATTGAGAAATACGAGAATATGTTTCAGTATGCGGGGATCATTTATGGGAAGGCGCCACTCTTCTTTGTGAAGTTGAGGGAGCTTATTGGTGAGCAGAGATTTGGTTTTCTTATATCAAAGTGGGTGAAAGAGCGGAGCTTTAAGGATACAAATATCAATCAGTTGATATCAATGTTCAAATTCAATGAGCCCCAGAAGGCTCCTCAAATTGATGCATTGTATAAAAGGTGGTTTGAGGGGGTTTATGGCGATGCGGATATTGGGAAGGGGTCACTAAGAGACCTACTAAAATATGTTACCGATGGGAAGGACCTGGACCTTGACATTGACCTGGATAGCCTTAAGGATTGGCTCGAAAATACATTTGATATGTTCAGGCAATACAGATAAGATTATATTCTTGAAAGTCATTCACTAAAAATTTATTTTAGACCTCTTAGATATTGAATTTTGAAGAGGGAGATTTATAGGAATATGAATCGCGTTAGTTTTTGATAAATTCTACAAAAATATTTTTTATGAATATGTTTTATAAGGCGGTGAGAGAGAGGAATAAGGCGATTGATCTCTTAAAGGTAATGAATAATCTCTTTACCTCTTTAGAGAGAAAATCCCACCATCGTGGCACGGTAAAATAGGGAATTTTAAATTTGTAATGAAGAGAAGGAAGTAAACAGATGTGAATCTATCCATTCAGAATTTTTATTTTACAAACAGTCAACCTGTTAATTTAGAGGAATCTTGACAGCGGTAATATATACACAAATCTTTTTGTTCATCCACACAGTTATTCTTAAACTCCATAATTTAATATACAATCTGAATATCCGTTGTCGGCTTTGAAACATTTATTAGTATTGTAACGAACACTTTGCATTTATCCATATGTGAAAAATAGTAATTTGAAGTTTAAGAATAGGAGTAGAGAATTTTTGAGATGTAAAGGATATAAGATAAGGTAAGGATTGACAGATAAAATATATTCATT
>JBMFOP010000017.1:0-40509 GCA_049969675.1 Myxococcota bacterium | reverse complement strand
TTATGTCTCCCTTTTCCGACTCCAATCTCAATCTTCGCAATACCTTCCTTAAAATATATTTGAATAGGGACTACAGTAAAACCTTTCAATGTAATCTTACCTTCTATTCGCTCAATCTCATGTTTTTTTAAAAGCAACTTCCTTTTTCTGTTTGGTTTATGATTTAAGAAGGATGCAGCCCTGTAGTCGGCGATATGCGAATTGATAAGGAACGCCTCCCCATTCTCAACCTTTACATACGCCTCTTTGATGGATGCAGTACCATTTCTTAATGATTTGACCTCTGAGCCCAATAGCACAAGACCCGCCTCATACTTTTCAACTATCTCGTAATCCCTATAGGCATCTGGATTTTTACAGACAACTTTTATTGACATCTGGATTTGAGCACCCTATTATCTATCAGACGCGTCTTACCTACAAATACAGCGGCAGCAAGTACCGCATCTACGGAGAAATCTCTTACAGGTTCAAGATTGTTGGCATTAAGAATATCCACATATTGAATCTTTATGCCCTCAAAACCCCTAATGTATTCCCTGACAAAATTTATTATCTTTGCAGGAGTTGATAACTTGCCTGCCTTATAGAGTCTCTCAGCGGTATAAAGACTCTCTGCAAAATGTCTGGCTCTCTCTCTCTCTCTCGGGCTCAAATATGAGTTTCTTGAAGACATTGCAAGCTGGTCATCCTCTCTCACTGTCTCCACACCAATAATCTTGATATTAAAATTGAGGTCTCTTACCATCTGCTTGATAATTAGATATTGTTGGTAATCCTTCTTCCCGAAGACCGCCACATCAGGCATTACAATATTAAACAACTTTGCCACAACTGTTGCAACTCCTCTAAAATGGCCTGGTCTAAATCTTCCACATAGCGGTTTTGAGAGTTCTGTCACATCAATATATGTCTGATAATCCTCTGGATAGACATCTGATGGATTGGGTATAAAGATTATATCCGACCCCCTCTTCTTCAGTTTTGTACAATCTCCTCTAATATCTCGAGGATATCTTGATAGGTCCTCATTGGGACCAAATTGTGCAGGATTTACAAATATACTTACCACCACAACATCTCCATAACTTTTAGCCACATCCACAAGACGGAGGTGCCCTTCATGCAAATACCCCATGGTAGGGACAAAGGCAATCTTCTTACCTCTTTGCCTGAATCTTGAAGCGATTTCCTGCATAAGTGGAATCTTCTTCACTACTTTCATAGATTACCTCGCCTTTGGTACAAAGTCCTGTCGCCCGCCCTTCATCTGTTTTATATTATCTACAAGCCGCTCATAATCTTCGGGGTATCTTACAAAATCTATCTCAGATGTATGTACTACCAGAAGAGGTGAACTATCCCATCTATAAAAAAACTCATTATATGCATTTATAACCTTCTCAAGATATCCAATTGAAATATCCTTCTCATAGGGTCTGTTTCGCTTCTTTATTCTGGAAATCAGTATATCAATCCGAGCTTCAAGATATATGACAAGGTCAAACTTTACAGGTTCTCTAATAACCAGATCCCATATCTTCTCATATAAAATCAGCTCAGGGTCAGTCAAATTGATATATGCAAATATTCTATCTTTTTCATAAATAAAATCAGAGACAGTAATCCTGTGAAATAGATCCTGTTGTTTAAACTGCTCAATGAGTCTATATCTCTCAAAGAGAAAATGGATCTGGGTCTGAAATGCATATCGCTGTGGCTGTTTATAAAATTTCTCAAGAAATGGATTCTCCTCATGTGGTTCTAATATGAGACGGGCATCAAAGGTCCTGCTGAGCATCCTTGCCAGCTCTGTCTTGCCAACCCCTATCGGTCCTTCTATTGCTATGTTCATCTGCTTAATCATAATATAAATCCTAAATTCAAAATAGACATTTGTCTATGAAATTTTTACTTAATTTTTTCAATATAAGGTTTTTTGCCCTGCTTATTTAAATTCAGAAGATTTTTTAATCTATTCCTTTTTACAAGGTTATCATATACCTCCTCCTTCTTAATACCCTCAGACAATAACCTATCAGCCACTTTCTTCTCTTCTTCTATAATCTTTTCAAGTCTTGAAGCAGATATCACACCCTCATATTTAACTCCATTGATATAAGTTGTCGGTAAAACTCTCAGATTAAGTTCTGCCCCTTTTATTGTATCATTCTCAACATATCGCTTAATCTTATCAGAGTCCTTCATCTCCCTCAATTCATTTATATTAAGTCCCAGTCCAACGGCAATTTCCTCTATCTTCTTATCATCCACAAATTCTGGATACTCCATAATCTTATCAAAGAGTACCCAAAATTTCTTCTGAGCAAGTGCTGAAGCCAGATATCTTGCTATTTCAAAAGACCTTTTGTGACTGCTCAATGGATAGTGCTTAACAAATACCCTTAAATCTTCGGGATATTTTTCTATAACATTTTTTACAATGGGATAATACCTTTTGGTGTATGGACATTCATAGTCTACAAATAAAACCATTGTGACCGGGGCATATCTTGGCCCTTTATATGGGACATATCTCAAATCTTCCTCGGATATAACAACATCTCTATCTGCCTCATTCTTTTCAATTTTCTCTCTATCAACTACTTCTAACTTAAACGCAACCTCCTTGCCACTCTTTACTATCTCATCATATACATCTTCTCTGGGTACGCCATTCTTAATCATATTCTCAACCTTCTCATACTCTGACCTTAGAAGTCTTTCAATCTCCAGACTGTTCTTCTCACCATTCTTTCTTACCCCTTGAATAAAATATGTTGGAGGTATACTTACACCAAAATTTACACCCATATTCATATCTGAAAGGGCTGGAAGCTTTGATAGCCCATCTTCACCATACTGCTTAAAGATAAGATCTAAATCCAGTTGATTATCCTTTGCAAATTCAATAATATCTTCGCGACTTATCCCCTCTCTACCATCAAGCCATTTAATAAAATTCTCCTTCCTGCCGCTCTGAATGGAGAGTATAAATAGAGTTGAGAGTGGAATTGATAGCTCATTCTTATAGACTGGAAAAGTATATAGATATAAGGCAAAGTCCTTCCTTTCTCCAATTACATTCTTAAAAACATTAATCATATTCAGAGAAGATTTGTCGCTGAAATCAGCAAATAAAATAATTTTTATTGGGGCATCGTTGCTACCATAAAATATTCTCATTTCATCCGGATATATCTTATAAACTGTATCCTCTGGCTCAACTTTAATCACTATATTTGTATTCTCTGGATTTCTAACCTTGCCCTCGGACTTTTTCTGATAAGACATCTCCTTCTTTGCAGGGAATAGAAATAATCCAATGTAGATGATAAGACCGACTATAACCAGAATACTTACAATTATCCAGTTTCTCTTCATAACTACTCCTTAATCTCAAAATTGATAATCTCTGTCTGATAGAGCAGATATACAAGCCTGTTTATTAGTTCGTTTGGTGTCATTCTATATTTTTTATAAATGGTGTTCAATGTAATATTATTGAGGTCATAGGTAATTTTTAGCTCCTCTGTGGTGAGACGGAAATTCTCGGGATTTATGACTCTATCTTTTAAAAATATTATCTTTGCATTGACATAATTGTTAATTGACTTTTCTATGAGTGAATACTCCATCTTATTTCTTACAGCCTCAGATATCAGGGCAAAAGCCCCCATTCCCATTGGGTGAGAGATATTTTTACTTACCATATGGGCATAGAATTCGTATGTCCCATTCTCCCAATTGAAAAGTTCAAAATATCTCATTCTCATCTGTTCGGTCAATAATTTAATGAGTTCAGCGGGTTTAATATACCCCTTATCAATCAGTATATTTCCAATCTTTATCTTACTCTTCTCCTGTTCCTTAAGGGTAAGGTTCAGACTTGTTCTCGTGATAATATTCCGTCTCACGAGCATCTCACCAAAGAGTTCATCCTTCTTATTGGTATCAATATGTTCAGGGAACCCATCTCTCAGATAGACAGACTTAACTATGCCATCATTCTTTAAGACAAGTTTCCCTGTAACCTTCGCAGACGCAAATCTATAAAAAAGCTTAGTTATTGAAACCTCACTTAATAATCCACGATATTGAGGGCTCAGAGAGAATATTCCGGTATTTTCGTCAGGCCCCGACTGAAATGCGTCCAGAAGTACAGGAAATTGGTCAAGTGGCTTAAAATCTTTATTATCATCCGATGCAAGAGTAGCCGGTGGCAGATTATAAATCTTTATGATATTTATTAGAGAATCCACTGCAAATGGGCCAATGACCTTCCCCTGCCTATCTTTGAGATAAAACTTTATGTCTTTTATTTTACCTCTTGTCTCTCTTTTCTTTGGTTCTGATGCCCTGATAAATGCGGATGATCTGGTTGATATATTATGAACCTGCTCCAGAAGTGTCACATCTGTAGGAAAGAGTGAACGCATAAATGAGGAAAGAATATTTACATTGGTAGACAATCTGTTCTCTATCATATACTGCATTATTGCAGACGAAAACTCAAGCGCAGATTGAAATCTATCGTCAGGATTCTTCTGTAAGGCCTTATATAAAATATCAATAAGACCGGAGGGCATATATCTCAACAACTCATCTCTACTCTTCTGCCTTGCCTCCCTCATTGACTTTAATGCCTCAAACTCATTTTCAATATTGTAATACATCTTATGGGCAAATATCTCATATAATACAAGTCCGGCAACAAAGACATCTGTGCGATGGTCCAGATTCTTCCCCTCCACCTGTTCAGGTGACATATAACCTATCTTCCCCTTGATATAGCCAGCCCTTGTTACATTCTTCTGGAGTGCAGCCTTGGCTATCCCAAAATCTCCAATCTTTACCTCTCCATCAAGAGAGATCAGGATATTTGAGGGGGAAAGGTCTCTATGAATGACCTTGAGCTCCTTATTGTCTGGACCTTTTACATTATGAATATAATCCAGCCCTTCCAGAAGCTCCAGCATTATATGAAGTCCTATATCCTCTGGAATTTTTATACCAGCACCTACGCAATACTCTATTATTGTTAGCAGGTCCTTCCCGTGAACATACTCCATACAAATATAATATTCTCCATTTACCTCTCCTACATCCAGAATCTGAATAATGTTCGGGTGCATCAGGCAGGACATCAATTTAGCCTCATCCAGAAACATCGTAATATAGTGCTTATCCTCTACCAATTCGGGATTAATCTTCTTGATAACTACCAGAAATTGAGGTGATCGTATAGGCGTTGCGAGAAAGATCTCTGCCATTCCGCCCTTTCCTATCTTCTTTATTAATGTGTAATTCCCAAATATAACTGGTTTCATATCGCTCACCCACAATAAATTTTAATCAATTTTTTTAATACATCCTTCCCCCATATAAGGGCATCCACAGGGACTCTCTCATTTTCAGAGTGAATCAGTGAGGTATATGAAAAATCCTGTTTGAGTTTCAATGGTGTAAATCCATATATTGTAATCTTTCGTTTACTGAAATACTTTGCATCAGTAAATCCTGGAGACATATAAGGTGTAATGACCGCACCTCTATCCTCTCCCTCCACGACCTTACTTATCGTCTCAAACAGCTCTGTCTTTGACTCAAACTGTACCGGTTCACCATAGGACTCTACCTCTATCTTCAAATCATCCCCTACAACCTCTCTTACCTCATCCAGTGCCTCTTCAAGGGTAATCCCCGGCAGATACCTCAGGTCCACCTTGAGATATACACTCTTTGGGATTACATTGACCTTTTCACCCGTTATAAATACGGTTGGGGAGGCAGTATTTCTGAGCAGCGCCTTAAAATACTTCTTCTGGTTGATATTGGAAATCAGTTTATCAATTATCAGTTCATTGGTCAGATTATATTCAAGCAGCCTTAAAAACCTTCCCTTAAAACCAGCAAGATTTGAAAGTGTAGAAAGGAATGCTGTAGCGTCAGGGGTTATGTGAAGTGGCAAAGGTATATTTGAAAGCCTCCACGCAGCGAGCCCAAGTCTCCCGACGGCATTTCGAAAAACCGGCATAGAACCATGTCCAGATTCCCCCTCTGCTATTATCTTAAGCCACGCAAAACCTTTCTCTGATGTCATTACTGGATATATCCTTCTCCCCCGAAGCTCCATTGAAAAGCCTCCGACCTCTCCGAGTCCAAACTCTGCATCTATCAACTCGGGATGTCTCTCTACAAGGAATCTGGCACCTGCATTTGACCCCTCCTCTTCATCGCAGGTAATTGCAAGAATAATATCCCTTTTTGGTTTAAATCCATCATTCTGCAACTCCTTTAATGCCACCATAGACATCGCTATAAAATGCTTCATATCCAGCGCACCTCTACCCCACACACACCCCTCTTCAATTACACCCGAGAAGGGAGAATATCTCCAGCCCGATTCATCTGCAGGCACGGTATCTATATGTCCGGTCAACAAGAAAGGGGTCCTTCCGGTTCCTTTAATTCGTGCCACCAGATTTCCTCTATTAGGGTGAGATTCAATAATCTTCGGTTCAATACCAAAGGAATTGAGATATCTTGCACAGAATTCAATTGCCGCCAGCTCATTCCCCGGAGGGTTGGATGTATTAATCCTTATCAAATCTGACAACACATTTACCACCTCATTACTATTTAATTCGGACAACTTACACCTCCAGATACAAAAATAGGATCTCTATATAAATACATTTTTTCAAATTAGTAAAATACAAAAATTATTTAAGCAACAAAATTGAGAATCGCAGAATTGAAGAGATCACAACCTTTAATTTCAGTGAATATATATATTCATCCAAAATACTTTTATGAATATGAACTTATTCATATTTGTTATGAACCTTTCTTAAGTGACAAAATAATCTGCTTTGATAAGTTAACTATCTGTAAAATAAGGATTCTGGACTATTAAATCTATATTCTCAAAATCAGGTTTCACTTCAATAATCAATTAAATAAAATGCCCTCCAACATAAATATCCTTCAATTATTTGCCCTATATCTGGCACGACAGGTAATGTTCAATTTATCCAATCACATAAATTTTTGTATGATAAACCCATCAGAAATCTCGGGTAGTCTATTTATCCAGCCCAATTCCTTTTCCCCTTTTGACTATAGAAATTTTCTATTTTCTATAATACAATATTTTTTCTATAGCACAGCACTATGGTCTTAAACACTTTTCACTATCATATTTTTACTATACTCAACGGGAGGAACTTCCATTCATACATTTTAAAGAGATTTTTCATAAGCATTACTATAAATTTACCCCTAAGAGATACATCCATTAATTCCTCTCTTCCCTTATCTATCTAATCGCATTATAAAGCATATTCATAAGCAATATTTGTAGAATTTATTAAAAACTAAATCGATTCATATTCACATAAATCCCCGCAACAACCCTCATTTTGTAGACCTCTTTAAGAACTCTTCAATCCTTCTTTCATCAGCCGGGGATATTTTAATAAATTCAATCCCCATACCCGGTTCGTGATATTTATCATCTACCCTATCCTTATCATTGATCCACTTAATCCTTCCAACTGCAAGTATTATTCTATTGTCATCCGGTAATCTAAAACTCAGAGTCAATTCCTGTCCGACATCAAAGAGGTAATCAGAGACAAGAAATGCCCCTCCCTTACTTATATTTTTTGTTGAGAAATATATAATTCCACCCGCATTGGACACTCCAGCCTTTATCTCTACCCTAATAGGACCTCGCAGGTGCCTTCTTTTTTCAATATGGCTCTTCTTCATATAGCCCTCCTCAGAGATTGATATCAATCCTATCAAAACCTCTTACTACCGTCGAAGTGTTATATTTATCACACCACCTTGAGATTAGTGAGTTTTTGATTGAATAAAAGCCATAAACAGGTTTTCCGCAATATGATATTACTAAATCTCCTTTATTAAAATTGCCATTTTTATCAAATGATTTATCAGAATTTTCAATCAGAATACCACAATAATAATTCTTCATAGTTCTTAAATAACCGCTATTTATGTTCTTATAGAAAATATCAAATATCATTTCGGCTTCAACTTCTTTATCAATATCACCCTTCTCAATATTACAGAGTTTGGGGCTATTATTATGTGGATAGACCGCCTGAAAATGGTTGATATAATATTTAATATTGAGTTCTGCTGATGATTGTTTGGTAATTCCATTTAAATGTTCCACAAGATTTTTTAAGAGTGTAGACTGATAGTTATACATAGGCTCAAGAATATCAGCAGAAAATATATCAGGTCTGAAATTATGTCTCTCCTCAAATATTGGATCAGTCTCACTATAATGATACCCTCTCGTAATTAATTTATACATCATATTTGAATCAGTTGAAGTTTCTGAAGAAGATTTTTTCCTGCCATTTAATTCACTCATAACATATTCAGTCTCCTCAATAATACTAAATTCAAAAAATAGAGTCTGAGATGGTTTGATATCTGCCTCTGTTAAAAGATTTTTAAGATTAGAACAGATGAATATCTCCTTTAACGGGCAGGCTTCTTTAATCTCATATTCATTGGATGTAATAACAAAATAGTTGCTAAACAGCGATATATTTTCGGCAGCTTCAATCATTACTCTATACTTTTGAAAGTTCTTTATCCCAAAATTGGATCTAATTGGAAGAATTACAATAGCCTTTATTCCAGACAATAAATCTTTGCTCAATACAATATTTATCTTTTTAGAACCGCAATTTGAAAAAACAATTAGAATCAGAAGAAATACGACAAATCTTTTCAGCAAAACCCTAAAAACCTCCAGCCATAGCAAAGAAAGCCTTTAGCTTATCATTTGTCTCTCTAAGTCGCTGACTGAGAGTCTTAAGAAGCGCCCACATAACGAAATAGGCGAGGTCTCTGTCGCTCTGCAACATATCTACAAAGTCTTCTCTGTATATTTCAAATAAAACACAATCGGTATGGGCAATTGCAGTTGCAGACCTTGGATATGCATCAATCAGGCTCATCTCCCCAAAATATGAGCCTTCATTTAAGATACTCAAAGCCTCCTCTCCTATCCCTGAGATGAATTTGGAAATCCTCACCTGTCCCTTCTCCAGAAAATACATCCTGTCACCAGCCGAACCTTCATTAAATATTACGCTCTGTTCAGGAAAATTTACAACCTTTACTACATCGGATACAGGCTTGAGTATATCCGTGGGTATCTGCGAAAAAATACCAAACCTCTTCAATTGTTCTGGTGTAACAGGCATATAACCTCCAGAAAATTACTTTTCTAAAGATATATAATTCAAATTCTTTATAATTGCAAATAATTTATTTGAATTTGTAACCAAAGCATTATATAGATTCAATATGAAATCGTCCATTTGTATGATACCATATAGAGGAAATAGATTTTATAATAGTTCTGGAAAGGGAGGAAACCATATGAAGTCTAAACTAATACAATTTATATTAATTATTTCGTTATCAATCTTATTTTCCTGCGCAGGTTCAAAAAAGATACAGAAAATAGATAGCCCGGATGATTACTATGAGCAGGAGCCCTCAGTTACTGAAACTGCGATAACCGAAAAGAATAGTTCTATAAATGAAGAGAATAAAATTTCTGCTACAGGTGCCACCCAAAATACCTCCCAACAACCCAGGACCTCCTCTTCACCACCTCCTCCTGCCACACCCGCTACAAAACCCAGAGCAGATGGCAAGATACAAAAGAACGAGAGTAATAAAACCAACACCCCACCAATAGAAGCGTCACGGAACACAGCGATAACTATTGAAGAGCCACAGGTTCCACCAGATGTACAGGAAGAGATGGGGGATGATAGCTGGGCAAAGGATGAAAATAAAGTAAAACTCAATAAGAAAGATAAAGAAAAGATTAAAGACTCCTCACCAGATGATGATAGATGGGGGAAAGAATAAACTACACCTTCTCGTAAATCCCATCATAATTTTTTTATTGAATATTTAGTAATAAAGGCTATAAGTCTTTGAGCCAAAGAGGTCGTAATATGGTCAAATATTACAGGATTGAAAATCAGAAGATTATTGACGCCGATGAAAAAGGGGCAAGCATATTTCTATATATAATGCCGACAGATGACGAGAAGAGACTGTTAATCAATAATTATAACATTGATGAACATACACTGCAATCCTCACTTGACCCTGATGAACTCTCTCGAATTGAGTTTGAACCCGAACATATAGCAATTATTTATAAAAGACCAAAAAATATCTCCAAGGATAAAAAGCTTCTTTTTAAAGTAGATTCAACAGGTATATTCCTCTTTAAGGAAAAATTAATTGTTGTAATGGGTGAAGAAATTCCATTATTTAACCAAAAAGTATTTCAAAAAGTAACAACTTTAAATGAAGTAATTTTAAAATTATTATCTGTTTCCATTACCCACTTTCTGGAGCATATTAAAGTAATGCATATGATTACAGATGAACTGGAAAAGAAATTGAGTAGTTCAATGGAAAATAAATACATTCAGAACTTTTTTAATATTGAGAAGTCACTGGTATATTATGTCAATTCTATCAATTCAAATAGTGTCCTTATTGAGAGGATCAAGAACAATTCTGCTAAAATTGGATTCAATCCTGAAGAGTTGGAATATCTTGATGACCTTATAATTGATAACAACCAGTGCTTTAGACAGGCGGAGATCTATTCAAATATTCTCGCCTCTCTGATGGATGCACGAGTATCTATTGTCAGCAACAATCTCAACATCCTGATGAAGACCCTAAATATAATTACGATAGCAATTATGGTTCCCACATTTGTGGTCAGTGCATTCTCTATGAATGTCTCAATTCCGATGCAGCACCATCCCTATGCCTTCTGGATTGTTATGGGACTTGCTCTATTATCTGTTGTCGCATTTTACCTCTTCTGGCGATATAAGAAGTGGTGAGCTATTCCTTTTTAATTCTATTAAAATAGTCGGCTGTCTCTTTTACAATATATCTATTCAATAAAAGTAGAGATATCAGATTTGGAACTGCCATAAGACCATTTGCAATATCAGCGAATGTCCATACAAGAGGTAGAGAGAGTATTGAGCCTACAAAGACAAAGATCACCCAGAGGAGCCTATAAAAGAGTTTAATCTTACTTCCAAAGAGATATTCAGCCGCCTTCTCTCCATAATATGACCAGCCTATAATAGTGGAGAAGACGAAGGTCAGAAGTCCCACATTCAGAACAACGGGACCAATTACCTGAATATGAGAAAAGGCTGATGTAGTGAGTTCTTTCCCGCTCTTCCCGGATAACCAGTCACCCGAACTCAAAACTGTAAATCCAGTAATAAGACATATCACAACTGTATCCCAGAATGTACCTGTAGATGAGACAAGTGCCTGTTTGACCGGCTCCTCGGTCTTTGCAGCGGCAGCAACTATTGGGGCACTTCCAAGTCCGGATTCATTTGAGAATAACCCCCTTGCTATGCCATATCTAATTGTATCTTTTAAGAGTGTGCCGGCGAATCCACCTGTCGCAGCCAATGGGGAGAAAGCCCCCCTGACAATTACAAAGAATGTATCCGGAATCTTATCATAATTCAGAATCAAAATAATTATACATCCCATAACATAGAATATAGCCATAAAAGGGACAAGTCCCTCACAGATTCTTGCAATACTCCTTACCCCGCCGATTATTACCACAAATGTAAGTATGGCAAGAACTGTACCGGTTAAATACTTTGGAATCCCAAAATTATTCTCTGTCATTTCTGCTATTGAATTTGCCTGAACCATATTACCGATACCAAAGGCAGCAATGGCTGTAAATATAGCAAAGAGCATTCCCAACCATCTCAGATTTAAACCCTTTTCGAGCACATACATCGGCCCACCAGAATATGTACCATCCTCCGCTTTTACCCGATATTTAACTGCCAACAATGCCTCAGAATATTTGGTGGCAATTCCAAATATCCCTGTCAGCCACATCCAGAGTACTGCACCGGGCCCGCCGAGTGCGATAGCAGTGGATACACCCACAATATTTCCGGTCCCGATAGTTGCAGCAAGCGCCGTTGCAAGTGCACCAAAGTGTGAGATATCACCTTTATCGGTATTCTCCTTTTTAAATGAAAGTTTAATTGCATAAAGAATATATCTCTGAATGAATGAAAGTCTAATCGTGAGAAAGATGTGCGTTCCGAAGAGGAGAATTATCAATGGCCATCCCCATATATATGAGGATACAATATCAAGCATCGTCGCAAATGATGTCATAAAATCCCTTCTGGATAAATCTAATGCAATTAGAATAACTACATTTTAAATTAATTCAAGCAAATTAAAATGATTTCCAATGAGATGAGGGTTTTTGATATTTTGAAAGATTACATTTGACAAGATGAATATTTATAAATAACATTTAGAAAAATTTCTGGAGGCATCTATGACAGAGAGCGATTTAAACACAAAAAATGAAAATACAGAAATAGACTTCAAGGCATTTGTAGGCTCACTCTATATGAGCGCCATTGTCTCATTGGGAATTATCCCTGACCCAATTACAAAGGAGAAGAGAAAGAATCTAAACTTTACACAGGAGACCATAGAGATATTAAAGATATTAAAAGAGAAGACAAAAGGTAACCTCACAGAGGACGAATCCAAATTTCTTGATGAATGTATATATAACCTTATGTTACAATATGTAGAGACTGCAAAAGGGGCTGGAAACTGACTTGATTAATGCAATATTTTTAATTTTAATATCCATAAACGGTGATTTTACAATAAAAGAGAGATTGAACCTCTCGCTTGAGTATGATTCAAATGTATATAGAAGACCTTCCAATACAGGTGAAAATATTATATCTGATTCAGATATTAAATTGCAGTCAGACCTCTCTCTAAAATATTTAAGAGATAGACATCTTTATAAGGCAAATATCTTAAATGGTGGCAAATTATTCTTTAATGAATCTGACGCAAATACAGTTGTAACGATGATTGACACCTCATATCTATTTAAGATTTCAAGATTTTCTCCAGAAATTGGCATAGAACTGAAGGATATAACTACAGTCAAAACTGCTCAGGACTACTCCCTCATAAAGCCTTATATATCTTTTAACTATTTTTCAGACTTATTCTTTATTAAATTAATTGGCGATTATGAAAAATTTATTTTTGATGTAAATAATGATTATTCTTATAATGCGGCTGCTGCTGGACTCGTAACAGCCTATCAAATAGACGAAAATTTAAATTTGAATTTAAACTATTTATTTAGATATATTGTTTACGACTCCTATGCTTACAGAAGACTCGGGAATCTGGACCAGGACTCAATCCTTACAACCAGGACAGAGAAGAGTCGTCAGGACATAAACCACAATCTAATCATTCGTTTAAACTATGAATCAGACATATTGCTCTCTATATCATATAATCCAGAGATTAATTCATCAAACTCTGTAGGTGAATCGGTCTTTAGACAGAGACTTCAGCTTTCAATGACATCAATGCTATTCTTCAAAATTTATCTAAATATGCTCCTCTCCTTTATGATATCTTCCTTTAAGGATGGGATATTGATATCAGACCAGCTCTTATTGATAAACGACAATGAAAATAGAAACTACATAATCATTAAACTTTCAAGAGATATATCCAGAAAATTGATGCTGGAGGTAAAATACTCATATTACTACTCAGAATTTTCCAATTACATAACACAATTTTCAAGAAATGTAACTGCATTCGGGATCTGCTATAAGTTTTAATCCTTTATGCAATATACGCGCTTCATATTGAGGAAGTATTGCATTTTACTATTTATGTCTGTATAAAAGACAAAGAACTCATTGTTTGCAAAAGACATATAAGGTTTCTCTAAAATAGTTACCGGTGATATTATCAACTCAGAGATCTTCTTTCCACTTATATCTATGTCTGAAAATAAAATATAATTTTTATTGTTCTTTACTGCGCCAAATGCATTACCAAAAATATTCCCATTGTAATCAATTACAGGGAGTCCTGACTCTTCATAACTTATTTCAACCTTCTTTAAAACTATACTTTGAAGTTGGTCGTTGAGCACAGATAGATACATTGTACCGAGTGTAGAAGTGGATTCTGTCCAGATTAGAATAAATTTTCCACTCCCATATCCAAGCGCAGAACCCACTGCGTTCATTTCAGTCTTACGAATTGGATATCTCCATTTCTTATCTGTTTCAAGATCATTTGTCATAATCACCAATTCCAGATATCCACTCCTCATCTCCCAATAAGATACATATAAAATATTATCTAAAAAATAGATATTATGTCCATAACAATCTATATTTGCAGTAGAGATTAACCTCTTTGACACAACCTCATTATTCCTGACATCAATCTCAAGTAAAAATACCGATTTTATATTATTCTCTGTTGTCTCAAATGAGAGGTAGAGCGAGCCTTTATGCACTCCGATAATTAAATTTGATATATTCCTTAGACCTTCATATATCTGAATCAATTCCTGTTTTACCACGCCATCCAAATTGAGTCGGCTTAAATATATTTTTGAACTTTCGTTGTAGTTCTCAGACCAGAATACAAAAATTGAACTATCATTTATAAGCATTGCAACTGAACCAATATCCCCATCTTGAGCAACTTTTCTTACCTCTGTAGTAAATTTTAGATTTCGCTGTGAATCAATAGCAGAAACCATTAGATAATCTGTTCCATCAGATGCGGACTCTACAAACCCAACAATAGAGTAATTTTCGTTGGAGATTGAGAATATATCAGTGACTCTCCCCCGGAGATTGGACGCTATAAGATAGGAGTTACTATCAACTGCGAATCTACAGACATTGTCAATATATCCATCACAATCATCATCTTCCATATTCCCTTCAATCTCTTTTTCGCCTCTTCTGGTACAATAATATTCACAACCATTCTCATATTTTTTATCAAGGTCGGTATATCCATTTACACAATAATCAATTACACAATTTGAATCTTTGCAGGCGACAGCGGATACATTTGCTGAGGCAATACAGACCTTCCCACAGGAGCCACAATTATTTATATCATTTGTTAGATTAGCCTCACAACCATCATCAACCTTTTTATTACAATCGGCATAAGTTTTATCACACTTTTTAATATACTGATTGCCATACTCATCTTTTGCAGAGTAGCCGTGATTTACCCTTTCAGTTGAATCATCACTCTCATTACTGTTCTGCGGTGTATCTCCACAATTACACCCAGAAATTGTAATAATTATAAAAATACTAACGAATACCAAATGTATCAGATATCTCCATCTCATTGTTGTTATCCCCATATATTGTAACCTTTCTATTCTCACCACCAAACTCTACTCCATCCCATCTCTCTATCGCTCCAAAATCAATGATGTATTTATATTCAATGTGAATACCATTACAAATAAATGTCTCATAATATGAGCTGTTTGGGCCTGTCTTATTTAGAGCTATAGCATTGGGTACCCAGTTACCGATTTGAATAATATCTCCAGAGATAAAGGCATATCTCCCCTCCTCTATCTCCATAGATTTACTCTTTGTATTTAAAAGAAATTTTACCTTAACAGGCTGGATACTGCTCTTCTCCTCTATTTTATAGAGCTTTACCTCATAGGATTTGAGAGGACCAACAAAGAGGTATTGATAGTTTTCTTCAACATCCTTTACCTCATAATCTATAACAGATACAAAGCTCAATGCACCGCAACTGCTCTCTCTCAATACACCAATATTCATATTAACTGTATCCACATAAGTATCCTTCATATTTATCACGCCGAGGAGGCGATTGTTATCTGACTTAATATAGAAAGAATAGACTGAATCAGGTTGTGAGTTAGGCACAAAATAGAACTTTGAATCAGCAGATATCCCCATTTCAGATCTTATTTTATAGATAGTTTTATAAAAATTATAGAGAGCGTTCTGGTCATTGTAATTTTCCCACGGCATAAATCCCCTGTATTCAGTAATTCCGAGTTCCTCACCATAAAGTATCTGAGGTGCATTGGGAAATAAAAACATTAATGATGCAGCAGATATCTGTCTTAAGATACCTGTTTCATTGTAGCCTCCATATTCTTTAAGTGCTGTACTCTTATACGGAATGTCATGATTTTGTATAAAGAATGAGTGAGTCACGCCACTTACAAATTTCTTCCTTATATCACCCCTCAATACATCAAATAAATCTGGTTTATCTGTACCATTCACGATTGAATTTATCGTCCAGTAATACGGAAATGTAAATGCTGCATCAAATTCTCCGTTATAATAATCTTTGATTCCATATCCCAGATTGTTGTTATCAAAATCTCTAAAGACCTCTGCAATCAAGACTGCATCAGGATTGATGGATTTAACATACCTCCTCAGATTCATCCAGACACTATGAGAAGGTCCAGTCACATGGTCAATTCTGAAACCATCCACACCATCTGAAAAATCTCCATCTCCGTTCGGGTCAAGCCAGTACCTGAGCATATTATATATGTACTGCCTCATAACAGGATTTGAATAATTCAGGTCCGGAATCTCCGCCCAGCCATTCTCAAGAGTAAGTCTTGTGCCTCCCATTTCGCGCCCGTATCCGTATTTGTCATACAGATTCTGGCTATTATTTTCAAACCAGATATAGTAATTCCTGAAGAATGGATTCATATTCAAGGCCTCAATAAAGAATGGATGTCTTCTGGATGTATGATTTATCACCATATCCAGAACAACCTTTATTCCAGACTTATGCGCCTCTGATACAAGATTAAATAAATCTTCATTGTTACCGTAATCTGGCTCTATTGTGTAATAATCCACTGTATGATAACCATGGTCTTTGTCATTTGAACGGAAGACCGGCATCAACCAGATGGTCTTAACTCCAAGCCCCTTCAGATAATTTATCTTTTCTGTAAGCCCCGTCAGATCACCAATCCCATCTCCGTCTCCATCTGCAAATTTTCTGACAAATATCTCATATATATTTGAACCCTTAAACCACTCTGAAGAATAGGCAAAGTCCTGAGCGAAAATCTTATCTCCCCTTTTTAGCAAAAAGACCCTTTTAATAGAGGAATTGGCATAACCATCACTAACGATGAGATATATAAAGTAAGCCCCGTCTTTATTAAGCACAATCTGTTGATTTGCCACTTTACCCAGATTAAATCTCTCCGGATTTTTGATATCCTCAATCCAGATAAATTCCAGATTGTTTGAATTTGCACCTATTGAATTGGTGGCATCAAGTGAAACTGTATTCCCATTAACACCTATATTCAGCCTTACAAGAGGCTTATCTAAAGAAGTTGATTTTTTCAAAACATATACATCTGTCTCATCATCATCACTCTCACCATCGCTATTGGAAACTCTTAAGGAGAATTTGTAATATCCCTCGCTCTGCGGAATAAAACTCACAAGGGACCTGACCTTTGGAGGAGTGGCATTGGGGTCATAATTATATCCTGCCCAATCTGTGGCATATTCATCCAATAGATTCACAGGTTCAGGTGATTCCAATACATCCCAGATAAAATTTTCTATTCCAATCTGATATGGGTCTTCAGAGAGAGTGCCATCCAGAATTACCTTATCACCTCTTTCAACAATCTGTGTATAACCTGCGTTTGCAACCGGTAATTTGTTTGAAGTCTTCACAATAAAAAATATTGATGGTGAGACAAATTTATTACACTCCATATCCCTTATTACTACATAATACCAATGAGCACCATCGGCAAGATTCTTACTAACTGAAATTCTTCCATCACTTTCATATATATCTCCTTTTGATTCAACTCCATCAATTACAAAGTAAGAGGCACTTTTATCTATCATCTTTCCATTTAAATCATATCTCACCTGAAGAGTTACACTGGGTGAAGAAATAATATCACCATTCTTAATGGAATATTCAATTATCTCGGGATGACATCCATCCTTTACAAGAATGACAGAATTTTTAAAGATTGGTTCTATCTCAGAATTATCCGGGTCATTTACCCACTGATTCCCATTTAACATAAATTTATATTCATATTGTCCAGACTTCAAGTTAATGGCAACAGAATAGATGCCATCACCTGCGACTTCATCTCCACTTATTCCTTCATCATTCATCAGGATTTTATTCTCTCCCCAATTTGTAAATTGGGATGCAAGTTCAACCTTTGATACAGAAAAACCCGCCTTTGAAGAATCATATTTGAATATTGTAGGCTTTATATCACACTTTTTATATACACATCCATCAATTGGAGTCTCCTTCTTCTTGTACTCAAAACCCGCCTTTAATACACCATATAGCCCATCTGGATTTATTACTTTTATATCTACCTTCCCCTCTTTATAAGGGGGATTGACCACAACAATAGTGATACCACTTAAAAGAGTTTTGACATCTGCCTCCTTATCACCAAAAAAGACCTTCAAACCATTTACAAAATTCATTCCATTAATTGTGACATCAATTCCACCTTCCGTATATCCAGCTGATGGTTCTACAGAAATTATCACAGGTGGTTTATCTTGTGAGGATATATCAGAGATAGAAATATCTGTTATAGAGATTGAGTCCGACCCTGTATCTGAATACTGCTCAGATGGAGAGAAACAACCATAGGAGCCCCAGATTAACATTATAAAGAGAATAAATATCTTTTTCATAAAATTACCTCAAGCCCAAAGTCTTTATATATTATAAATGAAAATCAAAAAAAACAAAACAATAAAGTCTATTTTTCTCTCTCCCTTAATGCCCTTTCAATCTCCTCTTTTACAATCTTCCTGATTATCTCCTCAAACCTTGATTCAATAACTCTATCTACGGCGAGAGACATTCTCTCATAAAACTCCTTCTGTTTCTTACCAAGTAGTTCTATAAATCTGCTCTTAAAAAATAGATAATAGACGAGTACAGATAATCCAAAACCAGTAACTACATCCAGAATGAAATGTTGCTTCGTAAAGAGAGTTGATACCCCGATAGATAGTGCAGTAAGCATTCCCCATATCCCGAATAGCCAGTTAATTTCAAGTAGGACAAGCGCAGCCATCATCGCCATTGCACAATGAGAGGATGGAAAACAATTCCACGGTCTATCATTCTTATAGACCAATGAAAGTGCCCAGGTGGAAAAATCCTTTACCTCAAGTGATGGCCTCGGATATTCAACTGGATATAGATAAAAGAAGAGATAGCAGGTCAACATAACGACAATATATGAGGTCATAACCAACTTCAACAATCGTCTCTCTGTGAGCCCAAATAAAGGTATAAGAAATATCATATACACGGTCAGATATATCCAGACCCACTCAGGAATGAAAGGTATCATCTTATCAAACTCTACAAGCATTGAATGCTTTTGAGCAAATATCCTTGATTCTGCTATCCAGAAATACATCCCAGACCAGATACCAAACATTATAAGCCCATAAATCAGCCAATCATATTTCTCATACCACTTTAGATTTTCTCTCTCAGCCCGATATGGAACAAGTATAAACGACCTGTTCTCACGCATAAATTCATTGTCAATCCACATCCCAATGGTGATACCACCGAGTGGTATAAAGATAGTAATCATCAGACTTTTTACAAAATCTGAGACTGGCAATGGGAATAGACTCTCAAGAAAGAAGAAGATCTGTGCAGCGGTAGTAATACCTAAAAGATAAAAGAGTATTATCAGTCTTATTATTCTTGTAAGACAATTATTCCTTAAAAACTCATAAACAAACATATTTTTTATAAAACACAAAATAGATAAAAATGCAAAAAAATGTAGATTTAATAAATTTATTATGCTACATTATTTTATAGATTAACCTTCTATAAGTAGAAAGTGAGGTTACTATGGGTATCTTTTCAAAAGAGATTAGAAGAGAGTTTATTGCAAGGCCTGATGAGGCTAAAGATTTTATCATCTACAAACATCCGGATTCCAACATCAGAATGCTAACCCAGCTCACTGTTGAATCCGATGAGGTGGCAGTCTTCTTCAGAGATGGAACGGTTAGAGGCATTTTTAAGCCGGGTAGATATACACTTGATTCATCCAATATACCATTCATTGGACTTCTTGTGGACGCCGCCTCCGGTGGCAATATGTTTATTTCAGAGATATTCTTTGTCTCTACACGCGAATTTCCCAACCAGAAATTTGGTGGTCCAATTGGAGATGTAAGAGATCCAGAGACCAAACTTGCAATAGGGCTTATGGTTTATGGAGACTTCTCCCTCAGAGTAAAGGAGCCCGACAAACTTATTATCGGACTTGCAGGTATGGGTAAATCTGACAACGAATCTTTTGTTAATTGGTTTAAGCAGCAGACACTCAAAGTGATAAGAGATAGAGCCGCCGAATTAATTGTGAAGAAACAGTGGCCATTATTAAACGTTACCTCAGGTGCATATACTGAGGAGATTGAAGAGGAGGTAATTGAAGGTGTAAGAAGACATATGTCTGATTATGGAGTTGATATAGTAAGACTCGGAAACTTTGTAATCTCTATGAAAGAGGACGATGAGACAAGACTCAAGGCATTCTCTGAGAGACAGGCTCTCAGCCAGCTGGCTGGAGGTTATCAACAGGCAGCGGCTGCCGAACCTATGTTCGGTCTCGGGAAAGGCCTTGCCCAGGGGGGTGGTGGAGAAGGTGGTGGTGCAGGGGCAAACAGCGCAATGGCCGGTGCAGGTCTCGGGATGGGGTTTGCCTATGCCCAACAGATGATGATGAATCAGGCTACAATGAATCAACCGCACCCTCAACAAGCACAGGCCCTAACACCTGCTATCTCTACTGTAGTCTGTCCATCCTGTGGAAAGAGTGTCGCACCCGGAAAATTCTGTGCTGAATGTGGGGCAAGTCTCGCAACCAATCCAGTATGCCCCAAATGTGGAACACAGGTAAATTCAGGTGCAAAGTTCTGTCCTTCCTGCGGGACTCCTCTTACCGCACCCTCAAAGGTGAAATGTCCAAAATGCGGGAAGGAATATGAGGCAGGGACTAAATTCTGCACAGAAGACGGGACAAAACTCTAATTCCCAAAGTATAACTTTTAAGATTATTTTTTATTAAGGTACACTGCCCTGATTTTGTTAGTTCTTATCTATAGGTTAAGGCAATTTAATATCCTTTAAATAGCAAAATGTAAATAATAAGGCTACCCAAAAGAAGGAAGATTATTGCGAGTAAGAAGAATATGATATAATCCACAACTCCGAATCTAATTCCTTTATTATCACCATGAGAAAAGTCTTGATTATAGTATATGCTATTTGAGAAGAATATCAAAAAGATCTGGTCTTTTCTGGATTTGAGCAAGAGGGCTCTTAATAGTTCATCTCTATAAAAATCTTCAAAGAGATATTTTTTTTGAAAATATGGGAGGTCAAATTCTGCATCTGTCATAGTTTGTAAAAAACCATTACTATTTGAGACCACCATTATATTCTGAATATCTATTCCATCTCTCAAATTTTCAAAATATAGAACAGTTCGGGACTCTAAATTATCACTGAAATTCTCTATAGTTATTGAATATGGTCCCAGTCTTACTTCATCATCTGCTTTTAAAAATATCGGGGTATTTCTTTTTATCTTCTGTTCATTTACAAATACTCCATTCAGACTCCTATCTATTAAAAATATCTGTCCAAAAATTACAATAATCACCAGATGTTCAGATGAGATGTAGGACTCATCCAGCACAATATTGCAAACTGGACTTCTCCCGATTTTACAGATATAACCTCTTATATCCCTGCTTGCAACTATTTGTTCATCTCTCTTTAAGTTTACTGTAAACATACTTACTTACACCATTTTGAGACTTTTAATGATTCCTCGTCTTTCCCATTCATAAATAAGGTATCCACCAGATAACTGCAGGATGACTTAAATCCTAATTCATAAGATTTCTTAAAATATAATTCTGCTGATTCATAATTCTTCTTTTCATACTCTATCTTCCCGAGATTAAAGAGGACAGTCGGTTCATCTGCCTGCATTTTTAATAGCCCCGTTAAAATTTTCTCTGCCTTTTCATACTCCTGATTACAGAGAAATGCCGCCGAAAGATTGAGTAAAAACTCTTTATTATCCAGAAAGTCATTCTGGACTTTCTCAAAATCCTGAACCGCATCATTACACCTGTTTAATGTGAGATTCAAAAATCCCCTTAGATATATCCCCTTCTTCTGATAATTTTTGTTGTGCGACATTAACTCAACCACTTCAAATGCCTTATTAATCCGTCCTTTTTTTATGTAAGTATTTATAAGCAGTGAAAAGACCTCTTCACTCTCAGAGATAAGCCTCAACTTTAACAATTCGTCTTCTGCCTTATCAAGATTCTCCAAAAGTATATATGTTCTTGCCAGATTCAGACGTGCATTTGTAAATGATGGGTCAATATTCAATGCATTCTTAAATCTCTGTTCAGCCTTTTTAAGTTCCCCTTTCAGCAAGTAGACATACCCGAGATTGTTATGCGCCTCAGCAAAATCATTGTTGTATTCAATAGCCAGTGAAAAATACTTTTCCGCCTTCTCAATCTTGTTCTGTCTCAAATAGATGATACCGAGATTATTATATGGCTCTGGATAATCTTTGTTGTATTCAATGGCGATCTCAAGACTCTTCTCTGCCATCTCATAATTCCCATCCTTTATCATCTGCATACCTTTGAAATTATACTCTATTGCCTTCTTATGAATTCTACCTGTAGAGCAGGAAGATACAAAAGATACAATAATAAATAGAATTACCAGATTTTTCATAATTCACCTCGCAATTTTCTTAAAATAGCAAATCCTGTGCCAGATTTTATAATCGGAGGCAATTTGTGGCGATGCTCAGTTATAATCTCTCTACCCAATTGAAAAGAAAAATCCCTCATCTGGGATCAAGTAAAAGTTACTCATAATCCCTCTATTCCCTGTCAGTTGCTAAAAATTCTTATTTCACAAATAGATAATTATTGGGGGTAGCAGTATATTTTGAACAGATCTGATTTGAAAAGACCAAACAAGATATTCTGGATATACCTGCTATTTCAGGAATAATTACTTTTAAAAAATATCAGTAGAATTTTAAGACTAAAATTCTGTTGTAACCAATGTCTCGGTGGCTTCTACTCCCTTTACGCCCCTGATCTCGGTTACAACCTTTCTGGTCATCTCATTGATAGATTTCGCTTCAACCTTTACAACGACATCCCAGTGTCCAAAGACCAGGTCCACTTCCACAACACCTTTTAATAACCTTAGTGAATTGAGAGCCTCTCTCTCAAGTCCGGGAACAAGTCTTAATAAGACATAACCTCTTACCATATCTCACTCCTTCAAAAGAGTGATACTTAATGACAAAAATATCGCAGTATGTCAATATAGAAATTTACAAAATCACCAAAATCATATAATATGTTATAGTATTTTTTGTGAAGGAGGAAATAAATGTCTAGATTCAAGACCCTCATCATTTTTATGTTATTTATTAGCTCTGCCATAGTCTTTAACTGTTCTTCATCTGGAGATGAGTCTGGTAATTCATCTAAAGACGCCTCATCAAATAAGGATGGTGGCATTCCTGGACTCTGCACACCCGGTGAAATTTCCACCTGCACTACTTATTACGATTATAAGGTATGTAATGAGAGTGGTACCGGTTATGAGGTGAGGTCCTGCGGCACAGGTCAAATCTGTAAGATAGAGAAAGGTGGGTGTATTAATGTCAATTGTCTTCCGGGCGATTTAAAATGTCTGGACAATAAGACCCTTCAAAAATGCTCTAATGATGGAAGTGGATGGGAGAATTATCTTACCTGTGATAATTCTAAGGGCGAGGTCTGTATGGATAAGAAATGTGTCAATGCCTGTCAGGAGGCTATGAATACTAAATCGTACATTGGTTGTGAATATCTTGCAGTACATCTTAGAAATGCTCCTCAGGAATTGATGGGTGATGATAGCATACAGGCAAGCGATACAGCCATCTGGGGAGTTGCGGTCAGCAATACCAATACAAATATGTACGCCCATGTTACTATTACTGAGGCAACTACTGGAAAAGTCGTCGCCTCCAATACAATTGAACCGAGAAAACTACAGGTATTTACCTTTGACCCCAAGAAGGATAATCAGAAATACAATCTCAAGGGGACAGAACTTGCAAACAATAAGGTATTGAAGATCTCATCTGATGTCCCGGTGGTAGTATATCAATTCAATCCTATGAATAATACAGTCAAAGTCTATTCAAACGATGCATCTCTATTACTTCCAACTCATATATTAACCGGGAATTACATTGTTGCCTCAAGGCAGGAGATTGGATACAATCATCTTAATAATGGATATCTTACTGTAATAGCTACATCACCGGGGACAACAAATGTAGAGATAACATCAACAGCAAATACTTCCTCAGGTCCCGGTGTACCGGCTATGTCCAAAGGTCAGAAGAATACATTTAGCCTGAGTCAATATCAGGTCTTAAATATTGAAACTGCATCTCAAGGTGATGACCTTACAGGCACAATTATAAAGGCAAATAATCCGGTTGCTGTCTTCGGTGGACATATCTGTGAAAACATACCGGATTCATTTGGATATTGTGACCACCTTGAAGAGCAATTATTCCCTGTAGACACCTGGGGCGATAAGTTTACAGCGGTACAATTTGCTCAAAGAGATTATCTTTCCAATAAAAATGACCAGTGTGTTGAACCTAAAAAAGGTGAATGGAATCCAAAATCATTTTATAGAATCATCGCAGGGAAAAACGGAGTTCAGGTCAATACAATACCACCTCAGAGCGGCTTTCCAAAGACATTAAATCTCGGTCAATTTTATGAATTTCAATCAGCTCAGGATTTTGTAATTGATGCGAATGGTCCTATTATGGTAGTTCAATATATGGCTGGTTCAACTTATGAAAATACACTATTTAAGGACTTTGATTCCTGCAGCCATATTGGAGACCCTGCAATGGTACTGCTCGTCCCACAGGAACAATACAGGCAGGATTATATATTTCTGGTGCCTGCTGACTATGCTACAAATTGGGTAAATATCGCGGCACCTTTAAATACCACCGTAAAATTAACATTACAGGGGACATCAAACACAGTCACCATTCAACCGAGTCAATTTACACAAATCCCTAATACTCAATATGGTGTCTACAGATTTAGGGCTCAATCAGGTGTTTATGAATTGAATGCCAATAATCCTGTTTCAATTATTGTATATGGCTACCATCAGGATGTATCTTTTGCCTATCCCGGAGGATTGGACCTTAAAGTTATCTATGTAAATCCACAACTTTAAAATCCACAACTCTAATAATTTGCACATGTTGTATTATGTCCCTTTATTTACTTGCTTAATTGGTAAGATATAATATTTTTGCAGCGATTGGGAGGTTAATCTATGCAGAAGAAGATTAATGATATATTAAAGATTATTAAAAAAGAAAATATTTTATCTGTGGACCTTAAATTTGTAGATATGAATGGGGAATTCAGAAAGGTAACTATCTCTCGTGATGAATTTAATTTAGACCTGCTCAATTACGGCATAGGTTTTGATGGTTCTTCAGTTACTGGATTCAGGAAGGTTAAGGCAGGTGATCTCGTCCTTATACCGGAAATTGATACAATGCACTTTGACCCAATTACTGATACAAAGGTATTGTCCTTTATATGTTCAATAAATGAGGCAGATTCCAGAAAACAATTTGAGGATGATCCAAGGTATATTTGCAAAAAAGCCTGTAACTATTTAAAAAATAGTAAGATTGCAGATGATGCGTACTTTGCACCAGAATATGAGTTTTATATATTTAATAATGTCTCATTTGATGTTTCAAAGAATCATTCTTATTTCTTTGTGGATAGCGAGGAAGGATACTGGAATACCGATTTTGGAGAGAATGGATTTCTCCCCATACCTTATCAAAAGGGATATCATAAGGCACTCCCTTCTGATAGATATTTCTACATTCGTGAAAAGATTATAAAGACCATGAATCAAATTAATATCAAGTTTAAGTATCATCATCACGAAGTTGGTGCCCCTTCCCAGCACGAGATTGAGGTATTTCCAACTCCACTTCTTATTGCCGCTGACAATACTGTGTGGATTAAATACATTGTTAAAAATGTTTGTAAAAAAGAGAATATGCTTGCCACATTTATGCCCAAGCCACTTCCAGAGGATTCGGGAACAGGTATGCATATTCATATATTGCTTACAAAGGGAGGTAAGAATATATTCTTCGGGAATTCCTATGCCTCACTCAGTAAAGATGCATTATATTTCATAGGTGGCATACTTCACCACGGAAGGGCCCTTGCTGCCTTTACAAACCCATCTGTTAATTCATATAAAAGATTGGTTCCCGGTTTTGAGGCACCCACGACATTGGTATTCTCTCTCGGGAATAGGTCAGCTGCAATCAGAATTCCGAAATATGCGAACACAGAGAAATCTGCACGTTTTGAATTCAGGACACCAGACGCGACATCTAATCCATATCTGGCATTTTCAGCCATTTTGATGGCGGGCATAGATGGAATCAAAAACAAGATTGACCCGATAAAATTAGGATATGGCCCATTTGATAAGAACTTATATGAACTCTCTGATGCAGAACTAAAGAAGATTCAATCTGTTCCCAATAACTTTGAAGAGGCACTGGCTGCACTTCAAATGGATTATGATTTCTTAATTCAAGATGGTGTATTTACCAGGAACTTTATTGATGCCTGGATAAATACAAAATATAAAGAGGCAAGACAATTTAAATATTCTATCGACCCACTTGAACATAAAGTATATTTTGATTGTTAGCCATCTATGAAGGAGTAATGTTATGAATAGTTCCGAAATCCCTGTTATCTTGAATTTATGTTATGAGATAGAGATGAAGATGTATGAATTATATACAGTCTTCGCCGAAATATTTTCATCGGATGAAAATATTAAGATGCTTTTCTAAAAACCGCAAATGAAGAGTTCAATCACGCAAATCAATTTAAATTTGCAATGAATCTCACTTATAAATCCAAGATAGACTTTACAACAGATATTGGGGAAATTAAACAGAAATTAGCTAAAATTGATGAGATATTACTCTTTTCAAAGACTATGGAATACAATCTCGAAGAGGCATTGAAAAATTCAATACAACTTGAGAAAGACTTTGCCGAATATCATTCACATAAAATAATTCAATTTCCGGAGGAAAAAAGCCCTGAGCAATTATTCAATGCTATGATGCAAGCTGATAAAGAACATATAGAATCGCTACAGAGGGCTCTGGAAAAATTACCGCAATCAAATCCTTAATCAATTATTGAGCAACTGCAACCAGAACTATCGGCAGATTCATCTGATGATTCAGAGGAGTCATTAATACCCTTATCCTTTAAAATAGAAGAATCAAAAGTATTTGAATCACTTAATACAACTTCATCTATTGAAATTATATCATTTATCTGACCATCACCAATCACCGAATCGTTATAACCATAACACTTTCCCATATAACAATATGTCTCGTCCGGACAGATTACATTCTTACAATAATCTACACATTTTCCATTTTCACAAAAAGTCCCTTCAGGGCAGCTCACTTCAATACAGGGGTTCTGTGGAATACAATATCCATTAATACATTCATAACCCTTCTGACATTCTCCACTCATACAGGGATTTGCGCAATATCCATCTATACACTTCTGGTCAGATTTACACTCTACGGGCCTTCCATCGCAATTTAAATCACCTGTGGAACAATCTTCTATCGCAGCTGGATTTATATTCTTATCATAATCATTGCAATCCAGACCACCACATCTATAATCGGTAAATCCATCTCTATCTCTATCTGGACAGGCACACCTCTTTAAACCATTCTCCTCAACAACCACTTCATATTCATTACATACAGTCAAAATTGCATCCTTCTGACTCAAATGTCCACCTATATCTGTAACGAATACTCTTACGATATAATCTCCGCCATTGAGTCTATTCCCGTTATACATAGCATCATATCTAACAGTCTTTTTTAGACTCTGTATGGAGATAAAAAGTGGCTTTGTGTCAAAATATATATTCCCATTCTGATCCATTATCTGCATCTGATACTGTGTAATATATGTCCTGTCGTATATACTCAAAAGTATATCTGTATAATCATACAATCCATCATTATCGGGAGTAATTGGATTGCTTGATAAATCAATCTTTATCTCTGGAGGTGAAAGGTCAATTATCTTAACCCCATCACTTATTGTCTCCGGTCCGGTAATCTTATTCCCTTTATCTATTTTGTAAGGCCTGACCAGAAAATAATACATAAAGTCAAAGACAAGCCTCAAATCCTTTGTAGTAACCGCTGTCCTATCTCCGTTGTCAGCCCAATAGGTAATATAAGTACCGTTCTGAGAGATGATTGCATATTCGTATCCAGTTGCGCCATCTACTCTCTCCCAATTTGCACCCAATGTATTTGTATATTCCTGACAATCAATATCCTCATCGGCGTCCGATGGGCATCTATTGGGACCATTATTAAATGTGGCAGTATTAAACCCATCATTTTCATATACATAACTTGTGGCTTTGAGCTCCGCTCTATCTATTGCATAAATATATCCATCCAAACAGCTAATCAGAATCTCCACTTTATTATCTCCGTCCAGATCCCCAGCAATAATATCACTAATTGGATAACGAAAATTCATAACAAATATCATCTCCAGATTTTCGGCATCCACTGCATATAGATAACCATCCTTTGAACCTACTATAAATGCTGCCCTTCCATTTGAATCAATATCCTTAATTGCTATAGAAGATATAAGGTCACTCAGTACACAATTATCCTTTGTAGCATCCTCTTCATTCTCATAAAGACGACCACAAGCGAGAACTTTATTGTATAGCAAAGTTCCATCAATAACATTATAAAGGTAGATATGGGCAGAATCAGTGGCAGTCTGCAAAAATCTTAAATTACCGTCCTTTATCTCTACCATTGAACCGAGTTTTCCAGCATATTCAACTTTTATAGGAGATTCCCAGACCTTTGCAAGAGTAGATTTATTATATGCGGAAGGAGATGAATATATTGCTCCGGTGTGCCCACCGTGATTTATAATTAAGTCTCCAAAGAATGAGACCGCACCAGCGTAGACATTTGCATTGGTACTCTGTACAAGTAAAGTTCCATCTATAGCATTCAGGATTCTTATCTGCCTGTATGGATTTATTATATAATCCTCATATCCATCTCCATTGGAATCTATAATTGTTCTATATCCCTGCCCATCCCCCTGATATGGAAGCCCATACTCCTGTGCCCACTTCTTTTGAGCGGCTGGAGATACTCCATCCCAAACCAAAATTCCATACTTTGCCAGATTATTGTATGGGTCTGTATATACATAATAAATATCAGGTAGATTATCGCCATTTGCATTTCCATATATCAGGTCTCTATAAAATCCATCTGTCTCGGTCCTTGGGGCTATAACCCCAGAATACAACTTTGTTAAATCTGGCTTTAGCACATTGACCACCAGATTATTGCCCTCAAACTCACCGAATATCATCTCAAACTTTCCATCAGCATTCATATCTCCAATGGCCGGAAGCCCACCACCTCTACTCCATAAAATCCTCGGGGGATTTACGAGGTCTGTGGTCATCCCATCCAGAACAGATATCACACCATTTGAACGGGTGGTAAATATCTCCGGTCTTCCATCTTTTTCAAGGTCAGTAATAAGCATATTTGCCCCATAACCACCGCTCCTCAAATCAAAAACTCCATCATTATCAAGGTCGTTGACTGGATTAAGTAAATTATCGTATATCGCCACAGTGCCATTGTTGAGATGTCCAACAAAAAGATGCTTCTTATTAAAGTAAATAGGTCTATAAAATGTAAACGATATATTGGGCAACCCCTCAATAAGACCGATTCTTCTGGCTGTCTGACCTGTGACATCATAAACCTCTATATTATTCCCATATCGCATCACCACCTCCTCCTGCCCGTCACTCTGATAATCAAATAAAAACAATCTATCAAAATAATTCTGGTCAACCGCTGCTGCCAGATCACTATACGCTGCATATGAAAGACCCGAAGGGAACAATGATTTAACTACCAGTACATATTCGCCATTGTTATTCTCAAGCTCATATATCCCATACCTTCCGGTAATATAGTCGTAAAGTAATAATTGTCTCTTACTATTTCTATATATCTCTGCCGAACCATAAAATCTGAAATTTGGAATCTCAACTCTGCTCTGATAACAATTTGTAAATCTATCCCATTTCTGAACATTAGAACAGACAAAGCCTGCATCAAGTATATAAGTTGTCCATTTGCCTGTATTTGAGTCATACATTGAAGTAATAAATTCGTAATTCCCATCACTGTCAAAATCTGCAAGCGGGTCTGGCATCAAATATATTCCATCTCTTTGAAATGAAGCCTCTGGTGGAGATATCTGCCATATCGGTGTTAGAAATCCATCCATCACCTTTAATGCTGTTATTCTACGGCTCCCCCTTGCAAATATAGAATTTGTGTAGAGGAATATCTCATCTGCCCCATCGTTATCAACATCTCTTGTAATTATTTTTGTATCACCCCATGGGAATGCCCCGAGGAATGGTGAAGAATACTTTAATCTCCCATCCTCCGCAGAATAGATATACAAATACTGGTCACCCGGTGCAATTATCTCGTAAATCCCATCTCCATCTATATCAGCAATCATATTATTAACGCCACAGCGATAATCCCTTGTATCTGGCTCAAGGATAAATAGTTTCTCTACATCCTTAAAACCATTTCTAAAAGAGTAGGCTATCCCTGTTCCGTAAACCGCTTTAGGCTCTCTGGTAGCAGAACCACAGGCTGTATCCGCTACATAAATATCATCATATCCATCCTTATTAATATCCTTTATGATTACTGAACCGATCCAGTTAAAATCGGTATCTGAATTGATGTATTCAATTGAGCCATCTGATGCACTGAGAATTATTATTCTACCCTGTGAATTGGCGACTATTATATCCTTCTTCCCATCCATATTGATATCTCTGATATCTATAAGCCTTTGCGCCGCTATGTAAGAGGTATCCCAGATAAGGATATCATTATAGAGCTTTGCCAGCACCTTACCGCCTGATATGAGTACATATTCAAGCGCTCCATCATTATTAATATCATCAATTAAGAGCTGTATTGTAGCGAGCGAGCCTCCTGCATAATACTTCCACCTGACTGCCGGAATATCTATTTCAGCACTACCTGTAAGCATCGCTGTGCGGTGGACATCGGCTCTAAATACATTCCAGTACAGATCACTATAACCAGAAAGAAAGATGAGTAAGATTGAGAATAAAAGAATAAACTTTACGCCTCTCATATCAAACCCCTTTCTAATATATACCAAGAACTCTATTATTTCCCGAATCCACAACAATCAGACCCCCGAATTCAGTCACATAGATATCTGATGGGAAACAAAGCCCCGTATTCTGTCTCTCGCCATAATCATCAGAGCATATATTCTTTCCTATGACAGTTGATACATTTCCTACACTATCCACTTCTCTGATTAAATGATTATTTCTATCAGTCACATAGAGAGTTACAGTATCATCAAAGTTTATAAGCATAGAGATCCCGGAGGGTTGGTTAAATTGAGCCTCATCTTTACCTCCATCCTTAAAACCTCCGGTAGTATTATTGAAATCTCCTGAAAATCTTATGACAGAGCCATCTGAATTGATCTTTCTAATTAGGTGATTCCCTGTATCTGCTATATAACACTCTTTCTTTGCCTGATTACACACAATCCCTTCTGGAAGGTTGAATGTTGCAACACCAGATGACCCATCAAGTTTACCAGATGTCCCACATCTCCCGGCATAAGTTGAGACCAGACTGTTCTCAATCAGCCTTATACAATGATTTCCACTATCCACAATAAGCAGTCTCCCATCTTCAAGTACACCTATACCATCAGGCCTATTGAAACGGGCAGCATCTACTGCCCCATTTGTATTACCTGATGTCCCACACTTCCCGGCAAAAGTAGAGAGAAGATACTGATTTAGATTTGAATCAAAGGTAATTTTCTTTATACAATGATTGTATTTATCAGAAAAGTAAATATCATTACCCATCTTAGCCATTTTTGATGGGAGATAGAGATTTGATTCAAGCGAGCCAGCGACCCCATCTCCGGCGATATTATATGCCTTATAATTTTCAACCTTGATTACCCTGTTTGCGTATGTGCTCGATATTATAAGCCCTTTTGAACTCTCATCGTATAAGAATCCTGTTGGGTAGGCAAGGGGCGTAGAATAGTCAGAACCTATCTCCATTGATTTCCCCTTCCCCGCAACAAATGAAAAAGAGCCATTTGATAGATTTACCTTTCTTATCATACCACTTTTTGCCTCTGTAATATAAGCAGAGGAATTCTTCCCGAGTGCAATACCCACAGGGCCCTTCAGACCCGATATCAATGTCTGGATATTAAGAGTGGGCGTGACCTGCCTTATACTCCCATTATAATCAACAACAAAGAGATATCCATACTCATCTACCACAAGTGAGATTATATCTGCACCACTTATGGTTATATAGTTTGAGACTCCATCTGTTGTTGAAACCCTTCTTATTCTATTATTCCCCCTGTCAGCGACAAAGAGTTCACCGCTATCATTTATCGCAAGACCGGTTGGCATATTAAATTTTGCAAGTAGTGGGTCTGTAGAATTTGCATTCCCTGATGTCCCACATATACCTGCAAATGTATCCACAATATATTTTAATTTGGATGTATCATATTTCAACCGCCTGATACAATGATTGTATGTATCCGCGACATATATTGTCCCATCATACCCGATTACAATACCCATAGGATAGTAGAAGCTGGCATTCTCTCCCTCTCCATCACTAAAACCAATCTCTCCACTCCCTGCAAGCACTGTTGCACTAAAGGTCTCAAGGTCAATTGCCTTTATCTTATTATTCAATGTATCACACAGGACCAATCTTTTATTTGCCCTATCTATCACCATCATTGAAGGAGAAGAGAACCTTGAGGTATCTCTATTGTCGGTTTTATCACCTCTATAGCCATCCCCAGAGAATATCTCCGAATTATATTGACGGGTGGCATCATCATACTTTAATCCAAAGATTACATTTGCAATATAGTCACTGACATACAGTCCGTTACTCTCATTATCAAAAGCTATCCCAAAAGGCATTACAAAGAATGTCTCTGTAAGCCCTTTACCAGTACTATAAGGGGCCTTCATATTCCCGGTTAGAATTACAGAGCAATCAGGTGCATCCTCATCAGTAAACCCATCGCAATTATTATCTTTTTTATCGCATATTTCTACCTGTGGCTGCTTTACCTCCGCATCGCAGATAACATCACTCCCTTCCTTATTACATATATACTTCCCATCTGATTTGCACTCCCCAATACCTATTTGACAACTCTTACCGAGATTCTCAAAATCTTCATCAGTCTGTCCGTCGCAATTATTATCTTTTCCATCACATATCTCTTTTTGTGGCTCCTTTTCAATTGCATTACATACAACACCCTTTCCATCCGGGGCACAGATATAAGTACCACTCACCTTACACTCCCCTTTGCCAACCTCACACTCCTTACCAAGCTCAGGGAATATCTCATCTGTCTCACCATTGCAGTCATTATCCAGCCCATCACAAATCTCCTCACTCGGAAAAAGTTCGGGCGCATCACAATATACCCCATCTCCAGATTTATTACAGGTATATACCCCTGTACTTGCACACTGTCCTTTCCCGACTGTGCACACATGACCGAGGTCTGCAAATACCTCATCGGTCTCTCCGTTGCAATCGTTATCCTTCCCATCGCATATCTCCTGTGTGGGTTTTTTTGGTATAGCATCGCACTTCACTTCAAGGGTCTCTTTCACACAGATATATTTACCCACAACCTTACATTCACCTACACCAGCCTCACAGGGCTTCCCAACTCTCTCATCATTGCAATCAGTCTGATTGATTATATCTGTCTGCCCAGCATCATCTGTGGAAGAACTGTCAGAGCACCCACATAAAAAGACAAAGAGTAGAATAAGAGATAGACAAATAATATGCTTCATCTTCATACCTCCTGAATTCAATTCACAAATTGTCAAAATATAATGATTTTATAGAGTTGTAAATGAAAAAAATTTTGACCTATTGCTAATATAAACTTTCAATTATTACTGTATCAACTCTCCCAATCTCAACAACCACTGGCGTAAGAAAGAGAAGATCTCATCATCATTATAGTTAATAATAACTTTTGAATTGGGACTTATTCTAATATGTTTATGATATTTTTCCATAAAAGGGACTATCCTTTCAGTCCTTATTCTTGCAGAGATATCAAAGGTCATAGATACTGAACTTTTGAACTTTTCTATCTCCCTGATTCCTATATTTTTTGCCAGAATCTTTATTCTCGACAACTCTGCAAGATTTTTTACCTCATCAGGATATTTACCAAACCTATCCTCCATCTCATATAAGAGATTATCAATTACCTCATCTGTGGTTGCCATAGAAAATCTATGATAAAAGTTCAGTCTCAATGCTACATCATCAATATATTCATCTGGAATGCTTACAGGTATATCAAGTCTGATTTCTGTCTCTATACTCTTTGTGATTGGCACACCCTGAATCTCTGAGATGGCATCCTGTAATAACTCATGATATAAGTCATAACCAATACCCTCAATAAAGCCAGCCTGTCTCTTCCCGAGTAGTTCTCCAGCCCCTCTCAATTCAAGGTCTTCACTTGCAATATTAAATCCCGCTCCCAATCCCTGATGTCTATACAGAATATCAATCTTCTTACGTTGTTCCTTTGTAAGGCCTGAGAGGGTTGGAAACAGAAAATATGCATAGGCATTTATCTTCCCCCTCCCTACCCTGCCTCTCAATTGATATAACTCTGCAAGTCCAAAAAGGTCAGCCGAATCTACTATAATGGTATTTACATTCGGAAAATCAAGTCCGGAACCTATAATGTTAGTAGAGACAAGCAGGTCATATCTTCTCTCAAAGAAGTTGTGCATTACATCTTCAATAGTCTCAGACGGCATCCTTCCATGGGCTATAGCCACTCTCAAATCTGGTAACAATGACTTAATCTTCTTTGCCATTGAATCAATGGTCTTTATTCTTGGATTTACAAAGAAGACCTGCCCACCTCTATTTACCTCCTTAAAGATAGCATTCCTTATAACATCCTCATCAAATCGGGAGATGATAGTTCTTACAGGGATTCTCCCTTGTGGTGGAGTTGTAAGAACTGAAAGATCAATCAGATTTGAAAAGCCCATATGGAGAGTCCTTGGGATTGGGGTTGCCGTAGTAATCAGGATATCCAGTGCTGGATTCTGTCTCTTAAGTCTCTCTTTCTGCTCCACACCGAATTTATGCTCTTCATCTATTACAAGTAGTCTGATATTCTTAAATTGAACTTCACCTGTCAACATCTTATGTGTCCCTATTATAATATCAACTTTACCCTCTCTTATCTCTCTGACAATCCTCTTTGCATCCTTATCAGATACAAACCGTGAGAGCATCTCCACTTTTATAGGGAATTCAGAGAGTCTTTTCTTGAAATTGAAGTAGTGCTGCTCTGCAAGTATTGTTGTAGGCACAAGAATTGCCACCTGATAACCATTAGATGCCACCATAAAGGCAGCCCTCATTATGATCTCAGTCTTTCCGAACCCCACATCTCCGCATACTATTCTCTCCATTGGGTAGTTGCTCATCAAATCCCTCTTTACCTCTTCAATACATCTCAACTGGTCGGGTGTCTCCTCAAACTCAAATCCCGCTGCAAATCTATCATTTAAATCATCTATCTCTTTAATCGGCTCCTTCTCTATCAATCTCCTCTGCGCCTTTATCCTGAGTATCTCGGAAGCAAATCTTAAAAGCTCTTCTTTAATCTTTATCTTCTTTCTCTGCCATTGCTCTTTACCAAGGGGTGAAATAGACGGGCTCTTCCCGATGGCGCTCTCATATTTATTTATCATATCAATATTCAATGCTGGCAGATAAAGCATTCTATTATCCCTGTATTCAATAACAATATAGTCCTGAACTCCGCCTTCCCCGCTCATTTTCTTGAGTCCTCTATAGATTCCAATTCCAAAATCCCTATGTACAACATAGTCCCCCACCCTAATCTCAGAGAATCTGAGTCTCAACATCTTTATCTTATCATATATTGACTCCTCATATTCATAAGTCTTCTTCTCTTTAAATATCCCTTTGAGGGAGAAAAATAATATTTTATAAACAAGGAAGGCCCCTGAGACATTTCCTCTTTTTAAAATAATTTTACAACTCTCATTAAAATCCTCCGAATAACATATATTCACCAAATTCAGAATTTCAACAAATCCCCTCTTCTGCTCATCATTTACATAGAAAAATACTACCTTACTATATTTCTCAACTATTCTGAGCAACTCAGCCCTTATCTCTTCAAGAGATACTTTGCTATCCTTTTTTAAAAATAATTTAAATTTTGTAATAAGGGTCTCTACATCTACCGCCTCAACTTCACTCTCAACAGAAATAGTACGGTGGAGCACTAAATCAATCTCATCTCTATCGGCAACAAGTGTCTCAAATGGCGGTAGAATCCTGTCGGTCTGAAAAAGTTCAACATAGTTATTTCTTAGAAGCTGATAATATTCTTCAAAGGATGATTTAAGAATGTCCTTATCACCACAGAGAAACTCAATATTTTCAAAACTACCATGAGAGGCTTTAATATAATCTATAAATGTGGAGCATCCATAATTGTACATAAATGGCAGATAATGATTTTTAAGATTATACTCAAAGGATGCATCTAACTCATCAATATATTCTTTAATCTTCCTGGCTGGGAGGCCATTCTCTGCGGCGATATGCTTGATATTTTCAATGGTATTATTCTTAAAATTATCATCAATAATAAACTCATTTGATGGAACTACAAAATATGAGTCAATCTCCTTAAACCCCCTCTGAGTCTCAATATCAAATAATCTTATCTTCTCAATAATTGAGCCGAGCATTACAATTCTCGCAGGGAATTTTTGATTGACGGCAAATACATCAACTATCTCACCCCTTACTGAAAATTTACCCGACATATCCACAATATTATCTCTCTTATATCCATTCCTTACCAATCTCTCTATCAATTCCTTCTGACTGATATTATCACCTTTTTTAAGAATCAGGAGATTTGCTTTAAGAACCTCATATGGAATAGTCTTAGGGAATAGTGCCTTATATGGAATAATCAATACATTAAAATCTTTGCTAATAATAATCTTACTTAGAGATTCAATCTTTTTTGCACATAATTCAGGGACAGGTGGAATCTTCATAAATGGTTCATATTCATCATACACAAATAAGATAGGTTTTATATTTGCATTACTCAAAAGAGGAGAGAGGGCTGTCAACAAATTATAAAATTCATCTGCTTCTTGCTGGGCACCCAAAATTACTACAACCTTTTGCTCCCTATTTATAATCTCAAAGACTGGCTTTATTAATTTCAACGAATCAAGAGACATAGTTCAATCGTTAATATAATATTTTGAGAGGTTTACAACAATTTTTTAAATAACTTGATTTTGCCATCAAATTCTGTTAAGTATTGTACTTATGAGTGATACGAAGACACCATCCACCACAACAAACAGAAGAAGGTACCCGAGAGTACCTTTATCATTGCTTGTACAATACAAATTCAACTCCCTTGAGGAATTTATCTCAGAATATGCTCTGAATATATCACTGGGAGGTATGTTTATCAAGACGACCGAGCCAAGGGAGAAAGGAATACTTGTATACTTTCAATTTACGCTGGCAGATGGCAGTAAATTAATTGAAGGACTCGGAAGAGTAGTATGGGTAAATCAGGTTGATTTAAATAATCCAGATAAAGTCCCCGGGATGGGAATAGAATTTATTAATATGGATGAGGAATCTATGCAACTGATTGAGGAGATAGTTAATAATAATCTCAAAAAAGGGAATATAATCCCAGAGACCCCCTGATAGATGTACAATTATAATCCGACTTACCAAATAATAGGTGGAAGGCTTACAAGGGGTGTAAAATATCTGATAATCATCACTACATCAATTTATTTAATACTTTTAATATCAAAATATTTTGACCTCTCAAGTCTTATAATACTCCTATTCGGGCTTACACCATCTCTCGTATTTCAAAATCTATATATTCATCAAATTGTTACCTATCTATTTCTTCATTCACCTGTGGACCCTACTCATCTGTTATTCAATATGCTTGGGCTCTGGATGTTCGGTTCACCACTTGAAGAGAAGTGGGGGACAAAGATATTTCTCAAATTCTATTTTCTCTGTGGAATAGTTGGAGGGATATTTATTTTAATCAGCGGGTTGATATTTGATTCTGCATATAATGTCCCTACAATCGGGCAGTCTGGCGCAATCTTTGGATTAATAGGTGCATTTTGTATTATATATTCAGAGAGCCAGATATTATTTTATTTTATCATTCCTATAAAAGCAAAACATATGTTATGGATTATAATTTTTATTTCTATTCTATACGCACTCGCTGGTTCTCCATATTCTTTCCCCGCCCATATAGGAGGACTCCTTTGTGGGATTATTATAATGAAAAGGCTTTACATACCATCAATTCTGTTGCTCAATTTAAAAGGCTTACTAAACAGATTTAGAAAAAAGAGACTAAGAGTAATAAAAGATAGATTTATTAATTGATATCTGTATTGATTGTTCTTAAATAATGAACTCTTCATAATAGTATTTTTTTTCTTTATAAAGTATCGGAAATTCAGGAGATCTTCCTATCTATCTAAATTCTAAACTTCAATTGTTTAGAGATTCGTAGATTTGGGGGTTATAAATACCAGATAATATAATGTATATAAGAATCTGGGCTTTTTCGGACAAAATCTACGCAAAGTGCACAGAAGATTTTTCAAGAATTTGGTTTCTGCTATGCCGAATTTGGTGCACTACATCTGATAGAGCACATTTTTGTAAAAGACTTTTGGTAATCTGGAGTCATTTTAATATCTTTATCTTTTTTTAGTCCAGTGTGAGTTAATACAATCCTCATAATAATATCTCTCTTTCTCCAATCCTAAATCAATTAAAAAATTACAATATAAATTTTTAACAAATTCCTTTTCAGGGTCACAACTCATACCTTTTATTAAGATTAAAAGCGACTCATTATACCTTTTTTTTAATAAATACTTTTTAAATTTCTCATAATCAATATTGATAAAATTATAGTTACTTTCACATTTCATAAAAACATTATCATCGTAATTTAATGTATTATCCTCTATAATAAATAATACTATGAGTCTACTGCCGACCTTACAACTATCTATGCTTCTTGACAGATTTATATTTAGTTTATTTGATATATTTATTCCGTAGTAAATTAAAAACATTCGTGCAACTATTCTATTACCATTTATCCACTTATGCCATTTCCCATGATATTGGCAGCTTTTGACTATTTCGCCACCAATTTCTTCTGAATGAAATATCTGCCAATCAAAAGAATTTACTTCCTTTACTTCACTAAATCCATTACTCTTAAATATATTTATATAATAATTGACTACTTCATTAGCTGGATATCCAATATCCAATTTATAATTTAGTCTGTATAATTTTAATTTTTCATATAAATTTTCTTCAATTACTTCTGCCCCTGAATATCTAAGTTTGGATAAATCAAAACCAAATATATTATTATTAGTGCCATAACATTTTAATACAAATAACAGTGATAGTAAAATTATTACAACTAACTCATATACAAACTTTTTCATATTTTATTCCTTCTCACAATCTTTACTACAATCTCTCTCTTTGCCAGGCTTTTTACAAGCGCAATTATCTCCTCTTTTAATACCAGCACCTGTATTCACCAATATCCCATAAGTTATTTCACAAGACGATTTATCACCACTCCATATTATTGGAAGTTTGCAATCCTTACAATACCAGTAACATTTACAATAAATCCATGCCAACCTCATTGGATTATTAGAAACATAAATATAGAATGTTTTATCTAAATACGGATCTATCTGCATATGCCTCCCTGTATCTGGGTTATACCATCTGTTCCAGTTGTAATATAATCCAGTCTCTTGGATATAGTATTGCCCAGGGAAACGGAAGTTGTTCGTTGTCTTTTCTATCATTATATTCACCTTCCCAAATGGCTCATACTCTGCATACCAACTGATATTCCCATTCTCATCTGTCAATGC
>JBMFOP010000016.1:0-40776 GCA_049969675.1 Myxococcota bacterium | reverse complement strand
CTTGTTTCATCAGAGTATGCTTGCATATCCCAATTAAAAATTTGCTTACTCCAATCATAGATTTGTACAAAGATACTAATATACCTACTCATAGTAATCCTGCTTTCAGTGTTTTTTGATTGACAAAATAATTCTACCCTGCCGAGATTTTTATATTAAAAAATTATTTTGGACAGATGTGATTTTTTATAAATCTTTACAGACTACCGTATAATAAACCAGTCAGTGTGGAAAATACAATTACAAGAGTTACATAAGCAACGGTCTTTTTTGCTCCAAGCACACTATTTATGACAAGCATACTTGGTAAAGATAGAGCCGGGCCGGATAGAAGAAGTGCAAGTGCCGGCCCCTTCCCCATCCCTGCACCAATTAGTGTCTGGACAATCGGTACTTCTGTGAGTGTGGCAAAATACATAAATGCGCCGACTATAGACGCAAAGAAATTTGCAAAGTAAGTATTATGGCGAGGACATTGATTGCGGGTCCAGAATACAGAAATGCGATCGCAGGTCCAAGCCCCGCCCCTCTCTTATAGATCCCTGCGAAGAGTGGAAGCACGGTACAGGAACAGACTGCAAGAATTGAGCCTGAGACTGAAGCCACTCCATATGACAGAACCCTGTTTGCCTTTGCACCGAGATACCTCATCACTGAATTCTGCGAAACAAAGACAGATATTGCACCTGCAATAAAGAAGGCTGGAATCAGACAGAGAATCACATGCTCTCTCACATACCACTTTGTGAGCGCAAAAGCCTCAATCAATGCGCCCTGAAATCTCTGACTCTCAACCGGTAAAAACCAGAAAAGTGTAAAAAGTACTATAAATATAATAAATATTTTTTTATCGCTCATAAAATCACCTCATAAATAAGAATTGCAGCCTCTTAATCAATTCATCCCTTGTCCTCCTGAATGCCTCTATCCGTTCATTCTTATCCACTACCAAAGAAGGGTCATTCAGTCCCCAATGGAGCCTTATCGCCTTACCCAGAAAGACCGGACAGACCTCCTCTGCACACAATGTAATAACTGCATTCACACCTCTTGCATCAATGTCATTTACCGATTTTGAATATAGACCTTCTATAGGGATAGAGAGCTCCTTTAATACAGCAATTGCCTCTTCCTTCACTCCAGATGGATTTGAACCTGCAGAGAGAATCTCAACACCTGATGGGGCAAGGTGCCTTGCAATAGCCTCTGCAAGTATTGAGCGGGCTGAGTTATGCACACACATAAACAATATCTTCTTCGGATTGAGAGCCCTAAGGACTGCTGCCTCAATGAGATACCTCTCGGGATAGGGTTTGAATCCATAAAGTCTGCAACTCATTACTGGCTCATCTGTTCTCTTCCCTTCAATATCATCTCCATTTATAAGTATGGTGGGTGAACCCAGAAAATTCTTTATCTTCTCAACTTCTCCTTTATTGACATCTACCAGATCAATATCCACTTCTACTCCCATAGAATTAACAACATCTCTTAATATATTCTCTGCCCTTTTAAAACCCGGACAACCTTCAAAATATAAAAGCCTTATTTCCATAAATTTCACTCACTTTCTATTGTTTTACCTCAAAAAATCTCCTCTTAAAATAAAGCGATAATTTTACGAGACCAAGAAGGACTGGCACCTCCACAAGTGGACCTATTACTGTTGCAAAAGCCTCCTTTGAATGGATCCCGAATATGGCAATGGCTACTGCTATCGCCAGTTCAAAGTCATTACTTGCTGCGGTAAGTGATACAGTTGCACTCTGGGGATACGAAGCGCCAATCCTCTTTGCAAAGAAGAAGGTAACAAGAAACATAATCAAGAAATATAACGACAGTGGAATTGCTACCCTTATAACATCAAGTGGTATCTGAACGATATATTCACCTTTTAAGGAGAACATAACCACTATCGTGAAGAGCAATGCAATGAGAGTGATATAACTGATTTTGGGAATAAACATATTGTGATACCACTCCTTATCCTTTACCCTAATGAGCATATAACGGGTAAGAATCCCTGCAATAAACGGAATTCCAAGGTAGATAAATACTGTCTTTGCTATCTCACCGATTGTCACATTTACCACAACCCCACTGAAGCCAAAGACTGGCAGCAATAATGTGAGAAAAATATAAGCATAAACAGAATATAAAAGTACCTGAAATATAGCATTAAATGCTACTAACCCAGCTGCGTACTCTGCATCCCCGTCAGCAAGGTGATTCCACACAAGCACCATAGCAATACATCTCGCCAATCCCACCAGAATGATGCCAACCATATAACCAGTAAAAGATGGAAGTAGTATAATTGCCAGAAAGAACATCACAAGTGGACCAACAATCCAGTTCATTATCAATGAAAGAGATAATACTCTTACATTTGAAAAGACCTTTGGAAGTTCCTCATATCTTACCTTTGCAAGTGGAGGATACATCATAAGTATAAGCCCAATTGCAATAGGTATATTTGTAGTCCCCACACTCATACTATTGAGTAAATCAACTATGGATGGATAGAAGTATCCCAACAATACACCAGAAACCATCGCCAGTAAGATCCAGATAGTCAGGAATCTATCCAGAAAGGATAATCTCTTAGCAATATTATTGTCCGCCATACTACTTCCCTCCCTCTTCCAATTTTGACAGATAGGTAGTTATCATAGAGGTGAGTTCTGTAAGAGAAGGGAGTCTACCAGACATTAAAACCTTCCCATCAATGGCAAGGCCAGGAGTCATCATCACTCCCATCCTTAGAATGTCATTGACCTTATCTATCTTTTCTATCTCATATTGAATGCCCAGATTATCTGCCACCTGCCTTGCCAGCTCCTCAAGTCTCTTACACTTTGGACAACCTGTTCCTAAAATCTGAATTTTCATCTATACCTCCTTTTTTAATTATTTGATAGACTTTGAAAGTTGATTATGAAATTCTATATTGCTTTTTATCACACCATCAATACACATAAAATATTTCGTAACACAACTGCACTTAAGGTGATAATAGACATTATTCTTATCTTTCTTTATTGATACTATCCCGACATTTTTCAATATTGAGAGATGCTTTGAGACGGTTGAGATATCTGAGCCTATCAATCTGGTGAGCTCATAGACACAATAATCCCTTTGAGCAAGGCTATCTATTATAAAGAGTCGGCTCGGATGTGCCATAGCCTTTAGAATCCTGGCTCTCGTCTCATATATCTTATTGAGTCTCTTATCCATAAAGTCCTCAACTATTTGGCAATACAACCAAATAGCCAAACTTTGTCAAGATTAAAGTATCTGAAATATTTAAATATCTGAAATATTTACTTCTGTAATTATTAATATACTGACTTATATTTGTTAATGACAATTTGAGTTAATAATTTACTATATTATGTACACATCAATCTATGATGATCTCATTATGCTGATCTCAAATCCTCGTTTTAAGCAACTGTTTGGGGAGTATCATACTTCTATCCACATCACACATTTGAAGTAAAAATACTACACATCAATCTTACACCAGATGTCTCAATGATATTTAGCCAGTATTAATCCACATCTGCAACATCTTCCCCCAATAATATTTGTATCCATTTAATTATCAGATTACATCTGCCCAAAACAATCTACTATTTGTAAAATAAAGGTTTGGACGGGTAAATCCATAAGGCTATCCCCATTCTTCAACATCAATTAAAATGCTGTCCAACTTAAGTAAGGGCTAATAATAATTAGCCCCTACAATGGCTACATCTGGCACAACAGGTAAGGTCTTATATGGTTTATTGAGCCAGTCCAAATTGATAGGATAACATTGCTACAAATTACTCTAAGAGTTAAATCTCTCTATTCAGCTCTCCGCCCTTATATCTCCCACCACCTTATAAAACTCATCCTTTGAAAACATCTGTAGAATTTTGGTGTGCCAATCATAGATTTGTCCAAAAATGCTGCTTTCCCCTCTTGTAGAGGGGTGTCAGAAATGACGGCGTGTTTATTCATTGGAAGCCTCATTTCTGGTCTTTGTTTGACAAATTAATCTTAACCTGCCGAGGCTTTGATATCAAAAAAATTATTCTGGACATTTGTGGGGCATAATATTTAATAGTGTTGTATCCTTATTGCTTGCAAACATAAAAAATATTTAATATATATTGTCTTCCCAAATAATGTAGAGGGTTATTATGGCTAAGAAGAATAAAAATCGTAAAAAGAATGAATCAAACAAGGTGGAATTAATCAATCAACTTAATTCTGAATCCAGTGAAGGTGTGGATGATATCTCAGACCTTCCCGGGCAGAGTAAAAGCAATATGATTATTTTTGATGAATCACGGATTAATAAATTGCTATTGGATAGAAAGTATGATGAGGCAATTGATTATCTCTCCCTCCTTTTTTTGATAACTGATAGTAATGAAGATAGATTAAAGATATCCAGATATATAGTTGATATTTCAACAAGGCAGGAGATAAGTGACCCAAACTTATTAATGGTTGCCGTTTATTATCTGAATTCACACGGTGGGATTGATTCAGCAATTCTGAATGTGCTTAAGGAGTATTTTGAGAAGAGAAGACGGCCCAATATGGCAAGATTGATGAGTCTGAATTATGCCCTCTTTGCTCAGGATATCAAGGAGATTCAGGAGCTTGCAGAGAGGTCTATCAAGACGAGCAAGATAGAGGCTCTCAATTACTATATGCTGGGTGGAATCAGACATAAAAGCATTATCGCACTTGAAAAGGCAGAGGTTCTGACAATGGAGCTTGCTATGTATGAGACTCTATATAGAATTCTGCTTTTTGAAGAATCGCTCCTTGAAGACAAACAATTGTATTCAAATAAGCTCAAAGACTTTCTTACGAAGACAGCGGAATTACCACTCTATTTGAATCTGAACAAGCAGGTACTTGAAAAGCTAATGCTTTACAATCCAGAATCCAGAAGTGTCAAAAAATTTCAGAGCATAATTTCTGATATAGAGAATAATCCTCAAACAGCACTCTCAAACCTGAAGGCGCTGGCGATTGAACAGAAGGATAGGGCAGCCTCTGCAAGAATCTACTTAAATATTGTATATTTGCTGATGAACTATCTCGGGGAGAGCCATATAAACGAGATTGAGGAGAATCTTGAAAAGGCAATATCATTAAATCCGGTCTCATATCAGGGCTTAAAGCTCGCGAGTGAATTCTGTCAACGTTTTAAGAAGATGAGCTTCTTTGAGTTTGTCAACAGAGAGATTGCAAATCTGAAGATAGTCTCCTCAAAGATAGATTTTATCCTTATCTCTATTCTATTTATAAACAACTCGGTCAGTGAGCTTGAACAGATGATGGACCTGTTGAGGAGTATCCAGAATGAAAATCCAGATGTATTATTCCTGAATGGTCTTGTGGCGGAGTTAAGTATAGAGAGGGGAGATTACAATTTTGCAATCAAACTCTTAAATAGATGTGCTACTCTTATAAAGAGTGATGAACAGAAGGTCAGATATCTTGAGACAGTAGCACGACTCTGTGAGACAGTTGATAATTATGCGGATGCATATCTAAACTATCTTGAGGTCCTGAGGATTTCAGGACCAGAGCCATCTCTGATTAATTCAATTATTGGTATCGCCCAGAAGGCTAATCTGCTATCTGAGATAGCAGATATGTTTTACTATAGGGCATTCTTTGCAGTAGACAGGAGAGAGAAGATAGACTCGCTCTTAAAATCTATTGAACTGTATCTTGCAAAGGGGAATATTCAGAGTGCGTTCAGGTCATTTGTGGCACTTGTCAGGCTTGAGCCAGACAATAGGATGATAATAAGCTTTATCGACGAATTTATCTCAAAGGGAATTCCTCCACAGAATATAATTGAGGCTATCCTCCCCTATGTGGATGAGGTCGCACAGGATGAAAAAATTCAATCTTTACTCCTGCCCCTTTATAAGAAGATTGCCTCAATATTGCACAAAAATCTGAATGATATTGAAAATGCGGTCAGATTGTATAAGCTCATTCTTTCAATTGACCCGGAGGATATTGAGACGGCGAGGATACTCTCTTCTATAGCAATGGCAACTCAGGCAATAGATGATATAGAATCCGCAATCAGGAAGGAGATTGAACTCTCAAATAGATTGTCAGATAGAATCGCCGCATTAAAGAAGCTGGCTCTCATAAAGGAGGAGAGGAGGCAAGACTATATATCTGCTATAGAGATTTATAAAGAGATTCTTGAGAGTGACCCCACTGATGATTCGGCACGAACCAAACTAAAGCAGCTATATAAGAGGGTGAAAAATATAGATGAATACAAGAAACTCCTTCTTGATGAGATTAATTCGGCGTTACATATAAACGACAAGAATCGGAAGAGGCTGGAGCTCTCAGAGGTTCTCCTTATGGATATGGATTCGCCTGAGGATGCCCTTTCATTGATACTTGATGTATATAAATCAGACGAGTCAAATGAGGGTATATATCGCCTGCTCGGGGTATTTGCCGACAGAGGATTGTTGTATGATAAGATATCTGCCATATATAAACCTTATCTATTAAAGACTGGCGATTATCAGACATTAATCAAGTTGTTAGAGGCAGAAATAAAGGCAGAGACAGATATTCATAAGCGTGTAACTGATCTGAAAGAACTATCTGAGTTATATGAGAAGCAACTCAATCATAAAGACCTTGCATTTAATACAAGAATCAGGTTGCTTAAGGAGTTTATCGCTGACAGAGAGAATATTGAAACGCTTATCAGAATGGCAGAGGAGGTAAGGGGAGAGGAGGAGCTGGCAAGGGTATTTATTGAAAAGGCGGTGGATAAGAGTTGTCCACCTGATATCAGATTGATGATATTGAGGTATGCGGCTGATATTTATGAAAAGAAATTAAATGACATAAATGGTCTAAAAACCACATTGAATATTTTAAGTTTGTATGCCTCAAATGATATTGATATTCTCAACAGGTTGGTGAACCTATCTATAGAGAGTTCAGACTATCCAGTCCTCGCAGAATCTCTCTTCAGGAGGGCAATGCTGCAGGCAGATAAAGGTGAAAAGATTAAGGACCTGATGGAGACAGCGAGGATATATGAGGTTGAACTCAAAGATGATGTCAGGGCGATATCAGCCCTCAATCAGATCATTGAAATAGATCCATTTAATCTGCAGATTTTGAAGAGGGTTGAGCGTCTTCTTGAAAAGTCAATGATGTGGGAACCGCTCATAAATGTACTTTCTCAGCAGCTCAGGATTGTAAACGAACCTGTTGATAGGGCACAGATATTCATAAAACTCGGTGATATCTATATGGATAAACTTGAGAGAGACGCCGATGCAATAGAGGCATATAAAGAGGCCCTCAAGTCAAATATTGTATCCGAGGTAGTGCTCTCAAAATTGATTGGATTTATGGTTGAGGGCACAAATTTTATGCCAATCTTTGAATTTGTTGAATCTACCTTTGCCGGAAAAAATGAGTGGGGATTACTGGCGAACTTCTATGTAAAGGTTTTGCCCCTATCCTCTGATAAAAATTTCAGAAAGGGTATGTATTTCAAACTCGCCGATATCTATGAGAACAGATTGAATCAGCAGGAGTTGTTATTCTCTACTCTGTGTAAAGCCCTTAGAGAGTTGCCAGAGTATGATGATATTGCGCAAAGGCTTGAAGATGTATCACTGAGGCTAAATCTCTTTGAGGAGATGATAGAATTGCTGGATGAGATAGCAGAGGACGAGAGGATAGATGCCACTGTGAGGGCGGCTCTTTATGCAAGGGCGGCGCGACTTTCACAATCGGCACTGGGCAACATCAATAGGGCGCTTGAATATGCAAAGAAGGCAAACAGGCTTGCACCTGATGTTGTGCAATATATAAATCTTCTGGAAGTTTATCAGAGAGATGCAGGACAGTACTCTGAGCTTATTGGGATTTATGAGCAGAAGTTGAGACTTGCAAAGGATGATGGTGAAAAGAGAAAGATATATTTTGAAATGTCAGATGTGATAGAGAAGAATCTCAATGATATAAAAGGAGCCGCCGATGTCCTCTTTGAGCTTTTTAAGAATAACCCGCAGGATAGAGAGATTTTTGAGAGACTCAGAGACCTCTGTGAGCGGGGGGATGAGTATGGAATTCTTGCCAGGGCATATGAGAGGAGGATTGAATTTGCTGAGGATGATGATATCAGGAAGGAACTCAAACTGAATCTTGCAGAGATCAAGAAGGATAAATTATCAGATTATGAGGGAGCCACACAGATAATAGAATCGGTTCTCGCCTCCGATATGAATTGTAGCAGGGCTGTTGTAATTCTGGACAGCATATTGCAAAATGCCCCCGATAAACTCAAACCCGGTAATCTATTACTTTCGGTTCTTAAAGAGAATGGTCAGAAGACGGCTATGCTCAGGGTTCTGGAGGTGCTCGCATCCTTTGTTGAGGGCTCTTCAGAGAAGATAAAGTACCTTGTTGAGGCGGCAGAGATATCTCTGGAGGTGGGAGATAAGCAGAGGGCATCAGAGTTCTATCTCAGGGCATTTGGATTGGATTATGAAAATACTCATCTGTTGAAAAAACTCGTAGAGATATCTGATTCCACAGAGACATGGGAACAGATTGCGATGGTCTGTGAGGATGCTCTCTCAAATATCCTGACAGAAGAGAGTATGAAATTTATAAAGAAGGAACTGGCAGATATAAGACTCAATTATTTGAATGATTCTGATGGGGCCTTTGTACTCTATAAAGAGCTGGTTCTGGAGGATATGTCTGAGATGGATATGGTTGATATCCTCTCTGCTCTGGAGTCTAAATATAGAGAGGTTGAAGATAAAGAAGGGCTGCTCGGCGTCTTAAAAAGAAGGCTGAAATATGTTGAAGATAATAAGGAGAAGATTAACCTGCTGATGGAGATCTCGGATATTCAGATTGACAATATGGGGAGGCTTGACACTGGATTTGAGACATTAAAACAGATTGTTGAACTGGACGCCGAGAATGAATATGCCTTAAAACGAATTGTAGAGATTGCATCCGGGCTTGGTAGATGGCAGGAGCTTCTGGATGCACTCACAAAGTTGATTCAGATTGTAAATGATGAGACAGAGCTTTCAGAGTATAAATTTGAGCTCGGACTCCTGTATGAAGAGCGGATGAATGATGTAAAGACCGCCTTTTTATATTACAATGAGAGTCTTAAACACAATAGAGATAATTCCCTCCTGTTCAGACATCTAAGTGAGCTATTTGGGAAGGGCAAATATATTGTAGATGTAGTCCCTCTGCTGGTTGAGATATATTTGAGCAAGAATGATTTTGAGAATGCCGTATCTATCTATGAAAAGGCATCCAAAATGAATGTAGAGAAGTCAGTCAGATACGAATATATGAAGAGGGTGGCAGAGATATACAGAAATGATATGCAACAGCCTGAGATGGCGTTCCTCTCAATTGTAAAACTTTTAAGGGAATTTCCAGAGCAGATTGAGATATTCTCAGAGTTAGAAGAGATAGCACGGGAAATTGGTTCTTTTGAGGAGGTGGTTGCAACACTTGAGGAGATATATATAAATGCAAAATCAAAAACAGTACGGATGGAGTATGCGAGAAAGTTGGGACAGATATATGAGGAGGAGATAAAAGATCAGGAACAGGCTATGACCTATTTTGAAGAGGTCTTTGCAAATAATCCCGAAGATGAGATGGCACTCGCCTCTCTGGATAGGATATATCGCCTGAAAGGTGAGTGGGAGAAGCTTACATCGGTAATAGAGGCAGAGATAAAGGCCAGCAAGGATGAAGAGGATAGGATAAATCTGATCTTTAGATTGGCAAAGGTGCTTGAAGAGAAGTTGTCGGATGCAAAGGGGGCGGTAGTCTGCTATAACCGTATTCTGGAACTAAAACCAGACCACAGGCTTGCTATCAGGTCACTTGAGAAGCTGTATGAGACACTAAAGGACTTTGGTAATCTAAAGAAGATTCTGGAGAAGGCACTTGAACTTGAGACGGATGAAGAAGAGAAGATCAGGATAAAGACCCGTATCGCCAGCGTTTTGGGTTCAAAGATGGGAGAGTCGGATAAGTCTATAGAGATCTTCAAAGAGGTCTTTGAATCTGATAATTCAAATGATGAGGCGTTTGAGGCTCTGGAGAGGTTTTACATTGAGACAAAGAATTATAAAGATCTGGTGACCCTATACAGGAAGTATATTGATGCAATTGTTGACAAATCAAAATCAGTTCCTTTTAGAATCAGATTGGCAGAGGTATTGATAAATAATCTTTCCGACCTCAATGGTGCAAAACTCGTCCTCAATGAGGCACTTGCTATAGAGCCGCAGAATAATAAACTTCTTGTATTATTGAGATCGGTATATCAGTCAACGGGTGAATTTGTTGAAGAGGCAGCTATAATTAAGAGGCTTATACCTCTTCAGGATGACCCACAAAAACTTAAGGAATACAGGCTTGAACTTATGGAGCTGCTTGGCAATAAGCTCGGTAGACGTGAAGAGGCTATTGAGATATCCAGGAGGGTGCTGGATATAGAGCCTCATACACTTGAGGAGTTGAACAGGATTGCATCTATATTGAGGGCGCTCTTTGCCTATGAGGAGCTTATCCCCGTTCTTCAGATTATGGTTGATATGGTTGAGGAGAATGAGAAGTTTGTGATATACAAAGAGATGGCAAACATCTATCTTGAGAATTTAAACGATGAGAGGCTATCGCTTGTAAATTTTGAGAAGGCATTTGAGATAAATAGCATTGACCCTGAGGTCTTTGAGAAACTTATTAATCTAATCAGAAATTCCAGGAAGATTACCAAACTCCCCTCCCTATATGAGAAGAGGATTCAGGCTGAAGAGGATAAGGAGATAAGAAAAGGGCTTTTAAGGTCTCTGGCTGAGATTTATGAGAATGAGACAGATGATATTGAGATGGCATTTTTGACCTGGTGCAGGGTTCTGAAAGAGGACTATTCGGATAGAGAGGTGCTCTCAAAGGTGGAATCTCTTGCAGAGAAGACAGAGTTGTTTGAGGAGTTATATGCGGTTTATGAAGAAGCTATAGACTCAATAAGTGATAATGAACTCCTTGAGTACTTTAAAAGGAAACAGGCGGAGTTATCCATTAATAAGCTTGGAGAAAAGGGTGATGCAGAAAGACATTATAAAGAGTTAATAGAACTCAATCCCAACAATATAGAGGCATATCACCGACTGCAGGAGATATATGAACAGGATGGGAGATACCTTGACCTGATAGATATGGTAGATAGAGAGATCCAGATCTCGGATGACACAGAGAAGAAGATTGAACTATATTTAAGGATAGCAGATATTTATTATAATAATATCTCAAACCCTGATGAGGCATCCAGTATTCTGAAAAAGGCATTGATCTTAGATGGCTCCAACAAGAAACTACTTCTAAAGATGATTGAGTTCTATGAAAAGACAGAGAGATATGAAGACCTTGTGCAGAGCCTCAAAAGGATGATAGATAACTCTTCCCCGCCTGAACAGATTGAATATTATCTGAGACTTGGCGAGGTATACGAGAAGAATCTAAGACTGGATGATAAGGCGATAGAGGCATATCTATCTATTCTGGATTTAGATGCCCAGAACATAAAAGGGCTGAAGGCTCTTGAAAATATCTATCAAAGACTCAATATGAATGAGGAACTGGTAGGAATATATGAGAGTGAGATATCGTTTCTTACAGAACCAGCCGAAATTATTGATATACACTATAAGGCTGGTACAATTTATGAGGATATTTTATCTGATTACACCAAGGCAATAGAACATTATAATGCGGTTCTGGATATTGACCCATCTGATATAAATGCCATAAAAAGCCTTGAGAGGTGTTATCAGGTAGAGCAGAATTTTGAATATCTGGTAGATTCTTATAAAAGACATCTCGAACTAACAGATGACCCGGATGAAAAGGTGGATATCCTCTTAAAGATGGCATCTGTCTCGCGGGATAATCTAAAACGGGCGGATTTCGCCGAGACATACTATACGCAGGTTCTAAAATACGACCCGAACAACCCGGAGGCAATTCACAATCTTGCAGAATTATATGAAAAGAGCGGCAACTGGTTTAATGCGGTTGAGATGCTCAGGCGCGAGGCGGATGCTTCAGGACAGACTCCAGAGGCAGTGCAGATCTACTTCAGACTCGGGAAGATTCATGAAGAGATGCTTCTGGATCTTGAATCTGCAAAGGAATCATATAAGAAAGCGATTGAGATTGACCCATCATATATTGAGGCAGTAAGGGCGCTTCGTGGAATCTACGGTTCAGAGAAGAGTCTCAACCAATATCTGGATATGATGAAACACGAGGCTCAATATATAAGTGACCCCGAAGAGAAGAAGAGGCTCTACTTTGAGATTGGTAAAATCTATGAAGAGGAAAAGAATGATATTGAGCAGGCAAAACATTACTATGAAGAGGCATTGAAGATAGACTTTGGTTATGTTGCGGTGGCAAAGATTCTTGCAGATATATACTTTAGAGAGGAGAACTGGCAGAGGGCAGAGTCCTGTCTTGAGGTGGTGGTAAAGGATATGGAGAAGACAGGGGATAAGAAGGAGGTAGCCAGACAGTATTACAGACTTGGATACATCGCGGAAAAACTCAACGATTTACAGAAGGCGATCAGACATTATCAGGCTGCCTACGACCTTGACCCATCTTATCTACCAGTTATGGAGAGCCTTGCAATAGGTTATTCTCAACTTGAGGAGTGGGATAAGGCTTCGGCAATTTATCAGAATATGATTGTAAAACAGAAAGATGTTCTCTCAGATGCAGAGCTGGTGGATATCTATTATCAGGTTGGTGAGATTGAGAGGAGGCTCGGGAATCTTGAAAAGGCAATTAGTTTTCTTAAGAAGGGATACGACATAGACGATAGGCACACAAAGATTCTTACCCTCTTAAAAGAGATATATGCTGAGAGGGAGGAATGGGATGATGTCTATGATATGTACCTACAATTAATTGTCGTTGCCCCGGAGGAAGAAAGATTTGATATGTATATGGAGCTTGGCTCAATCTGCAAAGAGAAGTTAAGTGATCCATTCAGGGCGATTGATTCTTATTCAGGCGCCCTGAGGTGTGCAAAGATGTCTGAACAAAAACAGAAGGCAATGGAGCAATTATTCCCGCTCTATATTGATGCACGTCAACCGCAGAAGGCATCCACAATCTTAAAGGAACTCTGTCAGATAGAGAAGGATAAGGAGAAACTTAAGAATTACTACCTCAAACTCGCCGAACTCAACCGCAAGACGCTTACCAATCTTGATGAGGCAGTACAGTACTATAATAAGGTGCTTGATATAGACCCAAATTATGCTCAGGCGTTTGCGGAGATAGAGAAGATACTTGCCGATAGAAGGGATTGGAAGGGACTGGAGGAGGCATACAGGTCTATGATTCAGAGAACCCCCAAGGAACAGAAGGGGAGGAGGTTGATTCTCTGGAAGACACTCGCTGACTTATATTACAGGGCGCTCAGAAATCCCGAGGCAGCGATAATGGCTTATGAGGTGGTCGCGGGGCTTGATAAAGATAATGCTGAAGTACTTGATATGCTCGCAGAACTTTACTCTTCAAAGGAAAAATATAGAGAGAAGGCAATAAAGACATATCACCAACTTATCAAAGTAACAACAAATCCGGTGAAGGTCTGTAAGGCGCTGAAGAGACTCTACATAGCCACAAAACAATATGACCGTGTTTATATTATATGTAATGTCCTCAAATTTTTGAAACAGGCAGATGCAGAGGACGAGAGGATTATTTCACAACTCAGGACAAAATTGAAAGATGTATCTGCAAGGTCGCTTACTGAGAGTCTCTGGGAGGGTGCCATACTGCACGAGCAGGCAAAAGGTGTTATATCTTCAATCTTTGCCGCAGTTCTCAAGAAATATCCAGAGATATTCTTTGTGCCACCTGAGACATATGGTCTCAAAAAGGCAGATTATATTGATATCAATACATCACAGCTGTTTGTGGCATCAATGCTCAGATATGTGAAAGGTGTGCTCAATATACCGTCTATTCAAGCATATAAAGGTCCCCCGGGTAGTGCCGGGATAAGGCTTGTGGCGACCAATCCTCCAGCCCTGATACTTGGAGAAGATATGTTTAAGGAGAGGTCAAAGAAGGAGATATGGCTATTGCTTGCAAGAGAGATGACCCTTATAAGACCGGAATTTCTTGTCCTTGCCAGCAAGCCACCCGAGCATCTGGATGCGATTCTAAATGCAATACTTGCCGTTGTTAATCCCAATGCCCTGCTGGATGGTAATCCGGTTCTCAATCAGGAGTACGCGAGACTCTTTGCACCTAAGATGACACCCGATAATCTGTTGGTCTTTAAGGCACTTGCCTCAAGATTCTACAATGAAAAGGTCAGACCGAGGGTTGAAGATTATAAAGAGGGTGTAGAGTTGTCCTCTATAAGGGCTGGCGTTGCAATTACGCAGGACTTTGAGTTTGCACTACAGATGATTCAAAAGATTCCTCCCAGAGTCTACAGGATCCCGCAGAGGACACTGCTCAGAGAGATTGTCATTTATTATATGTCCGAGGAATATATGGACTTAAGAGATAAACTGGGGTTGAGTGTTTCATTATGAGAGAATGTGTAAAAAATTTGATTTATTATGCCAATGTTGGTATATAAATAAGGCAGGAGTTTTGATATGATTTTTACCTGTAATAATTGCAATGCACAGTACAAAATCAGTGATGACCGAATCCCGGCGAAAGGTGCAAAGGTAAAGTGCAAAAAGTGTGGTAATATAATTACTGTAAAACCACCAGAGATTCAATCTGCTGAATCCGAATCATTTCAAAATGAGGCAACTGTTGTCCAGCGTTCCCCTTTTGCACAGGATGAGGAACCAATAAAAGATTCAACAAGGGTTGTCTCTGCCGAACAGGCGGCTGGAATATTTAAGAGTCTGATAAATGAACACTCCCGGAGTGAAGGATATTCCGATAATCAGGGGGAGAGTCCAGAGAGTACTTATAGTGAAGAACAACAAAGTGGTGATTACGAACATCAGGAGAGTTCCGAGGCAGCAGATGACAGGATTACATCTGTATATGAAGACAGGAGTTCAGGTGAAATAGAGGAGGAGGCAGAGCAGCAGGTCAATAACATGCTCGGGGATGCTACCGATGAGACTCCAGAAGAAGAGGATATCAGCAGGGAGGCAACGAGGGTTGTTTCAACGGACCAGCTCAAACAGATGGCCGGAGGAGATGAAATAGAGCGAGAAGGTCCCCAAAGAAGTGGAGTTGAGCAGAATTATTATTCACAACCTGAAAAACCCTATGTGGCTCCGAGGTCGCGAGGTGAATGGTATGTGGCGATCGGGCAGATGCAGGTAGGCCCATTGTCTATGAACGAGGTAGAAGAGAAATGGGGTAGAGGTGAGATAAACTCAACCACTCTCGTATGGAAGGCTGGAATGGCGGGATGGCAACCTCTAATGTATGTCCCCGAACTCTCTCATCTGGTTCCACCAACACAGGAGAGCAGTATTGAGGAGCAATCGCCTATAAAGGAGTTCAAGACCAAGCCAAAACTGGAGGAGTCAGTGGAGATGCCATCCACCTCATCTGCATTTCCTTCTCTCGATGAACTCTCCAAACAGGAGGAGGAGCTCAAATCTCAAAAGGAGGAAGAGGCACCCCTTGACTGGAAACCTGCCGCTGGCGAGGCACTTGCCTCTCTGGTTCAGGATGAGATGGAATCTATCAATAGAGGATTTTCTACAGATATCCCCATCTCGCCAAAATCTGAAGGGAGTGTGAATATATCTCCACCGATTGAGTCTACTGTATTACCGTTTGAAAAGCCAGCAGAACCCGTAATTCCATCACCTGTAATACCTCAGAATATTTCCACGCCACCGGTTGTTGTGGAACAGCCGGTAGTGGTAAATACACCTTATCAACCTTCGTATCCCGCTGCCTATCCGGGTATATATTCACAGCCACCACAGAAGGCACAGAAGAGCAAACTAATCCCAATTTTAATCGCTGTATTTGGTGGAATTCTCATTCTCGGTGGAGTTCTTGGATACTTGCTCTATAGTAAACTCTCGGGAGAAAAGGTAAATCTTCCAGATCAACAGGTTCAACAGCAGGCAAAACAGCAACCACAACAGATTCAACAAACTCAGCAGGCTCAACAACCTCAACAGGTTCAACCCCAACAACAGGTATCTCCAGAGCAGGAGTTGCAGAAGAAAGAGGAGGAGGTGGTAAAGACTGAAGAGCCAAAGAAGGAGGAGGTTGCAAAGACGGATGAGCCGAAACGAGAAGAGGTTGCGACCAAAAAAGAATCGCAGAAACAGAGAGTTGCGATGAGAGAGGAGAAGGCTGAGAGGCAACAACCCAAAAAAGTAATAAAGAAGGAGGAGGAGATGCCACCTCCGCCAAAAGAGGAGAAGAGGCCGAAGAAGGAGGAGGTTGCAAAGGTACAGGAACCAGAACCGCCCAAGAAGAGACCCTCAAAGGGCTCAGATTCACTTCTGGACTTTGAAGGGGAACAATCTTCAAAAGGGAGTTCAGGCGGTCTTCCGAAGACCTTGACACAGGAGCAGATACTTGAGGTAGTAAAGGCAAACATAGGGAGGATTAAGACCTGTATGGCGGAACAGGCTCAGAGAGATGCATCTATAAAAGGGAAGCTCATAATTGGCTGGGAGATTCAACCCAATGGAAAGACAAAGAATGTTCAGATAAAGACAGCTCAATTTAAGGGGACATATATTGGAACATGTATATCTTCTGTGGTTACTGACTTTTCATTCCCAAAATTCTCTGGACCACCAATACCCATTGAATTCCCATTCAACATTAAATAATTACTTACACCACCTATCACAGGAATTTTTTATTAAAAACGGTAACGAATTTTTTAATCAGTTTTGCAGGGAGGGTTTTTTACTTCAAGCCTCCTCTCGGAGATAAATGTCCTGAGTTTAAAATTTCTGTCAGCAAATTCATCCATCTTTTTAATCAGGAGCCATTCTTTATCTTTCCCTTTGAGTGCAAAGAGTGAAAACTCCCCTTTTAAGATCTTCCCATACATTCTGATTGTAAGCCTTTTCTTTGCAAAACTTCCCTCTACAATCTCAAATGTCCCTTTATCCCAGATTACCACTGCACCAGCCCCATAACTCCCATCTGGAATTATCCCTTCATAGTCGGCGTATTCAAGGTCGTGGTCTTCTACAAGAATGGCGAGTCTCTTATCAGATGGGTTCATTGATGGACCTTTTGGTATCGCCCAGGATTTCAGGACACCCTCAATCGCAAGTCTGAAGTCAAAGTGAAGATTCTTTGCATGATGTTCGTGAACTACAAATATTGCCATCTCAATCCCTCACAGGTACAAATTCGTCAAATCCGTACTTTTCTGGATACTCTCTCCAGGGACCCTCGCATACCTCAAAATATTTGCATTTTTTGCACTCGGGCCCCTTCTTCTTCCCTTCATTTAATCTGAATTCTGTATAATTTTTTACCACAAAATTTGCATCAAATATGGTGGTGATTGGAATTATCTTCTCGGCTATATAATCTTCGTATCCCCTCATAATACAGTATGGGATTGCCTCTGTCATCACCCTCTTATTTGCCTTGATGCCTATATCAAGCCCCTTCTTTACATATGGTTCTATCATCTTCATTCTTGGCACCACCCTCTCAAAGAATTCAAGCGCTGTCCCAACCGGGTGAACGAATGCAAACTGGAACTGATCAACCCCTAACTTAACGAGGAGAGATGCAAGCTCCGGTAGGTGCCTGAAATTACTCTTTGTAATCACCGAGTTTGTCAGGACATACTGATTGAGTGATTTGAGATTCTTTATCGCTGAAACAGTCTGTTCAAATGAGCCACGGGACCTTGTGAGAAAGTCGTGGAGCTGGGAAATATGTCCATGGAGGGCGGGGGAGAATTCATTGGCACCAGCCTTTATTGCCTCCTCGCAGAATTTCTTATATGCAAACATCCTTCCATTGGTCTGAATCTGAATTATTCTAAAGCCAAGCCCCTTTGCATATCTTACCAGCTCAAAGAAGTCCTTCCTGATTGAGATCTCTCCGCCGGTAAAGACGATGGAATCTGCGACCTTTCTCGCCTCCTCAAGCTTTTTGAATATCTCCCGAGTGGAGAAGTCCCCTATATCATATCTCTTCCTACCCTGAACACAGAAGATACACCTATTGTTGCAGGAGAATCCTACCTTTACATCAACTCTCTTCTCTCTGGTAAAACTTGACATATTATAAAAACTACCTATGATAATCAAATATGAACCGATTCATAATTCTATCCATATTATACATTTTTTTGGCTTGTGCAACAGAATATAACAGACAGAGGATAATTGATAGTTCAGAAAAGTATTTTCAATCAGGTAAATTTGATAGGGCTTATATGGAATTTGAATCTGAGCTTGATGCCCATTACACTGATACTGAGTTGCACAAAGAATTTATCAAGTTTGTATCCAGAATTCATAGATGTGAAGATGCAAAAAAATATTATGAGGGGTCTGTATATAGAGAGAAGGATAGAAGATATCTATATCATTATGCAAAGGGATTGCTTGGGATTCTGTGTTTTGGGGCAAAGAAGGCAGATGTAATCAAGAATTTTGAGGAGTCAATCAGGCTCAAACCAGATGACTTTGAGGTCAGATTCAGGTATGGTGTAATATTGACTGAATATGAGATGTTTGAAGAAGCAAGAAAGGAGTTTATTAAATTACTTGAAATCAAAAACGACTCTCCATCGTTGTATTCTTATCTCGCCCTCTGTGAATCACATATAGGTGAGTTTCATCTTACAAGGGAGAATATTAGGAAGATGCTCACCCTGAATTTCTCGGAGCAGGATTTAATTCGCGCAAATAATGCATTGGGAATAGCAAATTTTAAGTGTATGGATGTCCCTGAGGATATCAAAGAGGATTTCAGGCGAATACTTGATAAGATTATGGTAGAGGATAGACCATCCGAGGCAAGGGAGATGACAGAGAGTCTGCTCTTAAAGTACAGAGATGTAACGGCTCTTCATCTGGCTAAGGGGCTATCCCTTGCAATGACCGGTGAATATTCTACAGCACTATATGAATTGAACTCTCAAGAGGGTTCAGCAGGCTCCTGCAGCTACTTTCAATATGCCTCAGGGATAATCTATCTCGGAGTCCAGAAGGAGGAGAAGGGTATAGTACATCTGCAAAAGGCTATTGAGCTTGACCCACTCTTTGCGAGTGCATATAAAATACTTGCAGAAGTCTATTACACAAAGAAGGAGTATGAAAAGGCATCAAATCTACTTGAAATCTATTTAAGGTTAAAAGATGATGACAATATTACTCGATTTCAATATGGAAGGATACTGATTGGATTATCAAAAATTAAAGATGCAGAGAAGGAGTTTGAGAAGATTCTAAGGAGAGATTCGGAGAATACGCTCGGTATGATAGGTATGGGTCTTGTTGAGAGAGAGTATGCAAAGCTCTCAAAAGATAAAGATAAAAGGGAGAGGCATATGAAGCGGTCTCTTGATTACCTGAACAGGGCAATAAAGAAAGACCCTGAGAACGAAAATATAAAATCATTGATAAATTCTATTAATTCAAAGGAGGATTGATATGCCTATATACGAATATAGATGTAGAGTCTGTAAAAATATATTTGAAGAGCTGGTGAGGAGTGGGGAGCAGGAGATAAACTGCCCGGAGTGCAAATCAAAGGATGTGGAGAAGTTGATATCTACATTTGCCAATCTGGGAGGTGAGGGTAAGTCTCAGAGTGGCTCATCCTGTTCAAGCTGTTCCTCTGGAAACTGTTCACACTGCCATTAAGGAGGTACTATATGAGGAAGATTTTACTGATGGCTTTTATATTTACTCTGTTTCTTAATGGATGTGATCTCCTTCAGAAGGAGTTTATGGGTAGATATGGACTCAAGAACTGTACCTTTGAACTTACATCGGTTAATGCAGATATCTATCCAGATTATTCCAACCTTTATAAAAGTTATGCAATAATAAACCTGAATATTCGTGTGAACAATCCAAATGCCTATCAGGTAATTCTGGATAGAATGCTCTTTGATTTGCTGATTAATGATAGGACGGTTTTAAAGGATGTTGAGAATAATACCAGAAGGGATATCGGCCCCGGCACAAGTATAGACTTTGGCATTTCTGTGAAGGTGACTTATGAAGAGGTAAATAATGCAGCAGATGGACTATTTGAGGGGATAAGGAATGGGACTGTTGGATATAAACTTGATGCTACCGTCTTCTTTGATTCTGAAGTTACCTCTTTTAGTTACAATACAACAATTAAAGAAGGAAAGATTTAAGTTGCACCATTATATTTTAGTATGATATATTGGCAATCGTTTTTATTTAAGGAGTAGAAGCCGTGATATGTTATAAGTGCGGAAGTCATGTCCCGGATGGTTCCAGGGTCTGCCCAAATTGTGGTAACAATTTTGAAAAAGAGATTAGAAAATCTGAACAGAAGACAGGGGGAAGGCAGAGTATAAAGGAGAAGGTCGGCTTTGAGATTGGAGATCTGGTTGCAGGGCGATATAAGATTAAATCTCGTATTGGGGAAGGACCATCTGGAGTTGTGTTCAGAGTGCTGGACACAGAGATGGATGTGGATATAGCACTCAAAGTGATGTTTAAGAATGTGATAGAGAATGAGGCAGATAATAAACGTTTTCAGACAGAGATGAGAATCGCCCGCAAGATTGCTCATCAGAACATAGTGAGGGTTTACGATATCGACCGTGACAACGGATATTCATTTTATACTATGCAGTTGCTTGAGGGGCTGACGCTCAAAAAGATTATAAACCTCAGAACAGAGAAGAAACAGGTATTCTCACTTAAGGAGATTGAACCTATATTTATTCAGATTTACAATGCCCTCAGTGCCGCTCAAAATTTTACATATCACGGGAATCTAAAACCGGAGAATATAATGATACTTCCGGATATCCTGAAGGTCTGTGACTTCTGTCTGGTGAAGGCAATTGGCAATGAGAAGTTTATGACAATAAATAGTGCAAATGAGATTTATATTGCACCGGAGATCAGGTACAACTGGGATACAGTGGATTTGAGGGCAGATATATATTCAATGGCGGTTATCATCTATGAGATGATGACCGGTGAGAAGTTTAAGGGACTCCCGGTCTCCGTATCACTAAAAAATCCTAATGCGCCCAGGTCAATAGACTATCTGTTGAATAAGGCCCTCAGTGAAGAACAGGAGAAGAGATTTGATTCACTTGAGGAATTTATAGAAGAGTTTAAGAAGGTAGTTGATAAAGAGGAGGGAGGTGGTTATGAAGAGGGGCCTGAGGATGAGGAATTTATAGAGATATCCACCGACGATTTTGAACTCCTGGAGACTCAGGAGAGGGAGAAGACAAGGAAGAGATTACCAAAGGATAGGATATTCTTTAGTGTTGAAGAGGAGCTTAAACGACAAAAAGAGGAAGAAGTGGATATTGAAGAGAAAGAGGAGATTCCCAAAAAACCGTCTATAAAAGTGGAGCCTAAGGCAAAGTTAGAATATAAGGAGTCAGAAAGGGGAGAAGAGGAGATAGTTGTAAAGAAGAAACCACCAATAACCAAAGAAGAGCCCAAAGTCCCTGATGTTAAAGAGATTAAAGTTGAATCAGCAAAAAAAGAGTCAACACCCCCACCATCATCTGGAAGCGGTGGTTCAAAGAGTATGGTGCTTCCATTGACGATATTGGTTATAATTCTTGCAGTGCTCGGTGGAGGGGTATTCCTGTTATACAAGGCTATGGAGAATCAGCGCGAGAGAGACAGGATGCTGCTTGAGCAACAGAGAATGGAGATTGAGAAACAGAGGATAGCCCTTGAAAGGTATCAACAGGAGTTACTTGCCCAGCTGGAGGCTACAAAGAAATCTCTTACTCAGCCAAAACAGGAGGTGGATCAACCAAAGACACCGGAGCAGATAAGGAAGGAAGAGGAAGATAAGCGGAAGCTGATGGAACTTGAGGCGAGACTCTCAGAACTTCAGAAAGAGAAAGAGAATCTGGATAGGAAAAGAGAGGAGATCAAGGTAAAGGAAAAACCTCAGAAAAGAGAGGAGAGACAAAGGATAACAGAAGAGACGGTTAAGAAGAAAGAAAAACCCCCCAAAGAGGCTGAACCTGCACCCAGGAAGATAGAGATAGTAAAGGCAGAGGAGAAGAAAGAGGAACCAAAATATGTTCCAGAAGAGAAGAGGGAGAAACCAGTGCCTGTTGCAGAGGAACACAAACAGGAAGTTATGGCTGAAGAACCAAAGGCTGAGAAGACAGAGGAGCCAGCCCCAACACAGGAGAAGAAGCCCCAGTGCCCCAAAGGGATGGTATTGATACCTGAGGGACCATTTATGATGGGTTCATCTCCGTCTGACCCGATGAGAGGATTTGGCGAGAAGAATAATACACAGGTTACCACACAGGCTTATTGCATTGATATATTTGAATATCCAAATAGACGTGGTGCGACTCCTAAGACGAATGTGGGACAGACAGAGGCAGAGGCACTCTGCCAGAAGGCTGGGAAGAGGCTCTGTACAGAGGAGGAATGGGAAAAGGCATGCAAAGGTCCGGGAAATACAAAATTCCCTTATGGTAATACATTTGTTCAGGGGAAGTGCAATACAGCAGATGCCGAAGGGAATAAGGGTGGATTACAGGCATCAGGTTCATTTTCAGGGTGTGTGAGTGGGTATGGGGTTTATGATATGGCTGGGAATGCCGCTGAGATTACGAAGAGCGCTGTCAAGGGAGGTTCTGCTGACAAAGCAGATTATGCATCCCGATGTGCTGCAAGAGTTGCCAAGACATCGGCATCACCTATGACTGGATTTAGATGCTGTGCCGACCCAAAATAAGATGACAAAAAACAGAAATATTTTATGTTCAACTTGCGAGTTATTCAAAAAGAATGGGTGCTGGACTGCCAAAGAGAGTGTCCTATGAATGGATGATTACCCTATAGTAAAACAACAATCACTATAGCGGTCATATTTTCTCTACATCTTTCCAGAATAATTTTGTAGAAATTGCATAGCCAAATGATTATAAGCCTTTAAGTATTAAAAGATGCTGAGATTCTTTAATCGATAGTCTTTAACTTTATTTTTTGATTAATCCGAATGGCTATGGAGATTAAATATGTTTTGAATCTCCAAAAGTCTCACATCCATCAGACCATTCCACATCAGATATATATTCAACATCTGCAACATCATTAAAATCAATAAAATCTTTCTTAGCATCTCCTACATCAATTACATCCTGGTTAATGATATTTGTATCTACCCCATTCTCTTCACCTATATCCATTACTGCATTTACAGACATAAATAAACAGATGTAAGATAAATGTAATATTCAAAATAAATTTATATGGTAAGTAATTAAAAAGAGATTTAAGAGATAGTGAAGAGATGTAAGATTATTCTGAAAATATAGATTTGCCCTTCCAAAATCCTTTATTTTACTATGGTGAGATCTATAAGTTTAGATTATTCTGGGAGGCAGTGTAAAGACACATTTTTGTGGTATTTATTAGAAAATATTGGTAGATAAATCGCCTGTATATATAACCTCTATATGAGGATCTGGATATCATTAGGATATCTTGTTGTTAACGAGGATTTAATTCGCCATTGCTTATTTTTATTTGAGAAAGATATCTGAATATGTCATTAATTGAACTACAAAATATTTATAAAAGATTTATTATTAAGAAGAGCAGGTCTGAACTATTACTTCATCCGTTCAGGAAGAGATTCAAAGAGGTACTGAAAGATATAAACATTAAAATAGACCAGAATGGAATTTACTCCCTTGTGGGGCCAAATGGCTCGGGCAAGACTACACTCTTAAGAATTATCTGTGGCATTCTATTCCCTGATAGTGGAAAATTGCTCATTAACAATAGCCCCTTCTATCTAAATCCACACATCGTATTTCTAATATCTGAATCAGACAAAGGATTCTTCCCACGACTATCTCTAAATGACAATCTACTCTTCTTTGCTTCGTTAATGAGCAATAACAGAAAAGAGGCAAAGGAGCACACAGACTTTCTGATAAATCAATTTGAACTCACAGCAGAAAGAGATACCAGATTTCAGGAACTCTCAAGTGGCACGAGACAGAGGCTGAGTATTGCACGGGCTATGCTCTTTGACCCACAAATAATTTTATTTGATGAAATCACAAAAGGCATTGACCTCAAACAGCAACAGCTTATATATTCTCTTATTAGAAAATTACAGGCAAGCGGAAAGACAATTATATTTGCTACACATCTCTTAAATGAGATTGAGGCACTCTCTGATATAGTAATTTTAATAAATGAGGGGAGAATATTGCGGTTCGCACCTTATAAAGATATTCGTTCGGACATAAAAAAGGTGTTTAATATATTATGATCAGGCATCTCTTAAGGGCTTTGAGTTTTATAATCAAAGATTTTTTAATTGAATCCAGTTATGGATTTAATGTGGTGATGCAGACAATAGGCATCCTCTTCTCAACAGTGACCTTCTTCTTCTTATCAAAGATAATTGACCTGACTCAAACACCAGAACTGATAAAATATCGGGAATATTTTCCCTATGTAATAATTGGGATTGCCCTCTCAAATTATCTCTCGGTCTCCACCAGAGGCTTTTCCCTAAGAATCAGAGAATCTCAGATTACAGGGACACTTGAATCCATACTACTATGTGGTGTAAGTCCACAGGGGTTCTTAATTTTCAGTACCCTTTATGACTTTATATTCTCAACAATTAGAATATTTATTTATTTATCTATTGCATACCTCTTCTCATCAGGTGGATTTTTTCTCTCCCAAATTCATTATGCACTCCTTATCATTATAATCTCAATCTTTGCATTCTCCTCAATGGGCGTTCTCTCTGCTGGATTTGTCTTAATGTTTAAACGAGGTGACCCTGTGGGAGTAATCTATAGTGCCCTATCATATCTCTTTAGTGGGGTCTACTTCCCGGTCTCGCTCTTACCCGAACCCCTTCAACTCTTTTCAAAGATTCTTCCAATGACACATTCTCTGGAAGGACTTAGAAGAGCCCTCTTAACACAGATAACTTTCAACGATATATTACCCCAGATAGGTGCCCTGCTTCTATTCTCTGTTATACTCTGGCCTGTGTCAATAATTGTCTTTAATCTTGCGGTTAAAAAGGCTAAATACGACGGCTCACTCTCCCATTTTTGAGATAAATTCTCTTGTGAGGTCTAAATATGCCTGTGCCCCCTTGCTGGTCGCATCATACAGGATGATTGGCTTCCCAAAACTCGGGGATTCCCCGAGCCTTACATTCCTCGGTATAAGAGTATTAAATACCAACTCCTTAAAGTGACTCCTTACCTCTTCCAGAACCTGTCGTGATAGATTATTCCTGATATCATACATTGTAAGCACAATACCCAATATCTGTATTGATGGGTTCAGTCCCTCTTTTACACGTTCAAATGTATTTATCAAAGCAGATAGTCCTTCAAGGGCAAAAAACTCACATTGCAAAGTTATGAGTATTCCATCTGCGGCAACAATTGAATTGAGTGTCAACAACCCAAGCGATGGAGGAGAATCAATGATTATGTAATCATAATTATCTCTGATTCTTGATAAAAATCTTCTCAGTCTAAATGCCCTGTCCTCAACATCTACCAGTTCCACCTCAGCCCCTACAAGCTCGGAATTTGATGGGATGAGATAAAATTTATCAATCATCGTAGGTAAAATTGAATCTATCTCTGCATCCGGGTCTATCATATATTTGTATATGCTACTTTTCAAATCCTTCTTATTTACTCCGAGACCTGTTGTTGCATTTGCCTGAGGGTCAATATCCACAAGCAGGACATTCCTCCCGGCAACCGCCAGCGAGGCAGAGAGATTCACAGCTGTAGTAGTCTTACCTACGCCACCTTTCTGATTCACAATGGCAACTACCTTAGCCAAACAGATCTCCCTAAATAGGTGATAAAAAAAGAGCAGGGGACCACCCTGCTCACATATTTAGATATAAAGAAGATTATTCACCACTCTTTGGCGCATCCTGCGTTGCCACTCCGACTGAAGGAGTCTCTTCAGCCTCTTTCTTCTTTATCTCCTTCTTTCCCTTCTGTGGCACCTTCTTTTGAGCCTTCTTTGCCCCCTTCTTCTCAACATCAAATGCAAGTTCAATTATAGACATCGGGGCACTGTCGCCTCGCCTTACGCCAACCTTATACACCCTGGTATATCCACCGTGCCTATTTGCAAACTTTGGCCCAATCTCTGTAAACAATTTCTTGAGGAGGTCCTTATTGGTTATATAATAGCCAACCTTTCTAATGTTTACCAGATTGTTTGTCCTCGCAAGTGATACTACCCTGTCAGCAATCCTCTTCAATCCTTTAGCCTTTGCATCAGTGGTCCTAATCTTTGAATCTCTAATTAGATTCATTAGCAGATTTCTGAACATCGCAATTCTATGCTCTCTCGTCCTGCTATACTTTCTACCGGCTTTTCTGTGTCTCATATCTAACTTCTCCTAAAAAAAATCAGGTTATATCTTTATCTTTATTGCTATTCGGGAACTCCTTTGGTGGCCAGTTTTCAAGCTTCATTCCCAGACTCAATCCCATACTTGCCAGAATGTCCTTAATCTCCCTTAAAGATTTACGGCCAAAATTCTTGGTCTTGAGCATCTCTGCCTCTGTCTTTTGAACAAGGTCTCCAATGTACTTTATATTGGCAGCCTGCAGACAATTACTCGCCCTGACAGAGAGTTCAAGCTCATCCACAGACTTGAAGAGATTCTCATTGAGCTTTGACTGAGAGACCTCAACAGGGGCTATCTCCTCTTCCTCTTCCTCAAAGTTGATGAATATAGCCATCTGTTTCTCTATAATCTTTGCTGCAATCGCCACCGCATCTTCTGGCTTCATCGCCCCATTTGTATAGACTTCAAGAATAAGTTTATCATAGTCTGTAATCTGACCAACTCTTGAATATGTGACATTGTAATTAACCTTTTTTACAGGTGAAAAGAGGCAATCAATCGGGAGCATCCCAACAGATAATTCATCCTTATTTCTTATTCTATCCTTTATCTTATCCGCACTCTCATAACCCCTTCCGTGTTTAATCAACAATTCCATATTTAATGTTGCACCCTCATCAAGGTGTGCTATTACCTGCTCGGGATTGATAATCTTAACAGAGCTATCTATCTCTATATCTTTTGCATATACCGTCTTGGGGCCCTTCTGCCTCAAAAGGAATGTCTTCTCCTCTACCTCCGGGTCCATCTGTAATACAATCTGTTTCAGATTTAAGATAATATCTGTGACATCCTCTGATACTCCCTGAATGCTGGTGAATTCGTGCAATACACCATCAATCTTAACCGCTGCAATTGCTGCGCCCGGTATAAGCGACAAGAGAACTCTCCTGAGCGAGTTGCCAATAGTAATACCAAGACCCTGTTCAAGCGGTTCTGCTATAAATTTAGCATATGTCTCGGTCTGGGTATCCGCTTCAATAACAAGATTCTTTGGTTTAATGAGTTCCTGCCATACCTTATACATTTCTCCTCCTACTCCTTAAAATTCTATCTTGAATACAATTCTACAATCAATTGTTCGTTTACATTCAAATCAGATATATCCTGCCTCTCTGGCAGCTTCTTTACAATCCCCTTAAATGACTTTGCATCTACCTCAAGCCACTGCGGGGCACTATCCTTCTTTGATGCAAATGTCTCTGCAATTACCTGATTCTTTCTTGACCTCTCTTTTAGTTCTATCTCGTCACCAACTCTCACGAGATAGGAAGGGATATCCGTCCTCCTACCGTTGACCAGAAAGTGCCCATGAGCGACTAACTGTCTTGCGTGACTCCTGCTCTTTGCAAAACCAAGTCTAAAAACCACATTATCCAATCTTCTCTCAAGAAATGTAATCAGATGTTCACCGGTAATTCCCTCCTTTTCCTTTGCTTTATTAAAATATTCTCTGAACTGCTTTTCAAGGAGTCCATAAATTCTCTTAGCCTTCTGCTTCTCTCTTACTCGTATCCCATAACCAGAGAGCTTCCCCTTCTTTGAGCCATGTTGTCCCGGGGGAAATGCCCTTCTCTCAACAGCGCATTTGTCCGTGAGACATCTCTCTGATTTGAGGAACATCTTGGGTTCTTCTCTCAAACTCTCTCTCCTACAAAGCTTACATCTGGATTTAGTATAACGTGCCAAAGTTCATCCTCCTTATAAAAATTTACTATACCCTTCTTCTCTTAGGTGGTCTGCAACCATTGTGCGGAATCGGCGTAATATCTTTTATCATTGTAATCTTAAGACCTGCTGCCTGAATTGCCCTGATGGCTGATTCTCTCCCTGCACCAGGACCCTTAATCAGGATTCCAACCGACTTCATCCCCTGGTCCATTGCCTTTTTGGCCGCATCCTCGGCTGCCACCTGTGCCGCAAACGGAGTGCTCCTCTTTGAGCCCTTAAATCCCTTTGCGCCGGCACTTGACCACGCAATCACATTACCATTCATATCCGAGATGGTAATTATGGTATTGTTGAATGTAGACTGGATGTGAACCATCCCTGTATTTACTGACTTTTTTACTTTCTTCTTAGGCTTCACTCTCTATACCTCCATAATGAATTTATGCCTTGGGGGATGTACCTGCTGCTGATGCAGATGGTCTGATAATCCCTCTTCTTGGTCCCTTTCTTGTCCTTGCATTTGTATGTGTCCTCTGACCTCTGACCGGCAACCCCTTCTTATGTCTGAGACCTCTATAGGTATTCAGTTCTATCAGCCTCTTAATATTCATAGTAACCTCTCTTTTGAGGTCACCCTCTACCTTAATACCTTCCTGCTCTATGGTCTCTCTGATTCTCTTTATTTCATCGTCACTAAGTTCATAGCTCCTCTTGTCCCAGGAGACCTGAGCCTTTTGAAGAATCACCTTTGCAAGTGACCTGCCAACACCGTAGAGATAAGTCAGTGCTATACCTATCTTCTTGTTTTTAGGTAAGTCAATTCCAGCAATTCGTGCCATTAAAATCCTCCTTAAAATTATCCCTGTCTTTGTTTGTGCTTCTTGTTCTCGCAGATTACCCTTACAACACCTTTACGTTTGATAATCTTGCATTTTGGACAAATCTTTTTAACTGAAGCTCTAACTTTCATATATCACCTATCCTGTTAATTATTTCTTGCTCCTGAAAGTTATTCTTCCCTTACTCAAATCATAAGGACTCAACTCTACAATAACCTTATCTCCGGGCAAGATCCTGATAAAATGCATTCTCATCTTTCCAGAGAGATATGCAATGATCTTCTTGCCATTTGGCAATTCTACTCTAAACATTGTATTGGGTAGTGTCTCCACTACAGTTCCTTCTACTTCAATCGTTCCTTCCTTAGACATAGACCTCACTAATCTTACTTAATTCCAAGAATATAATAACTTCCATCCACCACTGCAACCGAATATTCAAAATGGGCAGCCAGTTTACCATCATAAGTCCTTGTTGTCCAGCCATCATCATCGTATATAACCCTATAGTCGCCCATTGTAATCATAGGTTCAATCGCCAGTACCATACCATCAATAATATCAGGGCCCACACCAGACTTACCAAAATTTGGCACAGGGGGATCCTCGTGTAATGATGTACCAATACCATGTCCTACAAGGTCTCTTACAACCCCGAATCCTCTGGATTCAACAAGAGACTGAATTGCATTTGAGATATCTCCCACTCTATTTCCTCTCTTCATCATATTCACACCGGCATAGAATGCATCCTCGGCGGTCTTGACAAATCTTTTTACAGATTCACTAACCTCACCAACAATTACTGTTCTGGCTGCATCTCCATAGTATCCATTGTATAAAACACCAAAGTCAATACTCACCACATCACCCTCTTTTATTACCTTCTTCTTCTCGGGTAATCCGTGTACAATCTCATCATTAATGGATACACACAGTGAATATTTATATCCATTATAACCTTTGAATGCTGGCCTTGCACCGAATTTCTTTGTTACAGCCTCTGCAATCTCATCTAACTCACTCGCCCTTACCCCGGGTGCAATCTTCTTTGCCACCTCCTCAAGCGCCGTATTCACTATTTTGTTTGCCTTATCCATAATCTTAATCTCTTCCGGGCTCTTGATATTTATCATCTCTTACAACCCAACTACCTCTTTCACTTTGCCAAATACTGAATCCGGCGTACCTCCACCAGCCATAATATTCTTGAGTACACCTTTCCTCTGATAATAATCTATCAATGGAGCAGTCTGCTCATTATAGACCGTGATTCTATTTTTTACAGTTGTCTCATTGTCATCAGCCCTCTGATAGAGACTCGCTCCACACTTATCACAGATCCCTTCAACTCTGGGAGGTGAAAATTTTATATGGAACATAGCACCACATTGGGGACAACTCCTCCTCCCAGAAATTCTCAATATAAGCTCCTCCTCGGGTACATCAAAATTGATGGCAAAATCAATCTTCTTTCCTATCTCTTTGAGCATCTCATCCAGCGCCTCAGCCTGTGGGATAGACCTCGGGAAACCGTCAAGTACAAAGCCATTGTTACAGTCTGGTGATTTTACTCTCTCTCTTATAATATCAATTACGAGTTTATCCGGTACAAGCTGTCCCGATTCCATATATTTCTTTGCCTCAAGTCCAAGTGGCGTCCCGTCTTTCAATGCCTTCCTGAGCATATCTCCAGTTGATATCTGCGGGAGTTTCATCACTTCCATCAACTTCTGTGCCTGAGTGCCTTTACCACAACCAGGAGGGCCAAGTAGAACGATTATCATATTACCTCCTTCTACCTCTAATTCTCGGGCCACCCTCTCCTGAGAGCCCTTCATAATGTCTGGAAATCAGGTGCGACTCTATCTGTGCCAGTGTATCAAGGGCAACGCCGACAACAATCAGAAGTGCAGTCCCTCCAAAATAGAATGGGACATTGAATGATTTCATAAGCACCGTAGGGAGTACACAGACAAACGATACATATAAGGCTCCACCAAAGGTAATTCTGGAGAGAACCTTATCAATATATTCAGCGGTCTTGCTCCCCGGCCTGATCCCCGGGATAAAACCACCATATTTTTTCATATTTTCAGAGATATCAACGGGATTGAAGACAACCGCGGTATAGAAGTATGCAAAGAATATTATGAGTAATACATAAAATGTCTCGTAACCCCAGGTCCCCGGCTGTAATGAATTTGAAATATTTTTGAAGATATCAAAATGTAACAGGTTGCTCATTGTAGCAGGGAAGACAAGAATGGAGGATGCAAATATTGGAGGGATAACCCCAGCCGTATTTACCTTCAGAGGGAGATGTGTGGTCTGGCCACCGTATACCTTTCTACCCACAACCCTTTTGGCATATTGAACTGGAATCCTGCGCTGCCCTCTCTCAAAAAATACAATCAGGTAGATCGTGCCAACCATAATTGCAAGGACAATTAAAAGGGTAAGTGGTTTTAACATCCCCTTCTCTGTAAATGAGAAGCTCTGAAATACTGCATTTGGCATGCGTGCGACGATACCTGCAAAGATTATAAGAGAGATTCCATTCCCGATCCCTTTTTCTGTTATCTGTTCACCAAGCCACATTATAAATGTTGTACCTGTGGTCAGTGTCAATGCTGTTAGAAGTCTAAATCCCATTCCAGGATCCGCAACCACCAGTTCTCCTGTTGAAGACCTGAGTCCTTCCAGATATACAGCAATTCCAAATCCCTGCATCAGACAGATGACAACTGTTAGATAGCGGGTATATTGTGTAATCTTCTTCTTCCCCAGCTCTCCTTCTTTCTGGAGTTTCTCAACCGCGGGCAGCACAACTCCGAGTAATTGCATAATGATTGATGCGCTGATGTAGGGCATTATTCCGAGTGCAAATATAGAGAGCTGTTCAAGTCCACCACCTGAGAAGAGGTTGAAGATACCAAATATTGTATTCTTTGCAGAAGAGAATATCTTTGCCATCACCACCCTGTCAACACCGGGTGTGGTGATAAAGATACCTACCCTGTATACCGCAAGCATCAATAATGAGAAGAGGATCCTCCTCCTGAGCTCAGGTATACGGGCTATATTGCTAAAAACATTTGCCACAACTAAATCTCCTCGGCCTTTCCGCCTGCTTTTGTTATCTTTTCAATCGCTTTCTTTGAAAACTTGTTTGCCTTTACCGTGAGTGCGACATTTATCTCACCATCTCCCAGTACTTTTACAGGGAGCGACTTTGAAGGAATCAGACCTTTTGCATAAAGTCTCTCTGCATCCACAATCTCATTGGCGGCAAATTTTGAGAGGTCTTTGAGATTTACAACTGCATATTCTTTCTTGAAGATATTAAAGAAGCCCCGTTTGGGGATTCTTCTAATTAAAGGCATCTGGCCGCCTTCAAAACCCAATCTGGTACCACCACCCGAGCGTGAAAGCTGACCTTTATTCCCCCTACCCGATGTCTTACCGAGACCGGAGCCTTCACCTCTACCTCTTCTCTTCGGTCTATGTGTGGCACCTTCTGGAACTTTGATATTACCAAGCGAAATTACCATAATATACTCCTTATTCTGAGACAATTTTCACAAGATGTGGTATCTTCTTTATCATCCCTCTGATAGCCGGGGTGTCTTTTACTTCAATTATCTGATGGAGCTTCTTAAAACCCAACCCCTTTATGGTGAGTTTCTGCCTGATATCTCTACCTATCGTCCCTTTATACCACTGAATCCTGATACTCTTTGAAGTCATATCCATCCTCCAGCCTTATTTATTTTCATCAATCAGTTTGCCCCGCGCCTTAAGATATTCATTCCTGGGCTTCATCTTTTTAAAACCATCAAAGGCTGCCTTAATCAGATTATGCGGATTACTTGAGCCAATAGATTTGGTAACAATATTCTTCACACCTGCATTTTCAAAAAGTGTCCGCAAAACGGTCCCTGCAATCACACCAGTCCCCTCCTTTGCTGGCTTCATAAGAAGGTTGCTCGCGCCATACTTCCCTATTACCTGATTGGGGATAGTTCCCTGAACAAGTGGTATCTTAATCATATTCTTCTTTGCCTTCTCGGTTCCTTTTCTGATGGCTTCAGGGACCTCATTAGCCTTCCCAAGTCCATAACCTATCATCCCCTCTCCGTCTCCAACCACCACCAGTGCTGAAAATGAAAATCTCTTACCACCCTTAACCACCTTTGCTGTTCTGTTGATATAAATCACGCCCTCCAGCAATGCCTTCTGTTCAATCTCATTATTAATCATATTAGCCAACTCAGACCTCCTTAATAGAAAAATTAAAACTTGATTCCAGCCTCTCTCATTGCATCTGCAAATGCCTTTATAATTCCGTGATATTTATAGCCACGTCTGTCCAATACAACTGCCTCAATATTCTTCTCCTTACACCTGTTCGCAAAAATAGAACCGAGCCGTTTTGCCTGTGCAAGGGGTTTTTCTTTCTCTGATGGATTTATAAAATCCCTGTCTCTCGTAGATGCAGAGAGTAGAACTTTGCCTTCAAGGTCATTGATAAGCTGTACATAAAAATATCTGTTGCTCTTGAATACGGAGATTCGCGGTCTCTCCTGAGTACCATATATTTTTCTCCTTATTCTTATTATCTTCTTCAAGCGATTCTCTTTTCGGTTTAGATAAATACTCACTTTAAACCTCCATAAATTACTTTGCGCCACCAACACCGACCTTGCCGACTTTCTGTTTTATTACTTCATCGGCATATTTGATACCCTTTAACTTATATGGGTCGGCTGGCTTTATCGCCTTGATATTCTGACAGACCTGCCCGAGCAACTCTTTATCATGGCAGGTGAGCGTTATTATTGTATCCTTCTCAACTTTTACAGAAATTTCTCTTGGGACTTCAAAAAGGACTGGCTTTGAATATCCAATGCTGAACTTAAGTGTATTCCCACTCAACTCCGCCTTGTATCCAACTCCCTGAACCAATAATACCTTTGAAAATCCAGTACTCACACCCTGAATCGCACTGTTCAGAAGGGCCCAGGTAGTACCGTGCGCCTGCTTTGCAACCTTCTCATTAGAAGTACGGGAGACCTTGATGATATTGCCCAAGACTTCAACCTTTGTATGAATGTTTGGTTTAATAGACTTCTTACCTTTTGGGCCCTCAACCACTATTGAATCATTATTGATAGTGACCTTTACTCCCTGTGGGATACTCAATGGTTTATTTCCAATCCTTGACATAGCAAACACCTCGTTTAATAGACTGAACAGATTAATTCACCACCGAGCTTCTCTTTCAATGCCTTCCCGCCACTCATAATCCCCTTAGGGGTTGAGAGGATGACGATTCCATAGCCCGGTGTATATCGCCTTATCTTATCATAACCAATATACATCCTTCTCCCCGGTGTGCTAAAACACCTGATTTCAGAAATGACCGGATCATTATTATAATATTTAAGCGAGACATATATATATTTTTTCTCGCCGCGTTTAACCACGCGAAAACCATTGATAAATCCCTCGTTGGTCATTACCTCCAGTATAGACTCTTTTATCTTTGAATGTGGGACCTCAATTATATCAAGTCTCGCCTGAATGGCATTTCTAATTCTTGTAAGCATATCTGCAACAGGATAAGTATGACTCATATTATTCCTCCCTTACCAGCTGGACTTTGTAACACCGGGGATCAGTCCTCTCAAAGCCAGGTTTCTGAAACAAATTCTACAGATATCAAAATCTCTCATATACCCTCTCGGCCTTCCACAAAGGGCACATCTGTTGTACTTACGACTTGAGAATTTCGGTTCTCGCTTCTGTTTAATTATTAAACACTTTTTAGCCACGCATATCCTCCTTTAATCCTTAAATGGCATACCAAGATACTTCAATAATTTTTTCGCCTCTTCATCCGACTTTGCGGTCGTCACTATGGTAATTGTCATACCTTTAATCTTATCAGTCTTGTCAAAGTTTATCTCCGGGAATATAATATGTTCTTTTATCCCGACAGAATAATTTCCCCTACCATCAAATGACTTAGAGGAAAGCCCCTTGAAGTCTCTCACTCTCGGGAGGGCGATATTTACAAATCTATCAAAAAACTCGTACATCCTGTCGCCTCTCAGAGTGACTGCACAACCAATAGATGCCCCCGCCCTGAGTTTGAAATTAGAGATTGATTTTCTGGCTTTTGTAATAATCGGTCTCTGCCCGGTAATCGCCGCGAGTTCGCTTGAAGCCGTATCCAGAATCTTTACATTGGTGATAGCCTCTCCAAGCCCCATATTGATTGTAATCTTGTGCAGTTTGGGGACCTGCATAATATTCTTATAGTTGAACTCTTTCATCAACCTCGGGACAATTTCTTTCTTATATAGTTCTTTTAATCGTGCCATCTCTTCCTCCATCAAATCTGTTCACCACACTTCTTACAGATGCGGGATTTTGTATCGCCAGAAATCTTATAACCGTGTCTTACGCCTCTATCACACTTCTTACAATAGAGCATTACATTGCTAATTGCAATTGAACCGGGCTTCTCTACAATGCCTCCAGCCTGCGCAGATTTATCTCTACCCGGCTTCAGGTGTCTCTTGATCGTCACAACATTCTCTACTATGACCCTGCCCTTCTCTCTAAGGACAGATAGGACTCTTCCCTTCTTCCCTTTCTTCTTACCTCTGATAACTACCACTATATCGTTTTTTCTAATACTCATCTTAATTCTCCCAAAAATTATAATACTTCAGGTGCAAGTGATAATATCTTCATAAATCTTCTGGCTCTCAACTCTCTTGCAACAGGACCAAAGATTCGCGTACCAAGCGGTTCTCCCCAGTTATTGATGAGGACTGCCGAATTGTCATCAAATCTGACATAAGACCCATCCTCTCTCTTGATCTCTTTGGCTACTCTTACAATAACTGCCTTTGCTACATCTCCCTTCTTGACCTTTGAATCCGGCATAGCCTCTTTTATAGCCACCACAATCACATCACCCACCTGGGCATATCGCCTTCTTGAACCACCAAGTACCTTAATACACTGAAGTGTCTTTGCACCAGAATTATCAGCCGAATCCAAGAGTGTTTTCATCTGAATCATAGCATACTCCTTTATTTATAAAGCGGTCTGATTCTCTGAATCAAACCTCTTGCCTTTAACCAATATCTTAACCAGTTTGAATCTCTTGGTCTTAGACAGTGGTCTCGTCTCCTTAAACATCACCGTGTCACCAACCTTTGCCTCATTCTTCTCGTCATGGACCTTAAAGACTGACCTTCTGGTAAGAAATTTTTTATATTTAGGGTGCATCACCCTTCGTTTGACCTCAACAGATATGGTCTTCTCCATCCTGTCTGAAACCACTTTACCAATCAAGACCTTATTGTAACCAAACTTTTCCATTTATTACCTCACTTATTCTTTTCTGAAGATGTCTTACTGGATAATTTCTCCTTTAGCACTGAATATGCCCTCGCCAGATCCCTTCTGGTATTTCTCAACTTCATTGGGTTCTCAAGTTGCCCGGTAAAGTGCTGGAATCTGAACTTAAAGAGGCTCTCCTTCATATTCCTTATTTCCGTCTTAATCTGCTCTACTTCCATATTTCTAAATTCTCTCGCCTTCATAGTAACTCACCTCTCTTAATGAATCTGGTTACCACAGGTAACTTATGTGCGGCAAGCCTCAGTGCCTCTCTTGCCTGCTCCTCTGTAATGCCCTCCATCTCGTAAAGAATCCTGCCAGGCCTTATAACTACCACCCACTCCTCCGGCGCCCCTTTCCCTTTTCCCATACGGGTCTCAAGTGGTTTCTTGGTGATGGGTTTGTCCGGAAATATTCTCACCCAGAGCTTCCCTCCCTTTTTGATAAATTTGGTAATAGAGACTCTGGCTGCCTCAATCTGCTTGGCTGTAATCCATCCACATTCAAGTGCCATCAATCCATAATCACCAAACGCAAGGGTATTGCCTCTCTGAGCCTTACCCTTCATTCGGCCTCTCTGCTGCTTCCTGTATTTGACCTTGGCTGGAATAAACATAATTCTAACTCCTTATCTCTTACTTAATATCTCACCCTTAAATAACCAGACCTTCACTCCTATCTTCCCATATGTGGTATTTGCCTCTGCAAAACCAAAATCAATATCCGCTCTTAAGGTCTGAAGCGGGACCCTACCCTCTCTATACCACTCCGAACGTGCAATCTCCGCACCCGCAAGCCTGCCACCTGCCATAACCTTAATCCCGAGTGCACCGAATTTCATAGCATTTAAGACTGACTTCTTCATCGCCCTTCTAAAAGCAACCCTCTTCTCAAGTTGAGAGGCAATATTCTCTGCAATCAGCTGTGCATCCAGTTCTGGCTTTCTGACCTCACTAATATTCAAGAATATCTCTTCATCCTTTGCTGCCATCGCCTGAAGCTCTTTCTTTATGCCGTCAATCCCTGAACCCTTCTTTCCAATGACCATACCAGGCCTTGCTACAAAGACATTAATTCTAACTTTATTTACTGACCTCTCTATCAGGATCCTTGATACACCAGCCTGATAAAGCTTCTCTTTAAGATATTTCCTGAAATTAAGGTCCTCATGAAACCATTTAACATAATTCTTTGATGAGAACCATCTGGATTCCCATGTCTTTGTCACTCCAAGTCTAAAACCAATCGGATTTACTTTCTGACCCAAAGCTGCCTCCTTTAAATGTTATCTATCAAGATTGTTATGTGGCTCATTCTCTTATTTATACGATAAGCCATTCCCCTTGAACGGGGCATAATCCTCTTCATAATCGGACCATTCCCAACTATTACCTCCTTTACCACGAGGTCATCTACATTTATTTTCTCCTTCTGATTGTTGGTGGCGTTTGCAATAGCCGAATTTAATAGTTTTAATACTGGCTTCGCCGCTGTATTGGGAGTAAACTTCAGGATATTGATAGCCTCTGTAGCCTTCTTCCCCTTTATAAGGTCTGTAACTATTTTAACTTTTCTCGGCGAAATTCTCAAAAATCTCAACTTTGCTCTGGCTAACATCTTTTCCTCCGAATTATATTATTTCTTTTCAGGAGCCTTTTCTCCAGCCTTCTCAGCCTTCCTCTCAGCTGAATGTGCCCTGAATGTCCTGGTCGGTGCAAATTCACCCAATTTGTGTCCTACCATATTCTCAACAACATATACTGGAATAAATTTATTACCATTGTGAACGGCAAATGTAAATCCAACCATCTCTGGAATAATGGTGGACCTTCTGGACCATGTCTTAATTACCTTTTTCTGCCCGCTCTCGGCCATACTCATAACCTTTTTCAATAGACTCTCTTCTACATATGGTCCTTTTTTAATTGACCTTGACACTTACAACCTCCTTATTAATGCCTGTGCTTGATGATATATTTCTCAGTTCTCTTATTGTGTCTCGTCTTCTTCCCCTTTGTCTTCCATCCCCACGGAGATACCGGATGAGGATTACCCTGACCCGCCTTACCTTCACCACCACCATGTGGATGATCCACCGGATTCATAACAACACCTCTTACATGAGGCTTTCTACCCTTCAGTCTCTGTCTTCCAGCCTTGCCGATGATGATATTTTCGTGTTCCAGATTACCTACCTGTCCAATTGTTGCATAACACTCCTGAAGGACCTTTCTCATCTCTCCAGACGGCATTCTCAGTATTGCATAATCACCTTCTTTACCAAGTACCTGAGCCGCAGACCCGGCCGCTCTGACAAGTGCACCGCCTTTCCCGATCTTGAGTTCTATATTGTGAACCATCTGCCCTACCGGGATATTCCTGAGTGGGAGCGAATTCCCAACCTTAATATCCGCATTCTCAGATGAAACAACAGTATCCCCAACTTTTAATCCATCTGGAGCGAGAATATACCTCTTAACTCCATTTTTGTAATTTAAGAGAGCGATCCTGCAGGTTCTATTGGGGTCATACTCTATTGCCTCCACCTTTGCTGGAATATCTCTGATATCCCTCTTGAAATCAATTATCCTGTATATCTTCTTAGAACCACCACCTCTAAACCTGATGGTCACTCTACCCTGATTATTTCTTCCAGAGTGTCTCTTTATTCTTTTAACAAGGCTCTTCTCCGGCGGACCCTTCTTCAGTTCAGAGAAATCCGCCACTGTCATAAATCTTCTACCAGGAGATGTGGGTTTAAAAGTCTTTACTGCCATAAGACACCTCTACTAAATAGTGGAAAGTACATCAATAGTATAACCGGCCTCAAGGGTGACAATAGCCTTTTTATAAGATGCCCTCTTGCCAATATATCTCCCGTATCTTCTCATCTTCCCTCTGACGATAACGGTATTGACTTTAGCAACCCTGACCTTAAATATGTTTTCGACCGCCCTCTTGATCTGGATCTTATTGGCATCTCTTCTGACTACAAACGAGACCTTATTAAAAAGCTCTTTGTGAATATTGCTCTTCTCTGTGATTAGCGGTCTTATAATAATGTCATAATCTGTAAATGTCTTAATGCTGTTCATTTTGATAATACCTCTTCAATCTTTTTTAGAGCTTCCTGAGATACCAGAAGCTTGTTATATTTTAAAAGGTCCACAACATTTAAATTTTCTGCATTCAGATACTTTGACTTGCTGTGATTCCTCACCGAAAGCATCAAATTCCTATTTTTGTTGTCTATCACAAGGGCACCTTCAATCTCAAACCTCTTGAGTAATTCACAAAAATGTCTGGTTTTAATATCAGAAAAATCAACTTTGTCAATAACGAAAATTGAATTTTCCCTAACTCTGTCAGAGAGGGCAATACACATAGCCTTGCGATTTACCTTCTTTTGAAGGGCGAGATCATACTCTCTGGGCCTTGGTCCAAATGTGACCGCTCCACCCCTCCAGAGAGGAGAACGCATACTCCCGTGCCTCGCCCTACCCATATGCTTCTGCCTCCACGGTTTCTTCCCTGTACCTCTCACCTCAGCCTTGTTCTTGGTGGAGGCGGTACCCTGTCTCTTATTCATTTGTTTTACACGAACAGCCTGATATATTACCGTCTGATTAAATGGTACGCCGAATACCTTCTCGCTCACTTCAATCTCAGAGACCTTATTCTTTAAGACATCATACACATCTAATTTAATCATAGCACCTGCTCCTTACTTAATTTCCACATCCACACCTGCTGAGAGATCCAGCTTCATCAGGGCATCCAATGTATTGGGCGTAGGTCTTAATATATCCACCAGTCTCTTATGAACCCTGATTTCAAACTGCTCTCTTGATTTCTTATCTGCGTGACAGGACCTCAATACAGTATATTTATGAATCTCTGTCGGGAGCGGAAGGGGCCCAACCACCTCTGCCCCTGTAGATTTTGCAGTCCTCACTATCTCTGCAACAGACCTGTCCAGCAGACGATAATCATAGCCTTTTAATTTGATTCTAATCTTCTGTCCTTCCATCTTACATCTCCAATTACTTTATTATTTCTGTAATGACGCCAGCACCTACTGTCCTCCCACCTTCCCTCACCGCAAATCTCAACTCCTTCT
>JBMFOP010000015.1:0-40910 GCA_049969675.1 Myxococcota bacterium | reverse complement strand
CTGTTGACTGAAACAAATATCCTATATAGATATGAATAAGTTTCAGTTTAATAACGTAAGTATGTGACACCACGCCATCATTGGAGTCAAATTCAATTCCATAATTAATTGAATTAGATTCTTAAGTTGTAACTTCTACGCAAAATGTGCAGAAGATTTTTCAAGTGTTTTGGTTTCGGCTATGTCGGATTAGGTGAAGAAGTGACTTTATTTTTCATTTACTTTAAAGTAGAGATTGTATAGATTTTCATTTGGAGGAAGATATGCAAAGAAAAGACATTCTCATTATAGCAATCATTTTTATCCAGACCTCCTGTATTCCATGGGATTTCAAATTTGAGCCAAGGATGGAGACCGAAAAGTATAGCGAGAGCACCAGATATGATAGGGCAGTACGGAGAATTTTATTACAGAACAGACAGATTCTTGTGGCAGGTGCTGCAAAGATAGATATAACTCCTCCACAAGAAAAATGGGTCTATATGGCTGGCTATAATGCAGGGAGAAGGAGTACCGGCGTTATGGATCCAATAACTGCAAGGTGTGCATTTCTGAGCAATGGGAGCGAATCAATCCTGTTTATCTCTCTGGACCTTATAGGTTATTTCTACGATGATATAAGAGAGGTGAGAGAGATGATTTCAAAGGATGAGAATCTGAGCAAGAAGATAATCATCTCAAGTGTCCATAACCACGAGGGGCCTGATACTTTGGGACTCTGGGGCCCAGGACCATTTTCAATATTTCCAGTCAAAAATGGCAGGAACCCGAAGTATGATAACTGGCTTAAGAACAGGATAACCAGATGTGCATTTGAGGCAGTAGAGAATGTAAGAACTGCAACTCTGAAGTTTGCAAAGATTGATGTCCCTGAGGGTTATCAGGAGAATCTACGAAAGCACGGATATAAAGAAAATACAATGTATCTGATGCTCTCGGAGGGGGTAGATGGAAAGGGCATATTTACACTTGCAAATTATCCTATTCATATTGAGGCACTTGACGAGGAAAATCATCTAATCTCTGCGGATATAGCTGGTGCGATGTATAATTATTATGAGAAGAATCAGGATGGGATACTTCTCTTTACTCAGGGTTCTCTTGGTGGTATGGTGGTACCTAAGATCTCCAAATGGGCACCTCAGTCCGAGAAGAGGAGATTTAAGGATATAGTTGGCAAGGCCCTTGCCATCTCAGCATTGAAAGGGCTTGAGAGCAACTCCGTAAATGCAAAGGAGCCAGTAGTGATTGAGCATAGATTTAAGAAGATAGAACTCAATGTTGAGAATACCGACTTTGAAGTTGCGCACAAACTCGGAGTTCTGAAGAGGGAGATAAAAGATAAAAAGATGCCAACCGAAATACACTATGTGAGAATTGGTGAGGCAATATTTGTAACGGTTCCGGGTGAATCTCTCCCGGAACTCGGCTTTGAGATAAATAAGATTATTCCATCCGAATACAAATTCAAGATAAATCTGGGGATGGATGAGATAGGATATATACTTCCCGAATCCTACTTTAATGACCCTTTATATGATTATGAAAAATCAATGTCGCTCGGTCCTGAGACCGCAAAAAGGGTCTTTGAAACAATAAAAGAACTGATTGAGAATAGATAATTGATGTAGCTGATATGAAAATCTCAGAACATATATTTCAATCTCTCAGGTCAAATTTGTCCGGGAGAAAGATAAAGAGGATTTATAGAAATGGTTTCAAGAGCTCTGCCGTTGCAATAATCAACCATTACATAAAGGGTGAATATTACATTCTGTTCACACTGCGTTCAAATAAGGTCAAATATCATCAGGGACAGATATCTTTTCCGGGTGGTGCATTAAATAGAGGAGAGAGATTAATACAGTGTGCCATTAGAGAGACATACGAGGAGCTCGGCATAAAATTGAATAAAGAGGAGGTTTTAGGGAGGCTTGATGACATCCTTACAATCTCAAAGTTTAGAATTACTCCATTTGTATTTTTTACAAAAAACCGGGATATCCTATGTGAGCTTTCCCCAAATGATGAGATTGCAGAGGTATTAAATGTCCCGTTGAGATTCTTGCTCTCTCACATTCCAAGAGTAGAGGATATAAATTATGGAAGGTTAAAAATAAGACAGTATTTTTATGACTACAATGGATATATTATCTGGGGTGCAACGGGTAGAATTCTCAAACAATATCTGGATATGCTCTCCCTCTAATTTTACTTGATTTTATGAGAGAATATATTAGATTATCCACGACCATAGTTTTAAAGGAGTCCTAAGGATGAATAATTATTATGCCCTCGTAATGGCTGGTGGGTCCGGGACACGTTTCTGGCCATTAAGCAGAAAGAGATTCCCAAAACAGTTTTTGAGATTGGATAACAACTCTGAATCCCTCATAAAGATGACTTACAACAGACTTGTAAAGATTTTTCCCCCCGACAACATATTTTATGTTGCAAATCTTGAATATGCCCCTCTGATAAGGGAGGAGCTCAAAGGGAGTTCTGAACCAAATATTATTCTTGAACCTCTCCCCAAAAATACCGCGCCTGCAATAGGATTATCTGCGGCAATTATTCACAAAAGAGATGAGAGTGCTGTAATCGCAGTCCTTCCCTCTGACCACTATATCAGAAATGAAGGGCTCTTTGGCAAGGTATTGAATGTGGCATATCAGGTGGCACTACAGGGTAATATAGTCACAATTGGTATAACTCCTGATAGGCCAGAGACTGGCTTTGGATATATCAGAAAGGGTGCGCAGGTTGAAACCGCTGAGGGAATTGATATCTTTGGAGTTGAGGCATTTATTGAGAAGCCAAACAGACAGAAGGCTATTGAATATATCTCAACCGGCAGGTATCTCTGGAATGCTGGAATATTTATTTTTACTGCGAAGAGGATACTAGAGGAGATGGGCAAATTTATGCCAGAGACACTGGATGCCATATTAAGGATAAGAGACATCATTGATTCAAATCCAGATGAGGCGAGAAAAATATTTTCAGGTATTGAATCCATTTCAATTGACTACGGAATAATGGAGAAGGTCTCGGGTATCAGAGTAATCCCCGCCGACCTCAAATGGAGTGATGTTGGTTCGTGGGGTGCAGTAAGAGATATCCTTGAGAAGGACAGTTATGGAAATGTAAATATAGGCGAAAATATCCTGATTGATTGTCAGGACTGTGTCGTCAGGTCAGAGGGGAAGACTATTGCAATAATAGGAATGAATGCGGTGGCAGTGATTGCTACAGATGATGCAATACTTATAACACCGCTTGAAAAGTGTCAGGATGTAAAGAGGGTTGTGGATGAACTGGAAAGGATGGGGAAGAAGGAACTGATTTAAGTATGAGGCTCATAACAAACCTGATAGAAAGGAGTTAATATGAATAGAGGCATCTTTAGAGAATATGATATCAGAGGTATCGTTGAAAAGGACCTAAAGGATGAAGATGTATTTCTGCTCTCAAGGGCAATAGGGACATACCTTGCACAGCACAACGCAAAGAATCTGAGCGTTGGAAGGGATTGCAGACTATCCTCAGACCATATCTCCGAGATAATTATTAGAGGACTTTTAGAGGGGGGAATGAATGTGATTGACATAGGGGTGGTTCCAACCCCTGTATTTTACTTCTCGTTATTTGAGCTCAGTGTGGACGGCGGGGTTATGATTACCGCCAGTCACAATCCATCCGAATATAACGGGTTTAAGGTCGCCTTAGGGAAGAGCACTATTTATGGGGATGAGATTCTAAAAATATATGATATTGCAATGGAGGGGAGTTTTGTTTATGGGAAGGGGAGTTTTAAGAGAGAGTGTGTTAGCGAGAGATATATTGACTATGTGGTAAAGAATATCAAACTCGGGAGCCGCAGATTCAGGGTTGCAGTGGATGGTGGGAATGGGACTGGTGGTCCTGTGGCTGTTGAGATTCTGAGAAGGCTCGGGATTGAGTTTGAACCACTATATTGTGATATGGATGGGAGATTTCCAAATCATCACCCCGACCCTACGCTTGTTGAGGCGATGCAGGACCTGATAAAACTTGTAAGAGAGAAGCGCTGTGAGATAGGTGTCGGCTATGATGGAGATTCAGATAGAATCGGCGTTGTAGATAGGAATGGAAATATCGTCTGGGGGGACCAGTTGATGATAATATTTGCAAAGGAGATATTAAAGGCAAAACCAGGCGCCACATTTATTGCAGAGGTGAAGTGTTCAAAGATACTCTATGATGAGATAAGAAAGGCTGGAGGGAATCCTATTATGTGGAGGACCGGGCACTCACTTATTAAGGCGAAGATGAAGGAGGTAGGGGCAGAACTGGCAGGGGAGATGAGCGGACATATATTCTTTGCAAATAGATATTTTGGCTACGACGATGCGATATATTCTTCAATGAGGTTGATTGAGCTTCTCTCTAAATCTGAGAAGAGTTTTGATGAGCTTATCTCCGCACTCCCAAAGATGATGTCCACACCTGAGATTAGATTTGATATGCCGGACGATAAGAAGTTTAAAATTGTGGAACTCCTTAGGGAGTATTTCAAATCTCAGAATTATTCAGTGATAGATATTGACGGTGTGAGAGTAACATTTAAGGATGGGTGGGGACTTGTGAGGGCGTCAAATACACAGCCGGCGCTTGTTCTCAGATTTGAGGCTGAGACAGAGAGTAGATTAAATGAGATAAAAGGGCTTTTTATGTCAAAGATAGGCGAATTGAAGGAAAAGATATAAGGAGTCTTTATGAAGTATTATATCGGGATTGATTTGGGTGGCACGAATATCAGAACAGCCCTTATCAATGAGGGGGAGAGATTAATAAAATTTATCAAGGAGAAGACAGACCCTTCAAAGGAGCCAGATAAGGTGGCTAAACAGACCGCAAATCTTATAAAGAAGATGCAGGTCAATTCAGAGATAAAGAGGGGGCTTTCAGCCGTATGTATCGGGCTTGCAGGTCTGCTCTCAAAGGATGGACAGTCTGTTAGAATAGGCCCTAACTTTGGTTGGAGAGATGTCCCTTTTGCAGGGCTCATAAGTAAATATATTAATATCCCTCTCAAGATTGTAAATGACCTGACCGCAGTCTCTTATGGTGAATTTGTAAAAGGAGGTGGAAGGGGTAGTCACAATATGTTCTGTGTATATGTGGGTTCCGGGATAGGTAGTGCCCTGATTATAGATGGTAAACCCTATGACGGTTCCTCAAATGTGGCTGGAGAGCTTGGACATATCAAGATCAAAGATGGTGGCAGATTGTGTGGTTGCGGTTCAAGAGGGTGTCTTGAGGCATATACCGGGGGAAACCCCATAAGAAGTAGATTGATAGAGCTTGCTATGACTGATAAAGGGGGATTTTTATATAATGCAGTAAATGGCAATCTTGAGAGGCTTAATTATTCGTATATGGAGAAGGGGTATCTAAGGAAGGATGCCGTCTGTACAGCCCTGTGGATGGAGGTGAGGGAGTTACTCTCAATGGCAATTGCAAACATAGTAACAGTCTTCAATCCAGATTCTGTGGTGATTGGAGGTGGGGCAATTTCAAATACACCACGACTATTGCAGGCAATAATAGATGATATTAAAAGATATGCTACACCACCATCTCTATCGGCACTCAAAATAAGAAGGGCAGTTTTAGGAGATGATGCAGGGATGATAGGTGCAGCACTGCTCGTTAAGAATCAACCTTAGTCTTTCAGATTTTATTTGGAAAGCTATTGCAGAAGTGCATTAAATTCTTCCGGGATTTCAGTCTTTACATCAAACTCACCAGAAAGGGATAATCTATATGCATGTAACATCATCCTCCCCTTAAAACTCTTATCCCTGTTGTATAACTTGTCTCCTACAATTGGGAATCCAAACCAGAAGAGGTGTGCCCTTATCTGATGCATCTTCCCACCTATTAGTTCAATATCAAGCAGTGTGTATCGTTTATTGGATTTTATTGGTTCAAAAAATGTTACATATTCAGGGTCTTCTGATGTCGGATCAATAAAGACCTTATATGAACCCTTATGAGGGCTAATAATCTTCGCTGAGATGGCGCCGCCCTTCTTGATTATACCGTTTACAACCGCATAATAGTATTTCTTTACATTTCCCGCCTTGAAGTTGTTCTTAAGTCTCTTAAATGCCCTCTGATTAAGCGCACATAAAATGAGCCCTGATGTCTCCGTATCAAGTCTGTGCAGAAGCCCTCCTTCATAACGTTTTGCATAGAGCTCACCTGCTGAGGGGAATTTGCTTACGACCCCGTTTAATAATGTCCCCTTTTCAAAAGGTACAAGCGGATGGGTCTTAACACCCTCTGGTTTTAATACAACAATATAATCATCCCTTTTGAGTACAACATCAAATTTTACAGAGTCGTCAGGTAAGATTTTTAATAGTTCATCTTCGTTGAAATAGAACTCCACCTTATCGTCGCTCTTGAGTGGATATCCCTTTTTTACCATAAAACCATTTATCTTAACCAGTCCATTATCAATTAGATATTCTGCAAGTGACCTTGAACGTTCAGAGAGGTGTTCTGCTACAAAGACATCCAGCCTTGTCCCAACAAATCTCTGATCAACATTCAGTCTTTTCATATCTGACACCTACAAGAAGTATTGATGCAGCAAATGCGAGAGTTGCCCCGAATCCGAGTGCAACAATAGAGCCGAATCTCTGCCATAGCAATCCACAGATAAAAGAGGATGGAAGAGCGAGAATGCCGACAATAAAATTATACAGTCCGTACGCAGTACCTCTAAACTCTTCCTGAGCAAGGTCAGCAACAAGTGCCTTTTCTACTCCCTCGGTCAAGGCGTAGTAGAAACCATAAATGCCAAACAGTACCCATATATGCCATACTTTTGTGCTAAACGCAAATGCAATATACACAAGTGCATAAATAATCCAACCTGTTATAATAATCTTCTTTCTGCTAATTTTATCCGAAATAATTCCAGCAGGCGTGGAGAATACGGTCCTCACAAGGCTTAACATCATCCACAGGAGGGGGACATATGCATCTTTAAGACCACACTCTCGTGCCTTCAGTAGTAAGAATGCATCTGATGAATTTCCCAGAGTGAATATGCCCAGCACCAGAAGATACATCTTGAAATTTTTTCCAAAAGGCTTCAGTGATAGAGAGATTCGTTTTGTGCCCTGAGTAATCTCAGCATCAACACTCCTGACTCCAAATAAGACAGCGAGTACAGAGAGAATTCCGGGGATAATGACCAGCAGAAACACCACTCTAATATCCAGTCTGGCAAAGCTCAACAATACGAAACCGGTGAAGGCACCTAAGAGTGATCCCAAATTATCCATGGAGCGATGGAAGCCAAAAGCCCTTCCCATTGAGCCCTTATCTGCAACTGCTGCAACTATTGCATCCCGTGGAGAAGTCCTTATCCCTTTACCAACTCTATCAAAGAATCTTAATATGAGGACAAAGATCGGTGAGTATGCAATCCCTATTAGAGGTCTGACCAGATTTGATATGGCATAGCCCATAACAGTAAGTCCCTTCTTATTCCCTATCCTGTCAGAGAGATATCCCGAGTAGAGTTTTAAAAGACTGGCTGTAGTCTCTGCAATCCCTTCTATCAAGCCTACAAATGCAAAAGATGCCCCCACATAGGTTGTCAGAAATATCGGTAGAAGCGGATAGATTATCTCCGATGAGAGGTCGTTGAAGAGCGATGCCAGACCCAGAAGTATTATAGATGGATGCAGTCTCAAGAACTTTCTCATTCTATATTCTTCTCTGTGCGATTTCTACCGTTCTGCTTTGCCCTGTATAGTGCCATATCAGCACTCCTGATAAACCCCTCTGGGGTCATTCCACCTCTGTAGGATGAGACGCCGAGGGATATTGTAATCCTGAGTTTTTTATCTTCAAATAAGAACTCAGTGTTTTCCACCTCATGCCTGATTCTCTCAGCAATTGCGAATGCGTCCTCTAATGTAGATTCTAAAGATAATATCAAAAACTCCTCTCCGCCATATCTTATAAGTAAATCTACATTGCGAATGTTCTGCCTGACAATTGCTGCGAGGTTCTTTAATATGTAATCTCCTGCATTATGCCCGTATGTGTCGTTGAACTTCTTAAAGAAATCCACATCAAAGAGGATTATGGAGAGCGGAGTCTTATATCTCATAAATCGGGATATCTCTTCAGGTAGTTTATTGTATAAAAATTGTCTGTTGTATACCTTTGTAAGCGGGTCTGTTATGGAGAGTCTATATAAGCGGGCATTCTCAATGTCCAGCACAATTGAGTTTCCCAGTAGTGTTAAAATAGTCTCATCCTGCATATCAAATGCGTCTCTCTGACTATGTGTAGCAGTTAGTACCCCTATGATATTGTTGTGAATCTTCAATGGTACTGCAAGCATTGAAGAGATGACAGTCACCTGATGTTCGGATACCTTGAATCTTGCATCTCTACTTACGTCCGGTATTCGGGCGGTTGCCCCATTGCTTACCACCCATCCAGCCACACCTTCTCCTACCTTGAATGTGATATTCTTCTCCTCCTCCTCGGTCAGCCCAAATGATGCCCTTGAGAGGAGCTCTGTCCCACTCTCATCCAGAAGCATTACAGAGGCGGTCTCTGCACCCATCAATGAAACTATCTCCCGCGAAACAAATTTGAGTACATATTCAAGGTCTTTTCCGGAGTTTATGACCTTTGTAATCTCATATAGAGATGTTACTGTCTTCTGATACTTATCCTGATTGTGTTCGTTTCTCATATTCATTTAACTGGAATTCTATCTCTGTAGAATTCCGTGCCTCTATTGTCAGTGTTAATTAAGATTATTGAAGTAATAACAGCGGCTACAACTGTCCCACCCGCCGCATATACCCACCAGTTGTTGTACCATCTGCTCTCTGGCTCAACCTCCTCTGTCTTAATAATCTCTACCTTAACATCTCTCATCATAGCCTCTTCTTTAGAAAGCACCTTTCCGTCAGGGAGTATGAGTCCATCTCCATTCTCTCTGCAAAAGAGCATCTCATTTCCTGCATTTGAGGACTTTGCCTTCTTAAATGAATCTTCATTTAATACCAGAATTGCATAGTTTTTTTGATAATTTCCGAGAGAGATAGGCATATTGATATCATTTGAAAAATCTCTTAGCAGACTCCTTATTTGTCCTTCAGCGGTTTCAATCAGCAGGATGTGTCTTGACCTGATGATTTTATCGGGCAGGGTCTCAGACCCATCAAAGCTAAATCTATATTTTGATTTAAGTGATTTGTTTAAGATTTGAGCCAGTTCGCTCTCCAATATTGCAGATTTTTTTACAGAGTCAAGATTAGAGTTCAGAAAGTTTCTAAGTGAGGGGTGTATCTTCTTGCTATCAATATGCATTGTTGAGAAGATTGCTATGTATTCTCTTAATAATTCAACCGCCTTTGATACCTCTTTTCTTGATAATAAAATTAGTATCTTATAGTTGAGAGATTGCTGAAAAAGGTTGTTAATATCATTTATACTTCCACCAGAGATGATCGCATCCGATAAGTTATTAACCAGTTCATCAAATATCTTTAAGGCATCTTCCATCTCAAGTCTATAGAACTTCTCCTCAGCCTGAACCATTTTATCACGCATACTTTTATACTCTAAGGTCCTGATGTCTTTATTGTTTATATTTGATGCCATATTGAGTTTGAGCTCACCTGCAAGATTATAACAACTCTTGAGTTTATCAAGCCCGTCAATTATCAATAGACCATCGGCATATACAGAATTCAGGGAGATGATCCCAATTATAAAAACATAAAAAAATCCATATCTCATATACAACCCTATAGCAGCTAATGAAGTAATTTTTCATATAAATTTTCAAAAATCAATACAGAAAATCCCTTAATTCCTATATTATCTCCAAATATATCGGCTATAGACCTCACCTCCATCTCCCCTATATTTCTTATTGCCTTATTGTTTACAATCAATTGAAAATGCTCCGCATTATCCTGTCTTGAATATCTCCCTATGATATAGTCATCTGAGAGAATGAAGTTTCCAACATCTTCTATCATAACATTGCTCCCTATATATCCGCCAAGAAATTCAACTATGTAGTCCTTTACATAGTATTCATCCTGCAGATTTATTAAGAAAGATAGATTGCCAGCACCACTCCCGCTGAAGAATGCCACTTCATTAAATGTATAGTAAATCCCCCTTTTATCCCTTTTTTCATTGTGTAAACAGACTATTTTAAGACAGGACCTAACATATTCAAATATAATCCCAGCCTTTATAAAACCTTCTTCGAGATTTATAAGTCCAGCATCACACTCTCTTTTATATCTATATCCCCTGTGAGAGACCTCAATGTCCATCCCCTCTTTCCTTAATTTTGCTATATGATAAGATATATTTCGTGGTGAACAGTGTGCAATCTCAGCCACCTCCTTCCCTGAGACAGAGCCGTTGATGCTCATAATATACTCAAGTATTACATCCCGAATGGTAGATTTCATAAGAAAGATATAACCTTTTATCTGAAGAAATGCAAGCAATAGAGCTTTAATATTTTACCTTGCTTTTTACCGGACAATAGGCTATTATTTCAGAGTTAAATTTTGAAGAAAGAGGTTTTGATATGCATCTTTCAAAAATCTTAATTATAGGCTTTATAATTTTCCTATCAACAAATCTTTATTCAGAGGATATCCTCCTCAAACTCAACCAGAAGGATGTAGATATCTCAGGCAAGCTTGAAAAATTCTTTGTCCTCTTTCCGGACCCACCTGCAGATGTAAAAGTCTCTGGACCCTCAAAGATAAATATCATAGTGAGAAAGATAATAGATAAGAAGAATCCCCTTACAAAACTGCCCGTGAATATAAGTGTGAGTATTGATCAGAAGAAGATAAAGGAGATTACTCTAAATGATAGGGAAGGGAGCGCAGTCATCAAAGATGCTACAATGTTTAATGCCGGATCTGAGAATATTATATCTATAGATGTGCCCGAGGGTGAACATTCATTGCAGATAACCACCTCAAGGTCTGCAATCAAAGGTCTCCTCATAAGAGTTCAGAAGGTTTCTCTGGAAAAGACAGCGGTTGCTCAGCCACCAACGGTGGATAAGAAAGAGGGGAAGCAGGATGAACTTACCCCTCCTATCATTCCACCCCTTCTTCCGCTCGTCCCTCCTCAGGAGAAGACGGCAGAGGTCGCGCCTCCACCCAGATCAGAGATTGCAAAGCCCTCACAGGAAGAGAGAAAGGAAAATCAGAGGTCTCCTGTTGAGAAGAAGGAGTCTTTGGTTATAACAGAGAAGGTGAGTAAAGGTGATAAAACTACATCACCCGTGAAGGAATTTGGGGATATAGTGGTTCTCTCTATTAAAGGAGGAACTGTCCTGCCGCTCCAATTTGGAAATCCTGGAGGTTATGGAGAGTTCTCTACATCTTTTAATGTCTATAAAGGGTTTCAGATTGGTCTCTCTATTGCCTCGTATAATACCAATCGGGACTACCTGATAAATGACCCTATGACCGGGAACTCTATCTTAAAATACCATCTACACGCTGTCCCTATATCAGCATCACTGGGATATAAATATCAGATGAAGGATATACTTGTTAGATTTGAATTGGCTTCAGGTGTAAATATGATAGATATAGATTTGAGAAGGGAATATGCCTCTAAACAGTTAGATACTATTAATTCCTTTCAAATGAATCTTGCATCCGATATGAGTTATATAACAGGGTTCGGTTCTATTGGAATAGGCATCAAATATCTCTACTCAAATGCTGACAACTTTGATCAGACAAACGGTTTTGTTAAGAATATTAATGCTGGTGGGCTTATTATAAACGCCGGCTATAATTATGGATTTTAATTTTCAGGAGGCTAAAATGGGAAGTGTAAATAAGGTGATTCTTATAGGGAATTTAGGAAGAGACCCTGAACTGAGATATACACAGGATAGAAAGCCCGTGGTTAATTTCTCGCTGGCAACTCAGGAGGTCTGGACAGGTAAAGATGGGCAGAGGACTGAGAGAACAGAATGGCATTCTATAGTTGTATGGGGTAAACTTGCGGAGATCTGCAAAGATTATCTGACCACCGGAAGGCAGATATATGTTGAAGGGAGGCTTGCGACCCGTTCTTATACAGATAAGAGTGGACAGAAGAGATATAAGACGGAGGTTATAGCCTCACAGGTGGTTTTTCTTGGTTCGGCGCAGCAGGGGGCTGAATTGCCCAAAGCCGCGTCGGCCCCTGAGGAGAAGGAGCCAGCCCCTGAAGAGATTGATGTGCCTGTTGAAGATGAAGATATCCCATTCTAATTATTTATCTGACTTTATTTAGGGGAATATCTTTGGATAGATACCTGATTCTCTTAATCACAATATTTCAAGATGCTCAATTTTGATTATAAATCTATTTTTGACGAGGCTGGTATCGCCTTATGCCTGTGCGATAAGACAGGGAATATTCTTCTCTCAAACCATCAATTTCAGAATCTCTTTGACTGTCAGGATGTGGCCAATATTTCGCAACTTCCTGAGGAGGGATATAAAGAACCATTCCTTAAGGCGATTGAGCTCTCAAATGAGGGATATGCGGGTGTCCCTTATCCCTTCGCATTCTGGACATCTATCAATGGAACGAGGAGAAAGTATGAGGTCAACATCACAAGGCAGCCTACCACAGATTATTTTATCCTATCGTTTTCAGATATTACAAGGAGGGCTGAGGCATTTGAAGAACTCAATAGGATAAATAGAGAACTATCCTGCCTGATAAAGATTCATCAACTTACAAGCAGTTCATTTAATCTGGAGCATATTACAAAGGTCACCATTACAGAAAGTTGTAAGATATTTAATTTCCCTTCTGGCTTTCTGCTATTACCCGATGCCACAAAGATATTGCGAATCAGGGCATATTACTCCATTAAGCCATTGACACAAAATCAGATCTCAGAGATTGAGAATACATTTAATAATGGGAGAATCATAAACTGGACAAAAGATAAATTCAAGACGATTCTTATAAACGAGCGCGCATTAAATGAAATTACTGAGAAGGAGGCTGAACTACTGACGCTACTTGATGCCTTCTCTCTTGTCTCAGTTCCTATTGTGGTTAAAGGTGAGATATTGGGTTTCATAATCTTTGCCAGAAAAGAGTCACAAAGTCTAATGATTGATGAGGCATCCATTCTTGAGACCCTCGCACACCAGATAGGTATATCCGTTCAGAATGCTATGTTATTTTGTTCAACAGAGCAGATCAGATTAAGGGTAATAAGACAGAATCAGGGCCTGAATCTCCTATATAATACCGGGCTCTTCTTCTTAAAAAATCTTGGTTTTAAGGAACTCTTCAGAGAAACCGGAAGGGAACTTTTTAAGATTACAAATTTTGACGGTATTGCAATTCTATATAAGAAAAATGACAAAATAAATGTCCTTCACAATCTAAGGGATTTAGATTTTCAGAAGGGATGTCAGATAGATTCAACCGATTCTCTGCTACTTGATACAATGCTCTCTGCACTCCAAAAAAAGGATTTCATCTTTATAGAAGAGATATCTGAATCCTCTCTGTTTGATAGGTCGGTTATAGAACATTTGATTGGTTGTGGCGTTCGTTCATTATTTATCTCTGCGATCAAGGAGGGTGAAAGGGAGATGGGAGTATTTGTTGCATTCTCCATAAGATCAAGGATTATCCCAACAGATGATGACCTCTCTTTATGGTCTTCTATCTCAATATTTATTGGTTCTATACTCAACAACTATGAATTTAAGGAGGAGCTACAGAGAAGGGAGTATGAGCTCTCCCGTCTTTCAAGCAAATTGATAAGTGCACAGGAAGATGAAAAGAAGAGGATAGCAAAGGAGATTCACGATTCACTGGGTCAGCTTATTTATGCACTCAATCTAAATATCTCAATGCTTGGACAGGATAGTAGACTGGCACAGAATAACCTGTTTATAAAGAGTCAGGAGATTATCAATCAGATTCAGGAGGATATCAGAAGGCTCTCGTACGAATTGCGTCCGCCGACACTTGAAGATATGGGACTTATATCTGCACTCAGATGGCTCATTGAACATTCAAGGTGTGATGATATTCGTATAAATCTTGGGACAAATTTAAATTCTCCCATAAATTTTCCCTACAATATTCAGGTTCAGATATTTAGAATTGCTCAGGAGGCGATTACAAATATTCTTAAACACTCAAAAGCGACCGAGGCAAATATATTTCTGTACGAGAACGATAGTAGCTTCTTTATGGAGATAACAGATAATGGGGCTGGATTTCCATTAAATGGTGAGATGCATAAAGGAATAGGTATAATAGGTATGAAAGAGCGGGCACTATCAATTGGCGGGAATTTAAAAATTAATTCGGATAGGGAGACGGGCACATCTATAATTCTGGAGATAAGAAAATGAACAGGATAAGGATTGTCCTATGTGATGACCACACGATACTTAGAGAGGGCTTAAAGTTATTGCTCTTAAGACAATCAAATATAGAGATAGTTGGTGAGGCGTCAAATGGTGAAGAGGTTTTGAAATTAGCAAAGCAGTTGAGTCCAGACATTATTATAATGGATATTTCTCTCCCGGATATCAATGGCATCGCCCTTTCAAAGATGATTATACAGGCTGACCCAAGGATAGCGATTCTCATCCTTACTATGTATAACGATAAGGAGTATCTCATCTCATCGCTCAAGGCTGGGGCAAAGGGGTATCTGATCAAGGAGGGTTCAATTGAGGAGATGATAAAGGCTATTAATACAGTGTATAAACATCAGTTATATATAGATAAAAGATTCGGAGAGGCTACCATTAATGAGGTTATGCAGAGACTAAAAGATAAGAGTCTTAAGGAGAGTGATGATATTCTGACACCCAGAGAGAAAGATGTCCTTGCACTTATCGCGGAGGGTAAAAGTAATAAGGAGATTGCATCAGTTTTGAATATTTCTGCCAAGACAGTAGATGTACACCGTTCAAATATTATGCGGAAATTAGATGTGCACGATGCAATATCACTTGTAAAGAAGGCTGCACAGAAGGGATGGATTAAAATAAAATAATAATAAGGGGTAATAAAATGGATTTTAAGGAGATAATAGAGACTTATGGTACAAAGGATAATTTTATAGTCTATTCTGCCTCAGCGGGGACCGGGAAGACACACACTATCACCAAAGAGGAGTTAAAATATATATTTGATAAAAGCTCCTCTGATTTTAGTGCCATTACATTTACCAATGCCGCTGCCCGTGAGATGAAGGAGAGGGTTATAGAGTATCTAATAAAACTTGCGGCAACAAAAGATAAAGATACAGAGAAATTAAGAAATGATCCAGTGTATAAAGATGTTTATGATAATATAGCAAAAGGTAAGAAGCGGGCGGATATAGAGACGATACTGCTCAACATACTCAACAATTATTCATCTCTTACAATAGGGACAATAGATTCAATGGCAGTAAGGCTCCTTAAGGCATATCTGGATAAGACGAATCTACCAATGGATGTAAAAGTACTGCTTGATGATGAGGAGTTTTATAAAAATTTAATAATAGAATCTCTCATAAATAACTCTGAGTTTTCAAAGAAACCTCAAAATGAAAAGATTGAGATAATAAAGAATTTATTCTGGAAAATTAGTACCGAACAAATAAATACAAACCCGATTAACACAATAAAAAATAAGTTTTTAATGATATATTCACTTCACCTTAAGACCAATGACATAAATATATTTGAAACAGAGATAGATGAGAAAATCATTGATAAAAAGGTAAAAGAATTGGGCAATCTCGTAAAAAAAATTATCAATAATGATGCTATTGCTAATGAATTGAATTATCAATTCTTAAATTATTTAAAAAATATAAATGAAAGCATAGAACATAATGAAATTCTAAAAATACAGATCAGAGACAAAAATAAGCGTATATTTAAGAATAAGTCTGTAGAGGATAAAATTAGATATGATATTTTAAAAATTTTTGATTTATCAGCAGATATACAGATTCTTCAGAAAATTAAAAGATATTCAGAAATATCGGTCTTCTATAAAATGTTTATTGACTATTATCAGAGAGTAAAAGAATCTCTATATGAACTACCATTAAAGAGTATTTATTATGAACTTATAAATTCAATTACAGATTCAGATGAATTATCTTTGAGGCTGGGGAAAGATATCAACCTCTTTGTTATTGACGAGTTTCAGGATACATCATTTGAACAACTGATGGTATTAAAACCTCTCTTTGACTATGTCTTAAAAAGGCAGGGGGAAGTAATTGTTGTAGGGGATACAAAGCAGTCAATATATAGATTTAGAGGGGGCGATTATAGGAGCCTCTCAAGATTAATAGAATTAAAGGGCAGCAATATTCATTCTCTCAATAAAAATTATAGAAGCAGAAAAGAGATTGTAAATTTCATCGGTGAACTTTTTCCTACCACCGATGGGAGTGGAAGTAGCATAGAAGATATATGTAAAACCATCCATTTTTCTGATAAAAAAGATGATAAGGAGAACAATGATATTTTATGTGAGGCATTCAAAAAAGCAGGTGCAATAAATCAACATACAATCAAATCCTTAAAAGATGGTGGATATGTTGAGATAAATACATATGGTATCAATTTTTTAGAGATAAACAATAAACACGATAGATTAGATAAAAATAAAGATGCTTTTAGATACTATGATATATCTCAGATATTCGAAGATATTTTGCAGAGGATAAAAGATCTAAGAAAGAGCGGCTATCAGTATAAAGATATAGCCCTGCTGACATTTTCAAATAATAATGTTCAGGAGATAGCAATACATCTCTCCAACAGTAAGATACCATTTAAGTCAAATAGCAGCATTGATGCAAGAGAGAGGAATATCTCAAAGGAGATAGTTTCAATTATGAAATATGCATTTGACAATAAGGATTATATAAGTCTCTATCAATTTTTGAAGAGTAATTTGTTGCGAAACAGGGCAGAATCATTATGTCTCTCTGATGAATACAATAAAATAATAACAAATTTTGAAAATAACCCACAGCAATTTGAGTTTGATAGGAATTCTAAGATATATAAAGAGATATTTGCAGACATCTTTGAAAATTTTAATTCTTTAACCGCATATGATGCCCTTACATTGATATACAGAGTATTTGATATAACCTCTTTAAAGAATGAACAGGCAGCATATATGACTCTTCTTGATGCAGCCATCAAGATTGAGACTGAGAAAGATAATACAATAAAGACATTTATTGAAGAGTTTGAAGATAAGGGTGAACAGACATATTTGGAGACTTTAAGTCTATGGGAGATGAATATACCGGAATCTGTTGATGCAGTAACCGTCTCCACCATCCACAAAACAAAAGGACTTGAATTCCCCATTGTCTTTTACATTGTGCCAAGAACCAAAAGTAAAGACAATAAGGAGATGACGATATTACAATATAATGATAAACATTATATATGCGAATTGAATGACAATGATTTACTTGCAATATCCTATTCATCTCTTAAGATTGATAAAGACGATATTGAAAGACAGGAAAAGATAAACTATAATGTAGATAAAATTAATCAGCATTATGTGGCATTGACACGCGCCATTGATGAACTTTATATCTTTCTATATAATACCGGGAATTCAAATGCTGAAACAAAGTGCCTGTTTACCTCACTTATATACAATTATCTAAAAATTAAGAAGGTCTTTAAAAATGATAATCTTGAAGACAAAGAAATATTCAGATACCAATTTTCTTTCGGTAAACACGGCAAAAAGCAATTAAAGAGTGAAGATTTGAAAGAAATAGATATTGAAACCTTTAAAATACCAGAATTTAAGAACATATATCTTCAGAGTTTTCTAAATAGGGATGAGCAGGCAAGGTATGGAACAGTAATTCACAATATCCTTTCAAAAATTCTCTTTATCAATGATGGGTCAGTTGACTATCAGATTCAACAGGCAATGGATGCAATCAGAAGAGATGGTATTGAGATAACAAATAAAGATGTAATAGTCGCTGCTATTAAGAATATGCTCAAAAATGATAAGATGAGATGGATATTTGAAGAGAGGTCTGACAGAGTTGTTAAAAATGAGATGGAATTTGTGGACGGATCCGGAAATCTTTATAGGGCTGATAGAGTAATTATAGATAGAGACAGGGCATATGTAATTGACTACAAAAGTGGTAACCCTTCTGGTGAGGAGAGGAGAGAATACCTCGCGCAGGTAAAAAACTATATAAGCATTGTGCAAAGTCTGACAGGGAAAAAGACAGAAGGGAGAATATTTTATCTTAATTCTGGTGAGGTTGAGGAGATATGAATACAATTTATCTAAGTCCCGAGACCGATGTTATAAGTCATTTACTTGATAACATTGATTTGAATAATTTAAAAAGATATTTATTTGTTTTTCCGGGCAACAGACCGAGGATGTATCTATTTAAGGCGATTGCAGAGAAAATAAATAGACCGTTTGAGCCACCAGCTGTCTTCTCTTTTGAGGACTTTATGGGGTTTATACTGGAAAAATCTAACTTAAAACCGGATATAGCAACAGAGATTGAGCTTCTGGGCATCCTTTATAATTTAAAAGTTGATAATGATTTATATAAGAAGTATAGGCAGCACCTTTCTCTATTTTTGCCATTTGCTCAAAAGATCTTTCTTGATTACTCTTTAATTGTAAAAGGTGGAAAGATAAAGGGGCTCAATAAGATTAGAGATAATTTTATAAATGAATATAGAGGTAAAGAGATTTGTGGTACCGTCACCCAATATATTGACATAATCATTGCTTTAGACAAAGAACTTGGGATGAAGAAGAAGGCTATTTCATCTGAGATATTCAATCTTATATCAGATATTAATGCTGACAGATTATCAGATTTACTTGCTCAATACGAAAAGGTCTTTTTGGTCAATATAATCCCCCTTTTTGAAAAGGAGGGCATATTTATTAAAAATATATCAAAACTCAATAATGCATATCTGATCTATCAGAAGAGCCCTTATCTAACCAATTTCAGAGTATTGAGAGAGATAATAAATCTGGAGGATGCAAAAATTAATTTTCACAATAAGGAGGTCTGGATATATGAATCACCAGATATTCACGCCCAGGTGATTAAATTGAAGGGACTATTAAAGAAGAGATATGATGCTCCGGATACTCTTCTGATGTTGCCGGATAGCTCTACATTGAGAGTGGTCAACAATCTGATATTAAATGAATTGGGGCCGGAATCCTTTAATGTCTCAATGGGGATATCGCTATCAGGGATGGAGATGTCAGAGTTCTTCAATCTGCTCTTTGATATGATTGCCGAGAGTGTTTATGATCTGAAAGAGGTAAAGACCGCCAAATTTTATAAATTTATAAACCATAGATATATACAATCACTTGATAGAGAGATAATGAAAATAAGTAACGATATAGGGAAAAAGAATGAGAACAGGGTTAGTGAATATATTGATATTGATAATCTAAAAGAAGATTACAAATCCAGTAAAATCTTTATAAATATTCTAATGGAGGTTTTTGAAAAGGGAAAGAATATAAAGACAATAGGGAGTTTCTCAGAATATATATGCAATTTAATCACATTTATATCAGAACATCAGAAAGGCGCATTAAATTATGGATATTTTCACATTGAAGCGGCAAAGGTACTGGAGAGATTCAGGGGATTATCCGAATCTGCTATTAAAGATGTAACAATAAGAAGTTCGGAATATAAATCTGTGTTTAATAACTTTATTTCAAATCTTATCATAACCCCCTCTGGTTCTCCTCTGAAAGGTTTGCAGGTTCTGGGTATCTACGAATCACGTGCAATCAGATTTAAAGATGTATTTATTCTGGACTTCAATGATGAAATATTTTTTGATTCCTCTTTTGAGGATTCATTTCTTCCTTATTCATTTAAACAGAGGCTTGATATCCCTCCACATTCCGAATATGACAATTATAAACTCTATTTTATTGACCTCCTGTTTGCCCAGAGTGAAAATGTCACGGTGTTTTATAGAGTTGAAAATAAACTCACAAAAAATAGATATCTCATGAGGTACATCTTTGAGCAGAAAAAGGAAGAGAAGGAGATAAAAGAGACCACCCTTTACTATACCATTAACCTTATGACCTCTGAGCCACAGATAATCCCCAAAGATAAATTCATAGATAGGATATTTAAACAACCTATAAGTGCAACCACTTTGAATACTTATCTGAATTGCCCGGCAAAATTTTATTACAATCATATTCTGAAGATCGGAAAAAAAGAGGAGATAGATGATGAGGTTGATGCAAATATTTACGGAAATATTATTCACTCAACACTCAAAAGATATTTTGAAGATTACAAAAATAAGAATTCCCCTGAAAAGATTGATAAAGATAAGATTTTTAAGATACTGGATAAAGAATTTAATAATAGGATAATCTTTAAGAGTGATACATTGTGTATTCATCGTGCAATTCTTGAACTCATAGTGGAGAACTTTATTAAGATATATCAAAGTGATTCTAATTTGTTTAAATCAAAAATCATTGAACTGGAGGAAGAGCATATAGTTGTGGTAAAGATTAACAATAAAAAACTTCAACTCAAAGGTAGATTTGATAGATTAGACCTAAAATCTGAGAATGGTGGTAGTGCATTTTATATAATAGATTATAAACTTGCAAAGAAGGATAATTATAAGATAGCATCAGCAAAGCCAAATGATTTTGATAAAAACAATATTAAAGATTTTATTTTAAGGCGTGAAAACTATGTTAAACAATATAATAATATTCAACTCCCATTCTATATCTATCTTGCTAAAAATGATGAAAAAATTAATAAAAAGGCAAAAGATTTCACTGCCTCATTTATATTCTTAAGAGGGTTAGATATTGATAATGCAATTAAGTCTATACCAGAAAACAGTAAATCTACTTCAGAATATACCAGTATTGTTGAATTTTTACTTGAGGAGTTGATAAATCCAGATGTCCCATTCTTTCCTCTTGAATCAAAAGGCTGTGATTATTGTGAATTCTACTCTACCTGCTATAAAAACCAGTAATTATTTTACTTGCAAAAATGGATATTTAATCTCATATCTGACCCACTTATGCCATTCAGTATTATAGTCCTGCTCCTGGTATTTTTTCTGATTGCTGTAAGAAGGATAGGGAATTTTCGTTTTGAACTCTATCAAATAATGCTCATAGGTGCAGTTCTTGTTCTTATAACTGGTTCAATCTCTATAAAAAGGGCAATTCTTGCAATTGATATGGATGTAATCCTTTTCCTCTTCGGGATGTTTATTATCGGCTCGGCTATGGAGGAGAGTGGACTGATTGAGCTCCTCTCATGCAGGGCAGTAAATAGAGTAAAGAGTGTAGATGGATTGATCTTCTCTATTCTTATCCTATCTGGTATCTCTTCTGCCTTACTCTTAAATGATACAATCGCCATAATAGGTGTCCCACTGATAATCTCAATCTCTAAAAAGAATAATATCTCACTCAAACTTCTGACTATGACTTTGGCAATAGGAGTTACCACCGGCTCTGTATTAAGTCCTATAGGGAATCCCCAGAATTTACTTGTTGCTGTCAGGTCGGAGATGAGTAATCCATTTGTTATATTTTTGAGATATTTATTATTTCCAACTATTATTTCTTTATTATGTTCATTTTTTGTTTTGAGATTCTTCTTTATGAAGGAATTTTCAAAGCCTGTCAACCCTCTGGATGTGCCGCCAATTAAAGATAGAGAACTTATGAGGCTCTGTAATATCTCACTCGGGATTGTGATAGGTCTTATCACATTAAAGAGTATTTTATTTCTGACCCCATTACATATAAATCTCAGACTTACATTTATCTCTGTTGGTGCATCTATTCCAATTATTGCATTCAGTAATAGACGTAAGGAGATAATGAAGAATACTGACTATAAGACGCTTATATTTTTTGCAGCAATGTTTATAGTGATGCAATCTGTATGGGATTCTGGGTTCATTCAGAAGATGATTGAAAGGAGTGGTGGCAATATTGGTGATAAAAATACAATAATAATTATCAGCGTCCTTTTAAGTCAGGTGCTTTCAAATGTACCACTTGTAGCATTGATTCTTCCAATGATTCTCCTGAAAAATGGTTCGTATGAACTCTTATGTGCACTTGCGGCTGGATCTACAATTGCCGGGAATATGTTACTACTTGGGGCAGCAAGTAATATAATAATTGTTCAAAACCTTGAACAGAGGCGTGAGGAGGCAATTAGTTTTATTGAGTTTGCACGAACTGGAATTCCCCTAACAATAATGCAAACAATAATATATATTTTACTGATTTAAGTATCTAAATCACCGCTCAAAAGGGAATTTATACTTTTTTAGCCCTGTCTCATCTCGCATTATTATCATCTCTTTTTGGGTTTCAAGATTGATTGGTGCGCCCTTTTTATTTCTCTCAAGTGATGTTAGATACTCTTTTTCACCTGCCGTATATATCCTCTTTGCGCCTGGCATCTTCTTTGAACTTCTTAATTCTCTTAAAATATTACCGGCAATCTTTGTAAATCTCTTAAAGCTTATGAATGCCTCAATATTGATTGCTATAAAGAAATGTCCGAGTTGATAGAATGTCTTTTTCCCGTCTTTAACACCTGTTAACATCTTCATATATGCCCCATCCTGAAGGGCTGATGATAGGATCTCCACAACGGTGGCGTATCCGTATCCCTTATAACCAGCCATATCCTCTCCTATGCCACCGAGTGGTACAAGGGCAGCCGTCCCTTTTGTGAGGTCTGATAAGACCTCGTGAGGATCAGTCTTTGACCTCCCATTCTCATCAATCACCCAGCCCTCTGGCAGCGGCTTATTCAACTTTGCATATACTTCTATTTTTCCTCTCTGAGTAATAGATGTTGCACAGTCTAAAAGAAATGGAAATTTCTCATCTGTTGGGATTCCAAATGTGAGTGGATTGGTCCCGAGCATATTCTCAATTCCGAATGTGGGAGCGACAGATGGTCTTGCATTTGTCCCTGTGATACCTATCATCTTATTTTTAACAGCCATAAGTGGGTAGTAGCCTGCTATACCATAGTGAGTTGAATTTCTAACCACTGTCATCGCAATGCCATATCTCTTTGCCTTCCTGATAGCCATCTCCATAGCACGGTAGGCTATGTAATGTCCCATTCCATGATTCCCATCAATTACAGCGATAGTTGGAGTCTCTTTGATGACCTCAAATTTTGTAATTGGTCTCTGGATACCAGATTTTATCCTGTCGTAATATATGGTCTTCATTCTGGAGATGCCATGCGAGTCAAATCCCATTCTATCTGCTGTAATAAGCACATTGGCGCAGACCACTGCCTCCCTTCTGGGGACGCCCAGCTTTATAAATACATCTCTCATAAAATTCTCAAGCACATTCAATTTTACCCAGCATACATCCTTCATAAAGTTTCTCCTCACATAAGTAAATTATTCAATTTTATTTAAGCCCGTCTCTGGCTCCTCAAGATTCTTTTTGACTTCTTTTAAGAATCTTACTGTCTGTGCCACATCGGTAATTCTGTGGTCCAGTTTTCCAATCAATTTAACTATATTTATCTCTTTGAGCTCACCATTTATAATAACTCCCTTCTTCTCTATGGAGCTCACATTCATCTGCACAATTGAAGGTGTAACTATTGGGGAGGCAAAATCGTTGACACCGAGTTTACCCAGATTTGATATCAAAAATGTCCCGAGTGCCTCTCTGTGTTTCTTATATACCCACTCCTCCAGATCCTTTGAGAAGATTGTTGCGATATCAAATGCCATTCTACCGGCATTTACAAATGGTCTTAAAAACCAGAATCGTCTATTTAGTTCTGCTATTTTATCAATCCTCGCCTGTGTTGAATCCTTGATCTGCTTAAGATTTCTCTTTGTCTCCTCTGCAACCTCAAGGAGACCCTTTTTATCTACATCTCTTACAATCAGTAACCCTATATCATCTCCCACATCAACCGGTGCCCTGATATCAATCTTATCAGCTGGATAGAGACGGTATCTGCCGTTGTATGACCAGGTATATAATCTGTGTTTTGTAAGTGCATTCCCCGTTGCCTTTATAATCATATCGTTGATTGTGATCTTTACATCTGACTCTTTGTTGAATTTTTCTCTATATAGAAGGGCGTTATCCATATTTACTTCTATTGTAGCAAGCACTGTTGGGCCAACCCTCTTTTCAGAGAATGTCCTTATCATATGTAATCTTCTTGCGATATACTCTTCGGGGTCAAAGATATTCATACGCAATACTTCTCCGGATCTTCAAGATTTCGTTTGATGGTTGTGAGAAACCTACCCGGCTCTCCAGCGTCTGTTACCCTGTGGTCAAACTCCAGAGCAAGTCCCAGATACTTTCTGTTTGTTGGTCTGCCATCAATTATCTCTACAACCTCCTTTGAAGATAGGACAAGAAGTGCCGCGATAGATGGTTTGACCAGCTGTCCGTGGCAATCAATTACACCGAGTGTCCCCATATTTGTTACCATAAATGAGCCTATATATTTATGCTGAATATCAAACCATCTCTTCTCCCATCTGGGGAATAACGGTCTCGCGCGTCTTGCAACCTCAGTCCATATATTTATGAGAGTAGAGAGTCCCTTTTTCTTCATTTGAAAATCTATATATTTTTGCATCTGAACATCAATGTTCTTCTTTACCTCTTCAAGGCGTTCATTGAAACACTCAGCAATTTCAAAGATATTCTTCTTATCGGTATCAGGAATAACTATGTGCATCGGAAATTCTCCGAGATCAACGGGTGTCCTTATATCAATCTTATCGTTGGGATAGATCTTATATTTCCCATCATAATCGTAATTGAAAAATATATGTTCTCTCAAAGCCATGGCAGTCGCTTTGAGTATTATGTGGTTGAGCGTGATCTTATATCTCTTTGCCCTCTCATCCCGATTGAGTTTATCTTTGAATGCAAGGGCTGGCTCTATAAAGGCATCCATATTTATTGTAACCGTTGGGGCACAGTTGAGGCGATGGAATCTATCAATAACCAGCCTCCTCATTGCAATAATTTCCTCTGGCGTCCTCTTCATATCACACCTCGTCAGTTGACCTTTTTTAAATATACCGTCTGATAAAACTCTTCAAGTGATTTATTTACCCTCTCATACCAGGCATCAAGTCTGCTGACAATAAACTCCTCAATCTTTCTCCCGAATAGCGGGATATGCACCTGAATCTCTAATTCCATCTCCCTTTTAATACTCTCATCATCATTTTTATAAATCTTACCTTTACCTTTTATAGTGACCATTCTGGTAAACACATCTGGAATAAATTCCCAGAAGAATTCGTTTGAATCTTTACGAACGTTTATCTTTTCGTCCACAGTGAGTGTCTTCTGCCTTAATATACTCTGTGCCCGCTCAGATAATTCCTTTGATGTACTCCTGACCTTCCTCTCTATTGTATTCTCGGTCTCAGTATTATAGAGTGTCTTTCTGCTTGCCAGATTCAGTCTTTCGGATAGATAGCTGTCAAACTCATCACTGAACATCGCTTTGAAATAGTCCTCCTCTTTTATCTTTAAGATATGTGTTGCCCTGTAGACCATAGACTACTCCTTATATTCATATTTTCGGATGACATTGAAATTATCTATAAATGACGGTTCTTTCTTTAAGACAGGTGGCTTGGTGGTTGCATCTGAGGCACCCTTTGCAATAAGGGCGGCTCTAAATCTTTCATACTCCCCATTTTTAAGTACCGCGAGCAGAGGGGCACCAAGTCTCATAGAGACCCTTTTTGTCTCATACTCCATATTTACCTTTCTGAGGTTCTTTTCGAAGGCCCTTAAAAAGCCCTCTGCCATATCATCTCCAATCTGTTCCTGAGGTTCAATCATAAGAATATATCTGGGCAATTCTCCGCTCTCATCTGGTAGAAATGTGAATCCGTTTAAGTGAATAAAGGATTCGGAGATGGTCTGGTTTATTGCCTCTGTAATATGGGTCTCAAATATCTTCTCACCCGTATATGAGACTGCATTCCCTGCCTTGTGCAAAAATGCAATTATAGGGGATTTATTATAGAAGCCTACCACCTCCACAATATCCTTCATATCATAACGATAAAGGCCGTTATAGCCTGTAATAACAATTGAATACCTTCCACCCAATTCCAGCTGGTCTGCTGTGAGAATCCTTTTTCTCTCGGAGAAATACTCCTCTTCGGGAATAAATTCAAAGAATATATATCCGGGCTGTAATATACAACCTCTCTCTTCAAGCCTATATGGGATTGCGAATATTCCCTCTGTTGCACCTATGCCATACTCCATTGTAGGTGTATTCTCAAAGTATTTTGGGAACTGCTTTATGTAAAATCCAGCGGAGCCACCTTTCCAGCAGGAGATGAGTGATAGATTCTTAAACACCTTTGAGGGCTTAAGCATACCATCACCTTGAAGGAGTCTCTCAAGCTCCTTTGCTCGTCTGGCATTCCTTTTAATTTTTCTAATAAGTTTCATTCGTAGTGCTGGATCAAGAAACAGACCTTTTTTGATACTCCCGTCGTAAAGGTCTCTAATTATATCCTCTGCAAACTCATTTAATTTCTTTGCAAAGAGTAAGACAGTAGAAGGGTTAGCCATTGAAAAATGTGTAATATTTCTCTCAACCGCCAGTCGCATAATTATATAGTATTTGGTATTAAAATCAGTGATATTGAATATCTCGTCTTCCCAATAATTCTTATTCAATGCGATTAGTAAATCTCTCAATATTGGATTTCTTCTATTCTTTGCAACCTCTGTAATATACCATGGGGAGCCATAAGGTACTCCCTTTTCAGTAAATCCTTCAAGTTTTGGAGATGTCATCTTGATAGTTCCACCTCTTATCGCCTGAGGACACTCTTCAGTAATAAATCTAAAATATGGTAAGACAGATCTACCTACATACTTAAAATGTTCATCTGTGATTGGAATGAATTTTGGTTTTGCAGTTGTGCCGCTTGTTGTGCCAAAGAATATTATCTCATCGGGGGTAAGTATATTCTCTTCTCCCATAATCATCTTTTCAATATATGGTTCAAGAGTGGTATAGTCATTTAGTGGCACAAATTTCTGAAAATCTTCAATACCCTTTATATTAGAAAAGCCAAATTCCCTCCCATATAGGGTGTCTTTATTCTTTTCTATAATCTTCTTTAGTGCCCTCTCCTGTGCCTCTCTGAGATGGGTTGTGTCATCTTCAAACTTCTTAATAGTCCTTACAAATATCGCCCTCGCCCCATACCTCAAGATATTGTTGATTATCAAGTCCTTCATAAAGGCTCCTGGGTGAAGTCAATTGATTATATATAAATTAAGGCTTTTGTAAAGAATAAGAAATATTTATTCGGAGAAGTGGGGGGTGAAGTATATGAATGAATTTGGGTCCCTGCCAAGCGAGATAACTGTTTCACAGTCCGCATCTGCTTTTAATCGGACTGCCCTGAAATAACTCCTGTCAGATTGAGGATGTGGAACTACCTTTATCCTGGTCAGAAACATCTTATTACTTGACCCTACAATTGACTCTTCACTATTAAAGTCAATCATCCCGCTCATTCTGTCAATATCTTTAACTATAACTTTATATCTTACCCACCATCTCTGTACATTGTAGACCTCACCTGTTAATACTCCAGAGACAAATACGGTCATACCCGGGTGTCCATCTCTGTCCTGATCGAAGACATAATCCAGATTTTCATAGTCAGGTAGTGGAGTGTTCCACGGGTCTGGCAACCTCGCCCCTCTTACATCCAGAACAATATTTGAGATAAACTCTGCACCACTTTTCATCTCCGGTACATAATCCACACTATTTATCAAAATAGGGATACTGTCAGAATATGAATCCGGTACAATAATATATGCGAGGTCTTCAAATTCAGAGTCGTCTTCCTTAAAGTTTTTAAGTCTGATGGAACACAATTTAAGGTTTATATCAATGCCACCCTTTGAGTTCTGGAGAATCTTTGCCAGACCATATGCTATAGATACAGAGTCCTGTTGAGATACGAGTGGGAGTCCGGTTGTGCGAACTGCATAGTTTAGGTTCCATCCCCATATACCCGAATATTTTATTGAGTTCTTTTCATAATTTACATCTGAACCCCAATCAATCCCTCCCTCCCGTGGAATACACTCGCCGAAGACCGGGTTATCCGATTCACAATTTTCAGATTCTAAAATATTATCTGGAAGCCTGCACCGGTACCCCCACCCAAAGAAGTAGCAATCTTTATTGCAAAAACATCTCCTTGTACATATCTTCTCCTCATTGCATAACCAACCCCTTCCGAGTCTCTTGCAGTCGCTGTCTCTTAAACACTTCTTCACGCAGAATCCATCTTTGCCGCATATATAATCAGTTCCGGCACTCCCTTGGCAGAGAGAATCATCTTCGCAGATAATATCCTTTGCAACTATACATCGCTTATCAAGTTCACCCTTTTTGAGGCATCTGCCACACAAAGAGCAATAATAATTCTTTTCATCCTCCCCATTAAGATAGAAGACACAGTCCTTGTTTGATGTGCAGTCAATAGAGCAGATTCCGTCCTCCGAACAATACCTGCCAATTCCACAATCCATATCACGTGTGCAGGTGGCATAGGCCACTTTAGTCAATTCATCACTCTTCCCATCTATATATTCGCAGGAAAAAGTCAGCAGTGTCAACATAAGAAATAGAAATTGATAAATCTTCATAGAGAAAATTTAAACAATATATATCAGTTTTTCAACTTGAAAATCAACTTGAAAATTGGAGATATAATAAATTGTATGTTAAAGTGAACCTGCCCACTCACCACTCTCTTCAATGGAATATTATGATACTACAACCTCTATTTTAAGTGTTCAATGTAAGACATATCTGACCGACTTCCTGAACTCTCTGGATGAACTTTCGCAGTAAGGTAGAAAAGCAAATTCTCAAGTATTATGAGAGAATATTGACCTGCCAGCCCTTATAACAGGGATATTTTAGGAGTAAATAATAAGTATGGTAATAGGCTTATTGTCGGAACTCATATCTCGGATGTCCATAAATCTCAAAAATTTTTATTTGAACTAAATTGGATTTGGTGATAATCCTGCCCTGATTTTGCATTTAGAGATATTTATGATTGAAGATAGAAATATGATTAATGAATCCAACCTGACCCCGATGATGCAACAGTATTTGCAGACAAAGGCACTATATCCCGATTGCATACTCTTTTTCAGACTCGGCGACTTCTATGAGATGTTCTTTGAAGACGCTGTAAATGTCTCAAAGTTATTAAATCTCGCACTTACATCACGTTCCAGAGGAGAGGATAAGGTGCCTATGTGTGGGGTGCCTCATCATTCAGCAAAATTTTACATCAATAAACTTCTGGATATGGGTTATAAGATAGCTATCTGTGATCAGGTAGAAGACCCCAGATTTGCAAAGGGAATTGTAAAGAGGGAGGTTACAAGGATAGTTACGCCCGGGATGGTGCTGGATACCGATACCCTTGAATCAGACAGGTTCAACTTTATATGTTCTATCTATGAGGAGAAGAATCGCTTCTCACTCGCCTTCCTTGACCCATCCACAGGTGACCTCTTTATCTTTTCAACAGAGGATGGTGAGGAGTTAATAAGTAGAATAAAGTTGATGGAGCCGAGGGAGATACTTTTGTATGAAGGCAGCAAAAATGGGGAGGTTGTGAAGATATTGGAGAAGGAGAGGGTTAGGTATTCTGTGCTTGAAAGGACATATTTTGAGAATGAATCTCATATAGGAAACTTTAATATTTCTGACACATTTATTCTCAAATCTGTCTATGCAATAATTAACTATGTCAGGTCTCTTCAGAAGAGGGATATCGCACTTATAAAGGAACCAATGAGACTGGACGAAGAGCAGTTCTTATATCTGGATGAGACCTGCCAGAGAAATCTTGAGATATTTGAAAACACACTGGATAAGAAGAAATTTGGCTCTCTCTTCTGGGCAGTGGATCGCACAAATTCAGCGATGGGTTCCAGGATGCTCAGGAGATGGCTACAATATCCATTATTGAAAATAGAAGAGATAAAGAAAAGATATTATGCAGTTGAGGAATTAAGAAGTGATACCCTCAGATTAAAGGAGCTCTCAGAACTTATTCGTGGTATCTCAGATATTGAGAGAGTTGCTTCAAAGATATGTTACAGACACGCAAATCCAAAGGACCTTATCTCACTTAAGAATAGTATTAAACCCATAGAGAAGATAAAGAAGATTATCAGCCAATTTAAATCAGAATTAATCACAGAGATAGGTCAGAAGATTGATACCCTCTCAGATATCTATGAGTTGATAGAGAAGAGGATTGTGGATGAACCTCCCTCTGCTATTAATGAAGGCGGTATTATAAAGGCAGGGAACAACGATGAACTGGACGAATTGATAAGAATTTCAAAGGACCTCAAATCTATAATAGCTGGAATAGAGGAGAGGGAGAGGGCAAGAACCCAGATCACATCACTCAAAGTACGTTATAACAAGGTATTTGGTTATTTTATTGAAGTTACAAAACCAAATCTCCATCTGGTGCCCAGGGACTATATAAGAAAGCAGACAATGGTAAACGCAGAGAGATTCATAACTGAGGAGTTGAAAAGTCTTGAGGAGAAGGTATTGAGTTCGGATGAGAGGAGGAAGGCACTTGAATATGATATATTTATGAATACCCTATCAGATATCTCTTTAAATACACCGAGGATTGAGAAGACAGCTGAGGGGATTGCAGAACTGGATGTCCTTCTCTCCTTTGCCACAATCTCACTTGAGGAGAACTTTGTAAAGCCAGAGCTCACCGAGGAGAATATAATTGACCTGTATGGTGCGAGACATCCAGTACTTTCCAAACTGATTGGATACAACAGATATGTTCCAAATGACCTTCATCTGAGTACAGAAGATACCCAGATAATGATTGTGACCGGTCCGAATATGGCTGGCAAATCAACTCTTATGAGAATGACCGCTCAGATTGTTATACTTGCACAGGCAGGGTGCTTTGTACCTGCAACAAGTGCTCGAATCGGGATAGTGGATAGGATATTTACCCGGGTTGGGGCGAGCGACTTTCTGTCGCGGGGACTTTCTACATTTATGGTTGAGATGGTTGAGGTTGGGACAATTTTAAAGAAGGCGACAGAAAGGTCTCTGATTCTACTTGATGAGGTGGGCAGAGGGACATCTACATTTGATGGTATCTCAATTGCCTGGGCTATTGCTGAGGATATCCACGACAGGATCGGTGCGCGCACTATCTTTGCCACCCACTACCACGAATTGACAGATTTGAGCCTGACAAAACCTCGAATCAAAAATTTCAGTGTCTCAGTAAAGGAATTTAATAATGAGATAATATTCTTATATAAACTTGTGCCCGGTGGAACGAGCCTTTCTTACGGGATTCAGGTGGCAAAACTCGCCGGCATACCGGAGGGAGTGATAAAGCGGGCACAGGAGATATTGAAAAACCTTATGGAGACAGAGTTTGATGATATTGGAAGACCAAGACTCTCCCGCTCTGAAAAGAGGGTGGAGTCAGCACAGCTTAGCCTGTTTCATTCTAATGTAGAGAATGAAATCCTTGATGAGATAGAAGGGCTTGAAATTAACCAGATTACCCCCATAGATGCACTTAACTTTCTCTTTAAGATAAAAGAGAGACTGAAGAAAAAATAGACTACTTCTTTATCTCCTTCAATTTCTTCTGAGCCATAGAGGAATATTTTGATTTTGGATAATTCTTGATTAACTCCTCCAGGATGCCTTTACCATCATCTTTGAGAGAGATATTAATAAAAGATATCCCCATCTTAAATAATACCTCATCCATTTCGCTAAAATTTTTGGGGTTATCTTTTATTATCTTTTCATACTCTAATATGGCATTCTGAAACTTCCCTTCCCTGTAATAACTCTCTGCAATCAACATAATAATCTCATATTTTCCGGCATCGTTCCATTTATCCAGTGCCTCTTCAAATATAATCCTTGAAGCCTCCCACTGTTTTTCGTTCAAAAATTTCTTCCCGAGGGCGATATATTCTTTACGGCTTGAAGGTCTCTTTATCTCGGAGAGCTTTTCCGTCTTCTCCGCAGCCTTCTCCAATCTCTGGGCAGGTGTATTTATGATCTTTGAGTATGTCTCTTTTAGTTTTGAAAGTTCGTTGTTAAGTTCATCAATTCTGTGTACATTTAATTCGTACTTTCCATTTAATTCCATAATTGAATTAACTACCTTGTCGAGTTGGACACCGAAATCAGCCACATTGCTGCCGTATGTGCTTCTGATATTCTCAAGAGACTGTGAGAGCCTCTGAGCCTCTTTATCGTAATTTTGAATCTTCTCTTCAAGAGATTTCTGGTCAACTGATTGCTTCTCCTTTAGATTTTTAAGTTCGGTCTTGAGTTGATTTATCTCCTCCTTCATCTGTTCGCCTTCATCACGGGACATAAAGATAAAACATCCGCTCAGAATAAACGATACAGGCAACACAAGAAACAATAAGATTTTTGAAAAGAATATATTTTTCATTACTTAATAAGGGTCGGGCTATTTTGTCACAAAGTCATCTCTTCTGTTTTTTGCCCAGCACTCCTCATTTGATTCTCTGCAGATAGGTCTCTCCTTACCATAACTGATTGTATCTATCTTTATCCCGACACCAAGATTTTTGAGATATTTCTTTGCCGCCTCTGCCCTCTTCTGACCGAGTGACATATTATATTCTGTGGTTCCCCTCTCATCACAATTGCCCTCAATGGTAATCTTCTTTATACCCTTCTTCTTGATACAATCTGCATTCCTTTTGAGTATATCAGCGGCTTCAGAGGTTATATCATATCTGTCAAACTCAAAATGTATACTCTCAATTGTACATTCTTCTTCCTTCTTCTCAATCATCTTCTGAATACATCTCCCAGATTCACATATCTTTCCTTCGGTGCAGTCCTCATTCTTTACACACTGGGCGGGGACACATCTAACCCCCTCACATATCTTCCCACCGGTGCAATCTGAATCCATTGTGCACTCAGGGACACACTTATTATTTTTGCAGAGCATTCCTCCTGAGCAATCGGCGTCATTTATACACTCAGGTTTGACCTCACATTTATTGAATTTGCATATCTTTCCATATCCACAGTCCTCATCTTTGCCACACTCCTGACACATACCATTTACACATACCACCTTACCTTCATTGTTCTCAAATGATTTGCAATTTTCATCGGTCTTGCAATTTGGAAACTTTGGTGGACAGGCAGTCAATAATAACACTGAAAGAATTACGCTAACTACCAATAATAATTTTTTTGACATATATTACCTCCTCAATTCTTACAACAGGCGAGTTTATTTATTATTCCTTTACTGTCAACTAAAATCGGTTCTTTTTAACAAGGATTATAGAAATATATTCCCACCTTAATTCACTAAAATCTGTAATCCTGCCCATCTCGGCAAGATACTCCTCAACTGTCCTACCAATAATCCTTCTTGCAAACTGATATCTCGGATTATTCTCTTTGAGCTTTATAAATATCTCATCTTCAAGCCTCTTCAAGAATCTTTCGCTTAAAAAGACCTCTCCTGCATCTCTAATAAACGATTCTTCACATAATCTTTTAATCCCCTGTATATCAACAGGACGATAGATAGCCCCATATCCAAGCAGCATATTTGCAAGTGGTGTCATCAATATATTAAACAATGTAGGTTTTGAATCAGGTGGGATATTGGTATCCTTTTTGTCAAGTTTCTGTAGTTCTTCAAGAGTAACATCATAGCACTTAATCAGAATATCAAGTGATGCCTCAATCTCAAGCAGGAGTTCGTGTAATTTATTTATTTCATCAATGGATTGTGGGTATTGGGAGATGGCGTCAGAAAATATATCTCTCATATCAATCTCAGAAAAATTTGTATTGGCTATCTTAAGTAGCGCCTCAAAATACAGAGGGAGTTCTGTATATTTTAGATATGTGTGAATACTCTTTATTCTTCTTGCCTCATCTCTTATGAATTTCAATTTTTTATAGCCGTGTCTGAATATGTCAATCACATAAAATCTTTTTAATGCCTCAGACGGATTAATCCCGAGTTCGTTCTTTATTACATCTATTCCAAGTCTGAGTATTGATTTTACTTTAGAAGAGGACTCCTCCACAGATTCTATCTCAAACATCTCAAGTCTATCCGCTACAATAAGACGATTTATCAATACCTGAAGTTCAAAGAGTATCTCAAGGGCAGTCCTCTCCTCAATAGATTCAAATTCAGAACTAATGAATTCCATATCTTTGATATATCTGATGGGCAGTCTGGAATAGACAAATGGTTCTACCCTTTTGGGTATTATATCCCTCGTTATACCGGTTGGCTCAGAATAGATACCTATAGCCTCTTCATATTCATAAAATCCCAGCTCTGTGATTCTTGAGGACCTGAATCTGTATAGGTCCTCTTCAAGATTGGAATAAAGCTCCTGTCTGATACCTTCAACCAATCTTAGATATAGATTATGGTCGGTTGAGAAGATTTGAGTTAGAATCTCCTTTACCAGAAGAAATTTCTCCTCGTCACAGAGTGGTTGTATATAATATACACCTTCTATGGTAAATGTCCCCTCTGGTGCACCTTCATCTGGATTAAAGTCTTCCCCCGAGAGATAGACCTTGAAATCTCCCATAAGATAGATGAGTTGCTGTTCATATTCAAGACCTGTATACTTTTCAATCAGTGTATCCAGACTCCACTCTCTCATCACCATCATATACTGGTGCATTCTGCTCTTATCAAAGCTATATCCGTTCCATGTGTCCAGATCTATAAAATACTGAATCTGCTCACTATCACACAAAGATAGTAAGGCACCTGATCCAGCAACTCCTATCTCCTTAATAGTTACCATAAGATCTATAACAGGGGATTCTTTTACAAGTATATCGGCGTCTTTAGAATCTGTGAGGAAGTCAAATCGCCTCTTCGGTGGTAATAATGGGAGAAGAGTCAATTTCTCTTCAATGGATAGCCCTTCAAACTCCTCAAAGGAAAGCCTATCTAACTCTTTTTTAACAATTTTCATTTAATTCTCAAGAAATAGGGATAGGTAATAAAAATCTTCCAACAACCATCTCAAAAGGCTGTTAAAATTGTAATAATTTTTTGTCAAGACTTACTTCTACTTCTCTCTAACTTTATTTGCCTTTTTTAATCTCTTCATCTTTTTTTTGTATTTGATTCTCCTCTTCATCTTCATTCTTCTGTGTTTACTTTTGGACCTTGCCACTTATTCCTCCTTTAATAAAGAGTGGGATATACTATAATATGAAAGTTAATGCCATATTGATCCCCGTCAACATAGAAATTACATCTATATTACAAACCGATAAGTTTCTTCTTCCTGTCTTTTTCATATTTGTCTGCACCGTAGTAATAACCATAATGTCTGTAGTAATATGAGTAATAGTAGTAGTTGTACTCTTTACTTTCAAGGTCAATCTCATTCAGAATTGCACCTATGATATGTGCGTTGACATCTCTGAGTTGCTTTTTGACCTGCAGTACAGCATTTCTGGTCGTCTTCTTCGCCTTGGTAACTATAATAACACCATCTACTATCTTGGAAATTACCACACCGTCTGTCACTGCTGCAACAGGAGGTGAATCAAAGATGACAATATCAAATGTCTCTTTTGCATCTCTGACAAATTCTCTGAATCTCTGAGTATACATCAGCTCGGCTGGATTGGGTGGGATGGGCCCGCACGGGCATACAGAGAGATTTGCTATGCCAGATGGAATTACCACCTCTGATAGGGAGATATCACTAATCAGGTAATTTGATATACCATTTGAATTTTCAAGACCAAACGCCTTATGGATCCTCGGCTTTCTCATATCCGTATCAACAATCAGGACACTTTTCCCCGTCTGTGCAAGAGAGATTGCGAGAGATATCGCCGTAATTGTCTTGCCGTCCTGAGGTCCCGCACTTGTGACAACTATTGCCTTCATCCTCTTCTCGGCACTCAAAAACATCAGATTGGTCCTGATGGCTCTACAGCTCTCTGCTACTGAGGATTTTGGGAATTCGGTTATAAATAGGTCTTTTGGAATACCCTTCTGTTCCAATGTCTTAACATCGTCCTCCTTAATGAGTGGAATGAGCCCCAGAAATGGGAGTTTTAGATATCTCTCAATATCTTCCTGAGTCTTAATTGTATTGTCAACCCTCTCAAGGAAGAAGGCAAGTGCGATTCCACCAAAGACCCCGATGAGAGTTCCAATAAGTAGATTGATATTGAGTCTGGGTTTGATTGGTACTGTCGGTACAAGGGCACTGTCTAACTTCCTGACATTATTTGCCTTTAATAATCCGGTCAAATCAGTCTCTTTCTGCCTCTTTAGAACAATCTGGTAAAGGTTGAGATTGTTTTCTGCCTCTCTCTTTAACTTGATATAATCTACCTCCAATTTATTCAGATCCATCGCCTGTTGTTTGGTCTCCTCAATTGCCTTCTTCAATTCATTTATAGCACTTACAGTAGCGTTGTATTTATTTTCAAAACTCTCAATGATATTATTCATCTCCTGCTTTATATTTGCCTCAACAAGATCCAGCTGCTTCTTCGCAACCTGATATTTCTGATGTTTCTCCCCATACTTCTCCGCTATATCAAGAAAGGTACTTCTCGTCTTTATATATTCTTCTTTAAGTTTCTGAATAAGGGCATTCTGATTGACTATATCAATTGTCTCAATCCTGGATGGGTCATCTCTCACCTTGACCACGATATCTCTCATAGACTTTAGTTCTATCTTCTGGACCTCCATCCTGTTGAGCGATTCGGAGAGACTTCTCAATCGTTGTGAGAGCATATTCTGATTATCTTCCAGAGAGACTGAGAGAATATTATGCTCCTTCTTAAAATTGTGCAGGGCGCTCTCTGATTTTTCTACCTTCTCTTTTAAGTCCTGAAGCTGATCGCTCAACCAGTCACCTGCACTCCTTGTGGCATCTAACTTTGTATCCAGATTTGCCTCCATATATGCGCTGGCGATAGAGTTGGCAAGCAGGGCTGCAAATTCGGGGTTGGAGTCTTCAACCTTTATATAGACCATTCTTGAATTTTTGACTGGTTCAACTGTGATCTTGGAGATAAGAATCTTTACAGGGTCCACCTTCTTTGCTACTTGTTCTCTCTTGAGAGGGTCTTTTATCCTGTCAAGCCCTAAAAAATGGGCATCTTTATCAAGACCGAGTTTATCTATAACCCTCTTTGCAATGGCACGCGATTTAATAATGTTATATTGGGTCTCGTAAAATTCTTTGTTGGTCCAGTATCCACCTGTGCCGAGGTCCACAACCTCTCTTACCCCGGAGAGGACCTCAGGAGCCTGTGGTTCAATGACAATAGAGGCGGTAGCCTGATATATCTTCTGTTGCTTCAATGTATATATCATCACCACAGTCATTGCCACAAGGAAGAATATGGTAATAGCCCATCTCCTCTTTAATATGACAATCCAGAGCTCTCTTAAATCCAGAGCCTCATCCTGAGATTTAAGTGGACTTTCTATCTCTTTATTTAGTTCTTCTGCCATCAGATTCTCCCGTCAGTAGACTTTATATATTATCACAAAATCTCAAAATTACAATAGGTAATTCAGGGCTTTCTATGAATAGAATATGTTTCACATTAGTTTTTGAAAAATTCTGTAAATATTTCTTGATTCGGCATAGCCGGGATTGAAAACCTTGAAAAATCTTCCGCACATTTGTATAGAACTTAAGATTAAAGAATTCTAATTTGGCAAGACAATATCGCTACAGATTGCTCCCAATAAATAAATCATTTTGTTCCATAATCAGCCTTCGTCTCATATACTACCTTGTAAAAGGCATTTTTTGAAAACATCTGTAGCATTTGCTTACGCCAATCATAGATTTGTCCAAAAATGCTGCTATATTTATTCATAAGTAGCCTCCTTCCAGGGTTTTTTGATTGACAGAATAGTTCTACCCTGCTGAGGCCTTCATATCAAAAAAATTTATTTTGGACTGAAGTTATTTGACATCTATTTACTGCTTGACATAGCTTTTGAATTATGATTTTTTGCATCATCTGTCCGATTTCTTTATGTGGACTTCTGCCGGGGTGGCGGAACTGGTAGACGCAAGGGACTTAAAATCCCTCGTCCCAAAAGGATGTGCGGGTTCGATTCCCGCCCCCGGCATTATGACATCTTTGGCGTAAGAATGCTAAATTTCTGGTTTTTAAACTTGCATAAGAATTTTTTTAGTAATAATGAGATTACCTGTTTTTTAGATAAGGAGGAACAATGAGACCCGCCAGAATAATATTTTTGATATTGATTTCTACCCTCTTCGGATTCTCTCTCTATGCTCAGGAGGGCTCTTCAGATAAGACATCAGAAAGCCAGACTTCAGTTACAACCTCAGAACAGCAAAATAGAGAAGAGGTGAAGAAGGACGAAGGGATGAAAGAGGAGGAGAAGAAAGAGGCTTCACCACAGACATCTGCCGAGACAACTGTTAATACTCCAAATAATCAATCATCGGAGAATAAGCCCAAAAAGGAGCTGTTTACCGGCTCAGCAGTGGGTTTTGGAAACAGTTTTGGTATTAATCCAGATAATCCACTCTCCACACTCTCTTTAAAATTGTTGCCTAAGGTCAATCTCCCCTGGACAGATTTCTTTTATATAAGCGGCAGAATTGACCTTTCAAAAGAGGTGACCAATTCAGATACCACATCCTATCAATATGAGACATTGCTCTCAGATGGAAGGGTTGAATTTGTATTCCCTGAGTTATATAGGGAAAAGTTTACTGATATTGTTCTATCCGGTCTATTCAGGACATCTTTCCCTACATCCAAGGCGAGTCAGTTTGCAACACTTAGATGGGGAAATATGATTGACCTCGGTATATCAAAGGGGTTTTTTGGAGAGAAGGGTAAGCCGGAGACACAGAGGCTCTTTTTAGGGTATGATTTTAGATTTTATAAAAACTGGCACAAGTATACTACCTCACAGGTAGAGGGGAGTTCAGGCGGATATTATAGGCAATATCCATTAAGGGTGAAGACAGCAGATTATCTGAATACCGGAAATACAAATCTTGAATATCAGGTAGCACACATATTTTCCGGCTCTATCACAATAACAGAGAAGCTCTCATTTGTAGGTTATTTCTGGGTGATAAATGGCTGGGCTTATGAGCTCTATGCTGGTGGTAAGCGCGGCACGAGGGATAGTATAGATTTCAATATAGAACTGGATTATCAGATATTCAAATGGTTGATGGTAGATTTTGGACTTGATACCTTCCAGCCACAATTGTTGCCAGATAGCACCTATACAAATAATCCATTCTGGAGGAACACTTACGACAATTACACAACATTGTATTTTGATGTCAGTTTTGTTTTATAATTAAAACGTCATTTAAGGAGGTATTGTTATGTTGAGAAGGAAGAACTTATTGATGTTGACTCTGACAGCTGTATTGATTATCAACTTCTTATTTAGCTGTGCAGAGCAGAGACCGGAGAGGTCCTATGTCCAGCAATATCCAATCAAGAAGAGCTGGCTGGATGGCTACTGGTACTATAAAGTGACAGTGGTTGACCATCCGTATGATGCCAAGTGGACATTTATTGGTGAAGAGGGATTTCAGCTTGAGAAGATTAGATGGGTAATTGACGAGAATTATCTTTATGCCTATAGAGCCTATGAGACCATTATGAATACAGAGAAGGGCTTCTGTCTCAAGGCCGGGACCAGGTCTGAAGAGCTTGAGACTATGGATACAGCAACTGCAAAGTCCTGCTATCAGGATAATGAATGTGACCCTGGAAATCTTTGTGTAAAGAGTTCAAAAAAGTATTTTGGTTCCCCCATTGCTGCATACAGAATTACCTCACACTTTGATATTCAGAGACAGTATAACCCAACCACCGGTGAAGAATATAATGTAATTGTGGAAAATACCACCGATAGACTCTGGTGGCAGAGAGAATATATAAGGGTGGATTGGTCTCAGAATCTGATGTTTGATTGGTATCATTTTATTCTGGAATATTCAGACCCAATGTATGCATATATGAAGAAAGAGCCAGCGGTATTCTGGGACCAGCAGAATTCTACAATTACCCCCCAGGATGGATATATGGATATTATCAACGCAGAGATTGTTTCACCAACCCCAAATTCGCTCTGGTATGAATATTCATATCCGGTTGTTCTCAGTCAGATTCCAGTTACATTTAAGCATTCTTTCTTGAAGGTTAAGCCCAGTACCTATGAACCATCAAATTTTCCGGATTTATATTTTGATGTTGGATTTGCGTATTTCAGGCTTGATAGAGAATCATATGATAATCATTGGGGTTTAAATGAAATCTCCAGAAATTACAATATGTCAAGATGGAATATTTTTGAACAGTCAAGAGATGAAAATGGAAATCTATTAAAGGTGAGAGATAGAAAGATAAAGAAGATTGTATATTATATGAATGAGGATATGCCCGGTGTATTAAAAGACCCATCATATCTACTTGTCAGGGATTGGGATGTGGCATTCAGAAAGGCATTAAGAGGTATAGTGGCTACAGAATATATGCTTGAAGGGGTATCAAGAGAAGATGCGGATAAATCTGCCAAGGAATGGGT
>JBMFOP010000014.1:0-41132 GCA_049969675.1 Myxococcota bacterium | reverse complement strand
GATTAATAGAAAGTAGTTTTTGTTCTAAAAATGAATATAACTAAATGCCTATTACTTAAATTTTGGGATGTTAGGGATTAATTTTTGAACTATGGTATAAGATGTAAGGTGGGTGGTACCAGTGGTTTAAGTCATACAAAATATGGTAAAAAGATGGATTATGTCCCAGCCAGAAAAGGAGGATTGAATATTCTGCACAGAATCTGTTTATAATTCTTGCTTTAAATCGGATATTATTGTAAAGGTTATTCATTGTTTTTGTCATTAAGGAGGTATCTAATGAAGCTTTTTAAGGTATCTATTCTCTTTGCATCCCTGTTTGTAATTCCGGCAATTTCAGCCGCTGCGGATAAGGATGAATTGATATTTGAAGAGGATATACCAAAGTTAAAATTTCTGGAATTGCACGGATATTTCAGGGTAAGGGGCGACATCTTTTATAGGCTTGACCTCGGCACATTTAACTGGGTTGATTCGTCATATACGAGCAGGATTTTGCCACCAATTTCTGGAAGGTCTGGTGGTAGCCCCAACAATCCCGCAACTCCCGATCAGAAGCCTATGGGGAATTCAGATACTCTGGGCGGTGCAAATATGAGATTCAGGCTTGAACCAGTCTTAAATATCAGTGAGGATATCAAGATACTCTCACAAATAGATCTACTTGACAATCTGATATTGGGCTCAACCCCCGAGGCTTATCAGGGCACCACAGGGCTAAATGAATATTACCCGCTACCTATGTTCTCTCAATCTCAGGTGGCTCCACACAAAGGTTACAATTCGTATTCTGATTCCATCACGGTTAAGAGGGTCTGGGCAGAGGTGATGACTCCATTTGGGCAGCTCAGATTCGGTCGTATGCCATCTCACTGGGGGCTTGGGGTCCTTGTAAATGACGGCTCCTGTTTTGATTGTGACGGTGGTTCAACCGCCGATAGAATTGCCTTTGTGACGAAGATTTTCGGTCATTATATAGTTCCGGGTATTGACTTTGTTTCCGAGGGTGCAAATACAAAGTTGATAAGTCCGGTGACTGATTATCCGCTTGAGCAGTACTATGTCCCTATAGATGCGGACCAGAGAGATGATGTGACTCAGTATCTCCTTGCCGTAGTAAAGAAGTATACAAGGGAAGAGGAGAGAGAGCTGCTTGAGAACGGCAAATATGTCCTGAGCTATGGTATATATAATGTCTTCAGAAATCAGGCTTACGACTACCCAAAGTATTATTCTGAGGGGCAGATACCGGATAGCTATCAGGATATTGCATTTAGAAAGTCACAAATCTACATAGGTTCGCCGTGGATAAAATTTGTGATGAATAGATTGCATCTTGAGAGCGAATTTGACTTTATTATCGGAAATCTCGGTGATGCCACAAATCCAGAACCTGATTATCCAATGGGGGCAAAGGATGTGGATAAAGATATTGAGATATTCCAATGGGGTGGGGTGATAAAAGGTGATTATAAATTTTTATCAAATGAATCATTAAAAGTAGGTCTGGAAATGGGTATAGCGAGTGGCGATGATGCCCCCGGCTGGGGATTACAGCCGCTTCAAAAACCTGCTGCAATTGTGATAAGAGATGCCAATGGAAAGATTATCAAACAGTTTGACTCTTATGGCTCCTCCCCATTTGGTCCAAAGCAGTTTGGTGACTTTGAATTTGTTGACAATGACAAGAAGTGGGTTGTCAAAGATAGAAATATTACAAATTTTAGATTTAATCCAGATTATCGCATTGATATGATTCTGTGGAGAGAGGTAATTGGGCAGCTGACTGATGCCTGGTATATAAAGCCATCTATTGACTATACAATTGTTGAAGGGTTTAATGCTGGACTTGATATTATCTATTCTCAGGCTATATATGATGAATCTACACCCGGAGATGGGAAGGCATTGGGGCTTGAATTTGACCTGCACTTAAAGTATGAGAGCGATGATAACTTCATTGCGGGACTGGACTATGGCTTTTTGATTCCATTCTCGGGTCTTGATAATCTGGGGGCTGACAGGATAAAGGGGAAGACCGACAATCTTCCTCAGAATCAGGACCTCTCCGCTGAGACGGCTCAACGAATCAGGGGTTATCTGGGAATTAAATTTTAACTAAATTTTATTTGATTATCGCCTCTTTTTTTGCTAATAAATCACCCCTTCTTTAATAAGGAAAGGAGTAGTAACTGATGTTTAATGTAGATATAATTAGAGACCAGATAGTTGCTCAGGTGCAGGGTGGCGGTGGAATTTTGGAGATGCTCTTCCCACTTCTTATAGTATTTGCCATCTTTTATTTTCTTATGATCAGACCTCAGCAGAAGCAGATGAAACAGCACAAGCAGATGTTGGACAACCTCAAGCGCGGAGACAATGTTATTACAAACGGTGGGATAATTGGCAGGATTTATCAGATTAATGGGAATCTTGTAATGCTTGAGGTGGCTGATGATATCAGAATAAAGGTCTTAAAGAATCAGATAGCCGGGCTTTTTAACTTTGAAAATAATAACAATCAAAACAAGAAAGAGGAATAGACTATGGAAAAAGGCTGGTGGTATAAATTCTGGTTTATATTGGTTATTGTAATTTTATCGCTTGTATATCTCGTCCCCACATTTCTGGGAGAGAATACGCCAGAATGGTACAAAAAGTTCAACGACAAACGAATCAGACTTGGTCTGGATTTACAGGGTGGAATGCATCTGGTTCTGGGAGTTGACCTTGATAAGGCTATCTCAGATAAGGCAGATTCATTTGCAACAGACCTTGAGACCATTCTCAAGGAGAAGGGACTTGAATATACAAAGATTGAGAGGGTTGAGGATACCTATCAGATAAGAGTAATCTTCAAGAAGCCAGAGGATGCGGTCTCTTTTGAGGAGAAGGTATTAAAGGAGCATCCTCAATTTACGGTTATAAATCACAATGCAAATGAGATTACATTTGATTTTAACGAGCAGTATATCAGCAATATCAAGAGGACGGCGATAGACCAGGCGATGAAGACCCTTACCAATAGGGTGGACCAGTTCGGTGTGGCTGAGAGGTCAATTGCCAAGAAGGGTGACAATGCGATTCTCGTTCAGCTCCCCGGACTCACCGACCCCGAGAGGGCAAAGGCGTTATTAGGACAGACTGCTCAACTGGAATTTAAGCTTGTGGAGGATAAAACAGATATACTCTCAACATATAAAGACAATCTTCCGGAGGGAATCTCATCAGACCACTATACTTATGAGGGGAAAGATGGTCAGATAATGACAGAGTATTACCTTGTCTCAAAGGATAAGGATAAGTTACTAAATTTTATTAAAGGCATTGACACAAAGGGTTATCAGATTGTGCTTGGAAAGGAGCAGAGGGAGCTTGAGACTTATTATAAAACCTATGTGGTACAGAAGAAGACACCACTTACAGGTGAATTTATTACAGGCGCTGATGTATTTATAGACCATGAAGAGAATAGACCGTATGTAGGACTCTCTTTTGATGTTCAGGGTGCAAAGATATTTGAAAAACTGACTGCTGAGAATGTAGGGAGGAGAATGGCTATTGTACTTGATAATATTGTGGACTCTGCCCCTGTAATCAAAGAGAAGATAAGTGGTGGGCACGCACGAATTACGCTCGGTTCAATGAAGTCTTACGAGGAGTTGTTGAATGAGGCAAATGACCTTGCAATAGTCTTAAGGAGTGGTGCATTGCCAGCGCCGGTGGAGATACTTGAGGAGAGGACAGTAGGCCCCACGCTCGGGAAGGATTCTATTGACAAAGGTATAAAGTCAATTGTCATAGGAACATTGCTTGTCCTGCTGTTTATGATGGTCTATTATAAACTATCTGGATTGATTGCTGATTTTGCACTTGTTCTCAATCTCTTCCTGATACTCGCAGTAATGGCATTTTTTGAGGCGACACTTACACTCCCCGGAATGGCTGGTCTGGTTCTAACCCTCGCTATGGCAGTGGATGCCAATGTTCTGATAAATGAGAGAATCAGAGAGGAGATTCGGTCGGGGAAGACACCGAAGGCAGCAATTGAAGTGGCTTATGGGAGGGTATTCTGGACCATATTTGATTCAAACCTCACAACTCTCATATCAGCTATAATCCTGTTCCAATTTGGTACGGGGCCTATCAGAGGTTTTGCTGTCACACTTACTATAGGACTGATTGCCTCAATGTTTACAGCGATAGTAGTTACAAGATTGATAATGGATAGAATATATCATTCACATAAAATTGAAAAGATAAGTATATAAGGAGTTATTATGTTTGAGCTAATTAAACCCGGTACAAATTTTGATTTTGTTGGAAAGAATAAGTTTTTTGTAACTCTCTCCACATTGATGGTATTGATCTCAATAATCGTTTTTTTCACAAAGGGGTTAAATTTTGGTATAGATTTCTCCGGCGGAACAGAGGTTCATATTAAACTGGATAAGTCGGTTAGTACCGAGCAGATAAGGGCGATTGTTGAGAGGGCTGGTTATACAAAGGCAAATATCCTCTCAATAGGGAACGAGCAGAAAGAATATGTGATAAGAGTGGCTGAGTTTGCCTCCATCAAAGAGTCTGATGCACAAAATATTAAAAATTTAATAATTGAAAAATTTGGAAAGGATAAGATTAAGAGATTCAAGTTCTCTGCAGAGACTGGCGATAAGATTGAGGTGAAGTTCACCGAAGAGATAGATATAAATCAGCTCAAGGAACTACTTCAATTAAACAAGATTGATTATATAGATATAAAGAGGGAGGGGAAGACAACCGAATTTCAATGTCTGATTATTCTTGCTGGAATATCCAGAAAGATAGAAGAGGCAATTACAAAAGAGATCTCTGGGATAAAGGTTGAGATTATTGGTGTGGATGCTGTTGGTCCACAGGTGGGGAAGGATTTGAGGACGAGTGGACTTCTGGCAGCTATATACTCTCTAATTGCTATTACCATTTATGTGGCATTCAGATTTGACTTAAGGTTTGCACCCGGTGCATTTATCTCATTATTACACGACGGTTTGATAACTATTGGAGTGCTCTCTCTAATAAGGTTTGAATTTGATATGACTGGACTTGCCGCTATTATGACTTTGCTTGGATATTCTATCAATGATACCATAGTTGTATACGACAGAGTAAGGGAGAATCTTGTAAAGCATAAGACAAAGGGACTGCCAGAGATTATAAACATTAGTATTAACGAGACGCTGGGGAGAAGTATCATCACATCTTTAACAGTTCTGATTGTCTCCGGTGTACTCTTGTTTTTCGGTGGTCACACTCTCAGGACATTTAGCTTTGTAATGTTTTTTGGCGTAATCATTGGGACATATTCATCAATTTATATTGCCGCACCTTTATCTCTATATGTTGAAAGTCTTCTAAATAGTTATAGGCTCAAGGCACTGAAGAAATGAGATAATATGAGATGCTTTTAGGAAAAGGAAAGATATACAGATGGCTCTATAATGAGATAGACCAGAAGAAGATTGATGAGTTTGCAGAGAAGCTTAGAATAGATAATTCCATTGCAAGGATTTTACTTAATAGGGGAATTTCAGATTATACAGAGGCAATAAAGTTTTTGAAATGCGATTTAAAAGACCTGCTTCCACCGGAGAATATGAAAGATATGGAGAAGGTGGTTGAGAGGGTAATTAAGGCTATACAAAATAAGGAGACAGTCTTTATCTATGGGGATTATGATGTGGATGGGATAACATCTATTTCCATCCTTTTAAACTTCTTCAGACATCTCGGGATGGAGGTCTTTTACTATATTCCGGATAGGCAGAGTGAAGGTTACGGGCTTAATAAGGATGCAATTGATAGGATAATGCTTGAAGGGGCAAAGCTCATTATCACAGTGGATTGTGGAATAAGTGCCCGTGAGGAGATTGCATATGCAAAAGAGCGGTATAATGTAGATATTATCGTAATTGACCATCATAGAGTAGTAGGAGACCTCCCGGCCGCCTATGCGATTCTTGACCCTTATCGTGAGGACTGTGAATTTCCATTCAAGCCACTCGCAGCGGTTGGAGTAGTATTCTATTTTCTGATTGCACTCAGGAAGAGGCTCAGAGAGGACGGTATTATATCTATCTCAGAACAGCCTAATCTGAAAGATTATCTGGACCTCGTTGCTCTCGGTACGATTGCTGATATTATGCCACTTAAAGGTGAAAACAGGATTCTGGTAAGGCACGGGCTAAAAGTTCTGAACAAGAATAAGAGAATAGGTCTTGCCCATCTGGTTCAGAGTTGTGCTGGAAAATTTGAGAAGATATCCAGTAAAGAGATTAGTTATAGAGTTGCCCCGAGACTAAATGCCGCTGGAAGGATTGAGGACCCAAGGTATGCAGTTCAATTGCTCACCACTGACGACCCTGAGGTTGCAAAGAGACTGGTTGCCGAGCTCAATAACCATAATTCAAAGAGGCAGCGGATAGAAGAGGAGATTTTAAGGCAGGCACTTGAACAGATTGAGAATATGGAAGATATTAAATCTCATTATAGTATAATTCTGGCTTCAGAAAACTGGCATATCGGCGTCATCGGGATTGTGGCTTCCAGAATTTCAAGAAAGTATAATAAACCATCAATCCTCTTCTCCATAAAGGATGGAATTGCAAAAGGCTCGGGCAGGAGTGTGGGTTCATTTGACCTCATTGAGGGTATAAAGAGATGTAGTAGATATCTGCTTGAATACGGTGGACATAAGAGTGCTGTTGGATTGAGTCTTGAGGTGGAGAATATAAATAAATTTAGAGAGGCATTTGAGGAGGTGGTGATGCAGAGTTCAGACTCTTTTAGAGAGTTGCCAGAACTCATTGTGGATGGAATTCTTGAACCAGCAGAGATAAATGGCGAGTTCTTCAATCACCTTGAACAGCTCTCCCCATTTGGGAATGAAAATCCCGAGCCAGTATTCTTTACTTCAAATTATGATGTAGTATCATATAGATATCAGAAGGGGACAGGGATATTACAGCTCAGAAAAAATGGGAGACAGGAGATAGGACTGATATGGGGAGAAGAAGATTTAATCTCTGATATACCACCAAAAGTAAATATAGTATATACCCCATTTATTGACCGATACCAGAATACAGACATATTAAAACTTAAGATTATAGACTTCTCAAAGAGCTGATAGTTAATGTTATGTCTCATAATAAGCATTATAATTAAGCCGATAAGGGCTTATATCATATGTCTGTTTTAACGGCTCTGCTTTATGTTTATTGTAGTACTTAATGACCTTCCCCACATCTTTAATGTCTTGAATGATCTATCATTGAACTCAATTCTTTTTGTTTTTCTGCTTTATGGAAATTTTCTCTTTTCTACAAGGCAATAATGTATCATATTTCTTCAAAAGTGCAGCAGTGGTTCCCTATACTAAGATCTGTTTCTGATATTATTGAAAAGCATGTAATTAGTTTTGCCATTGACTTTTTTGGAAAAGATAATGTGAAATATGGTAATTGGAGCGGATACGATGTAATTATCATTGATTTAGACGATACAACAGTTTATGTGAATATTAAAACAAATCTATTTAATCCAGAGGTGGATGGAACATGGTTGTGCAGTGCCTCTGTAATTGAAAGACTTAAAAGAGAAGGAATATCTTTATTGCACTAAATTTGAATATATTAAAGAAAGCAATTTCTTAAAATTTCTCTCAGGCAAAGTTGCAGGACCAATTTCAGATATTGAAGTGATATATTATACGAAAGGAGAAAAAACACAATATAGAATACGAACAGAATTTAATGGAACTCACAGTTATCTTAGACGAAGGGGATATTGAAAGATGATTCCTCATATAACAGTTCTCATAATAGCAGAGAAACTCGGCAGGTGGTGGATAGGCTCTCTGATTTATCCAGGTTTGCGATTACAGGTAATAAGAAAGAGATTGCTTGATATTTATAACCCAAAGGATTTGATGGAAGAAGAGGAATGAAAAATAAAAAACCTAAGAATGCAACTGAAATCATTAACATATTGAAACTTCATATTACAGAGTTAAAAAAGAGATTTAAGGTTAAAGAAATAGGTGTTTTTGGTTCGTATGTTAGAGGCGAACAGAAAAGAGAGGGCGATATAGATATTCTTGTAGAATTTGAAGATGGATATAAAACATTTGATAATTATATAGAAATCAAGTTTTACCTTGAGGAAATTTTGGAGTCGGATATTGATTTAGTACTAAAAATCTTCATAAGGGAAGAATTAAGGCAGACCATATTATCAGATGGGAATTATGCTTAAGAGAAATTAAAAACTTTTCATTACAGATATTAAAGATTGTACAAAAAGAATACTTAATTATACAGGAGGAAAAACATTCGAAGAATTTACAAATGACCAGATGCTGATGGATGCAGTAATAAGAAATCTTGAGGTAATTGGTGAGGCAACTAAAAACATACCAGATAAAGTTAAACAAAAATATCCCGATATAGAATGGAGAAAGGTTGGAGATTTGAGAAATATAATTGTTCATGGATATTATGGTCTTGTTTCCACACCATACAGTTGACGTTGGGGCGAATTATAGTGAAATAATATTGTTGAAAAATATAAAAAATATTATAAAATGTTCTATGCAATATGGAGGAGAGAGATAATGAGAAAATATATAATAATTGTTGTTTTCACAATAGCAGGACTTTTAGGTTGTAGCTCTTCTGATAGATGTAAGAATGATTCAGACTGCCCCAAAGATAATAAATGTATAAATGAGAAATGTTATCCCAATTCATTTACTCCAGACCCACAGGTAATTGACCCAAATACCGGTTGCAATAAAGATGAGGAGTGTGGAACCTGTAGGAGATGTGATGAGGGTGTATGCAGACCGATTAAGGGGTGTGATGCTGGTATTGTTATTCTGGACGCGGGTAGAGATATTGTGAAGGTAGATACTCTGGATATTGAGGATGCCGATTTAGATGTTGAGGCTGATGCAGATATAATTGAAGATGCAGATGTACCTGGCACCGATGTGGAGGATGTTATTGATAGAGATATTGTTGAAGATATAGAGCCATCAGATGTGGATGCGGGGACTGACATTACAGACATTTCTAATTGTGATGCAAATGGGACACTTGTTGTTACCAGGAGAATCCCTTCTACAGACATTCCGAGAGGTACTATTCTGACGATATATGGTCAGGGATTTGATAGTGAATGTGGGACTCTCTCGGTTAAATTTGATGGAGATAGTAGAGAGGCCAGGATAGTAGATATATCTTCTTCAAGTATACAGGTGGTTGTGCCCGGCTTTGCTAAAGATGGAAATATTACAGTCAATTCATTTGGACAGACAGCAAAAAATTTGAGTTATAAGATTATGCGGAGGCTATTCTTCTCTGATTATGGTAGTGATTCTTCACCTGCAAACCAATTCTTTGTTCTCACCTATCCAAATTTTTTGGATTACAGGGGTGGTAAATTTACGGCTGAGGGTAATTTTCCGGTTCAGATACTGCTTGATCCATATAATCTTCTTGTCCTTGTGATTACAAGAGGAGAGTCTGATTACGGGTATGTAATAAGTGCGTATGATTTTGCTACACTGAGTTTTATTAAGAAGGTTTCAAATCCTACACAAAATGCCTTTATTACATCCGCTGTAATGGATTATGAGAAAAGCAGAATATATCTGGTCTCCTCAAATGGACATCTTTATATTCACGAGATGGAGTCTCTTGTGATGATAGATGATATACCGGTTGGAGTAGAGCTATATGGGATAGATATAGATAAGGTCAACAACAGGTTATTTCTTTGTGGGAGATATGATACGGCATTGCCACCTCCATCACCACCTCCTAATAATTATAGAGGGGCTTTATTTGTAAGGGATAGGGATACATTTAAGCCAGTTGGGGATGGATATACTCTCTTTGGAGATGAAAAGACGCTGGCAAGGGATATAAAATATCATCCTTCTACAAATAGGGTGTTCACAGTAGATTATTTTGCTGGTAATCTTTATGTCTTTAATGTTGATAATTTGAATCAGGAGACATCTCCTATTTCTCTCGGGGCCAATTCTGGTCCTATGAAAATGACATTTGGGAAGGACCATCAAAGGCTTTATGTGGCCTGTAATAACTCTCCTTCCACCCCTGTGGATGCAACCGCAACAATCAGGGGCTTTGATATAAACTCACTTACAGAGATAGCGGGTTCGCCTTTTGATACAAGACTGATTACTTCAACAGCCTCAGATAATACAAAGAATCTTGTTAATATCTTTTATGATGACTATAGCGGTTATCTTATAGCGGTTTCAAATGCAGATAACAGGATTGCGGTAATTATGGAAAGTACTTTTTCATTTATATCATTATCTCCAGATAACACAAAGACAGCTTCATCATCGGGTAATTTTGCGATCTCAGTTGAGGACTGGTGATGGCTTTATCTATAAAGAAACCGAAGATTCTAATTGTGGATGATGAACCGGTAATCAGGGATATCCTTACTGAGTTTTTATCCCTTGAAGGTTATGACACTGAGACGGCAGAGGACGGAGTTGAGGCGAGAGAGAAGATTTTATCCGGTAAATATAATGTTGTCTTATCGGACCTAAAGATGCCTAATCTGGATGGGATGCAACTATTACAATTTATTAGTGACCGACGCCTGCCTGTGGTCCCAATAATAATGACCGGGTATGGTACGATAGAGACAGCCATTGATGCTATGAAGGCCGGTGCCTATGACTATATACTAAAGCCGTTTAGGATGGAGGACATATTAAGAATTTTAGACAGGGCTATTGAGAGATATAATCTGATTGCAGAAAATATTCAGTTGAGAGAGGCACTGTCACTCTATCATATGTCCGAGGAGATGTCTTCAAAGCATACAGCTGATGGGATTTTTGAATTGATTATAAACGCTATAAGTGAGGCACTCAGTCCCGACATTATGGAGATTTATGAGATTCAGAAGAATAAGAGTCTCAAGATACTGACCCGTAAGATTCTCTCACAGGAGGAGACCTTCCCTAAGCTTGACCCCGAAAGATTAAAATTTATTGGTGCCTCTTCGTCCACAACACTTCTGGAGGAGGGTAGTTATCCTGAGGGGTTATTCATTGAAAATTCACCCGCATCTGCACTATTTGCCCCCATAAAGGTAAATGGTGAGAATCAATATCTGCTGGCAATTTACAAGATGAAAAGCAATCAGATTATTACAGAGGGACAGAGGAAGACTGTTCTTACTATTGCTGATAGAGCTGGTGCACATATAGAAAATATACAGCTGGTTATGAGGATGCAGACGACTTTTAGTGAAACAATTCAGGGCTTTGCACTCGCCATTGAGGCAAAGGATAGATATACTATAGGACACTCTGAGAGAGTTGCAAAGTATGCACTTGAACTTTGTAAAGGACTCGGTCTCTCAGAAGAAGAGACTGGGAGGATATTTCAGGCGGCTCTATTGCATGACATCGGTAAGATAGGTATAAGATATGAAGAACTCAACAAACCAGAGAAGTTGACTCCAAAAGAATATGAGATGTTTAAATTACATCCAGTAATTGGTAAAAAGATTCTGCAACCAATCACATTTTTGCAGGATGTGTTGCCAGCTATTTATCATCATCATGAACAATATGATGGTTCTGGTTATCCCGATGGTTTGAGAGGAGATGAGATTCCTCTCGGTGCAAGAATTCTGGCTATAGCAGATACCTACGATGCTATGACATCTGACCGGCCGTATAGACCGGCCCTATCTCATGAGGTGGCTATTGAGGAATTAAAGAGATGCTCTGGAACTCAATTTGACCCAAAACTGGTTGATGTATTTATAAAAGTTATGGATAAGAAAGGTAAATAATGGGGATGCAATATAAATTGTTCATTAAGGCGATATTGGGGTATATATATTCTGCGCTAATCTGTACTTTTATAATTATTTTTACTCCAAAGATTCTCTCTGATTTCTCCACCACTTTAGTAATTATTATTGAGGCTATTTTGATAGTTCTTACGAGTCTATTATTTGCAATTTTCTACTCAATCAGGACCACGCGTCAGATTCTGGAGGTCAACAGGGCAACAGAGAGGATAATTCAGGGTGACCTGACATATAAGATCCCACAGGAAGATGAGGTGACAGAGGTGAGAAGTGAACTTGACCTCCTTCAAAAAAGTATTATTGAGCTCCAGAAGAATATTAAGCAACTGGTTATGGGATTTCATGATGTATCTGGAAGGCTATATATTGAGTCTGAAAGATTAGATTCGTCAATTACACAGCTCTCAATAGGGATCAAAGATATACTTCATTTTATCAATCAGATAAGTAAAGGGACAGAGAAACAGAACAATATGGTTGAGAAGACTGTTAAGTCCATTGAGGGGCTTGCAAAGGGTATTGCTGAGATAGAGAGGGAGACCAGGGAGACTGAGGCGGTTACAAAGAGCATATCCTCTTCTATAAATAATTCCATATCAAATCTCGAGAGTATTCTAAACAATCTGGTAGATTTTTTAGGCAGGATTGAGATGATGGACAGGAAGGTGATTGATTTCTCTACCAGTGCTCATTCTATATCAGAGGCAATAGAACTTATAACAGAGATCGCAAATCAGACCAGGATGCTGGCGCTTAACGCCACGATTGAGGCGGTGCGTGCGGGCGAACATGGGAAGGGGTTTGCAGTAGTTGCTGAAGAGATAAAGAATCTTTCAGAAAAGGCAAATGTCTCGGCAAAAAAGGTGGGACTTATTGCAGAGAGTATTATCAATGAATCAAATACTCTTGTCACTGAGATAAAGGGAGATACGGAGAAGATAGAAGACCTCTCCAGAAATCTCAAGGACCTCCTGAATATCACCGGTGAGATAAACAGTTATCTCAACAAGATAAATTCTGCAATTAGTTCTATCAGAGAACAGACATCACATCAGAATCAGAACTCAATAGAGATTGTTCATTCGGTTGAAGAGATAAGCGTGGTCTCGCATAATAATTATGAGACATCGGAGGTGCTCAAGTCTAATGTGCAGTCCCAGTCAGACAACATAGAAGAGATCACCAATCTATCAGCAGGGCTCAAGGAGATTAGTGAGGAGCTCGCAGACAAGATTAAAAATTATAGAATCTGATGAGAGTTATTGGCTTTTTAAGAAATGGAGTTACACTCTACCTCCCATTGAATAGAGTAAGGGGGGTATATCAGGATGAGATTGTATTTAGATACAAGGAGATAAGCAATAGACTCTTTGGTCTGATATTTTTAAGCGGCGAGGTCATTCCGGTTGTTGATATATTCAAACTCTTGAGTATGGATAATAGATTTGAAGAGATAAAAGAATATAACAACAGGTTATCTCTTCTTATAGCCGACTCTACAAATGGTCTTCTGGCTTTTATTTACGATGAATTGAAGGATATCTATGAATTAGATGAATTGGCTGGAGTCGTTAAGATAGATTCAATTGACAGAGTATCAGATATTAAAAATAGTGCTTTTTTTGTTGAAAATACTGAAGTATTAGAGGATATTATATTGAGGTTTAAGCCGGAAAGAAATAATTTTAAGGAGATATTCTTATGCCCAAAAAAGTCTTGATAGTTGATGATGCGGTCTTTATGAGAGGATTGATAAGAGATGTATTCTCCTCACCCGAATTTGAGGTGGTTGGAGAGGCGACAAATGGTATAGAAGGTGTTGAAAAATTCAAAGAATTAAATCCCGATATTATAATTATGGATATAGTGATGCCATTTAAGAGCGGTATAGAGGCTACGAGAGAGATAAGACAACTATCAGGTAGTGTAGTTATTATTATGTGCAGTGCCCTCGGACAGGAGACATTGGTAATGGAGGCAATTGAGGCTGGGGCAAATGATTTTATTGTTAAGCCATTTAAGAAGGAAGAGGTCATATCAATTGTCTCAAAGTTTATAAAATAAAGTAATGTCCGAAAATGATTATAGAGCCATCTTCCTCTCCGAGACAAGGGACCATTTATTAGAGATTTTTACAAGGCTGAACAATATAGATAAAACAGGGAAGGTAGATGATGAAGCCCTATTTGAACTCTTCAGGAGATTTCATACATTAAAGGGTATGGCAAATACTATGGGACTTGTGGAGATGGGGAAACTGGCACATCATTTAGAGGAACTTCTGGAGTATATAAGAAAGAATCCAGATATGATATTCAGTCTCAAGGAGTTTATCTTCAAAGGAGTAAATTCTATCTCTCTTGAGATAGATAATTATGAAAAGGGAATTCCGTTTGAATCACAGAGTGTGATATCGGAACTTGATTATGTCTCAAAGGAGATAAGGCAGAAGATTCAGGTTCAGACGAAGAGGGCTGAAGAGAAGGCTCTTCAAAGCATCAATTTAAATGGTCTATATGAAACCATTTTTGAGGTAGATAAAAAGAGTAAGACTCCGTCTGTCAGGGCATTTATGCTATTTAAAGAGTTAATGGCAAGAGTGGAGATTTGCTTCAATGAACCGTCTATAGAACAGCTTCGTCAGGGTATCAGACCGGAATTTATTAAAATATATACTAAAGAAAAGATAGATGAAGACACCATAAAGGCGATTATTTACAGGGTAGGTGAAATCAGATTTATAGGTAGTAAGATATACAGAGATGAGGGTGATGGTGAAAAGAACAGAGAGGTAGTAAAATATATTAAAGTTCCTTTCAAAAGGATAGAGGAGCTTACATCTTCACTGGATGAACTGCTGCTTCTGTGGAATAAATATCGATACTCACTTAAGGATGAGGAGATTGGCCCATTTATTACAAGATTGGAGTATGGATTTAAGAAGGTAACAAATTATGCCGAACATTTAAGGACTGTACCTGTTGTGACTATTGTTCCTAAACTGTATGCGTTAGTAGATACCACTGCGAAGGCAGTAAATAAGAGTGTCAGACTTGTTGTTACCAATGAAAAGATTGAGATTGATAAGAGCATTATTGACAGAATTGAAGAGCCGCTTATGCATATAATCAGGAATGGTATATCTCATGGTATAGAACCTGTAGAGAGAAGGAGAGAGCTCGGGAAGTCGGATATCGGCACTATTGTTATATCATTTGAAGAAGAAGAGGAATATATCTGTATTAGAATTCGTGATGATGGAAGGGGTATGGATAGAGAGCAGATTCTGAAGACAGCCCTTGAAAGAGGGTTGATTAAAGAAATTGATAAGGGTATTGGTGATGAAGATCTGCTTGAACTGGTCTTTATCCCCGGTTTTAGTACTCTCAAGACTGCAGATATGACCTCGGGCAGGGGTTTTGGAATGGATATAGTTAGAAATGTTATATGGCAGATGGGTGGGGATGTCTATATCTCAACAGAGAAGGATATTGGCACAGAGATTATTCTAAAGATTCCATATCAGTTTGCAACAAAGAAGGTGGTGATTGGTGAGATTAATGGATATAGGTATGCATTCCCAATCTCCGCGGTTCGCTATCTCCTGAATAGAGAAGATGTTAAATATTCTGAAGATGAAAAATGTATTATTAGAGGGGCTGAGAGATTCCATCTATTAAACTTTCAATACAAAAATCCAGATTTATTTATTGTATGTACAGATGGAAAGGAAGAGATTGCCATTGGTATTGATGATATCATCTTTGTGGGTGAGACAAGGTTATATAAAGTACCCTATATATTAAAGGGTAGCAAATTTATAAATGGTATGGTAGTAATCAAAGGTATCTGCCCGGTGCCTGTTCTCTCGGTAGAGTATCTAATTAATGAAAGGTAGTTATGAGAGGTTCAGATAGTCAGGAGATATTAAATAAAGTTCTAAATCTTCTGAACAATTTTGTGCAACTGGATGTAAAGGGATTTGATATCTCAGAAGAGAAGAGATTATATATTGATTCTATCACAGTACTATTTGGTGCCGCCTTTAAGGATGGGATAGCAGTCAGATGCTCCCTGTATCTGGATGAACCGGTCTATATTTTAACTCTCATATCAAAAGACGCAGTATATGAGATATCTGAAGGGATGAATCCGGGGATAGACAAGGATTTTGAGAAGGTCAGATATGATGAAAATGCCCTCTCATTCATTGTGGAACTCGTCAATCTTATGACCGCATCAGTCGCGGATAGATATGCAAGAAGATTAAATAAGAGAGTCCTATATTCGCCTCCCAGAGTAGTAAGACATATTTTCAGTCCAAATATAATCAAAGGGATTGATATTAGAGGGAGGATGGCAAATATAATAGTCTATGAATTTATCCTCTCAAAGCCCGATTCAGCTATTAAGATGTTGCTTATTTATTGAGAGTGGGCCGTACAGGACTTGAACCTGTGGCCCGCTGATTAAGAGTCAGCTGCTCTACCAAACTGAGCTAACGGCCCACAGAGGCGTCTCTATTAACACCATAAAAAATATTATGCAAGAAAAAAATTATCTCAGGGTTATAAATGCAACTGGCTCAAATGATGCATTCGGGAAAATATTGTAATTTGTATATTGTGAGTTAATTATCGCAATATTATCTTCATGCCAGAGGCTGATATATGGGAGTTCATCAGAGATAATCTTCTGAACTTTGCTATAAATCTCCCTTCTCTTCTCCTTGTTGAGTTCTCTCCGTCCTTCATCAAGCAATCTGTCTATCTCCTCATTTTTATATCTACCTCTATTTGCCCCATTTGTATTTCCCATCTCGTCTGGAATACTGTTTGAGTGAAATAACCAGTAATAGAAATCTGGCTCCAGTGGTTCTGTCCATTGCATTGTATATATCTGAAAGTTTCCAGACTTTATGTCTGAAAAGAAGGTTCCAAACTCATAAGCCCTCAGATTTACTCCAATACCTACATCCTCCAGCATATTACATATCATCTTTGCAATCTGGATGCGGAATTTGTTGGTGCTGGTCTTATAGGTTATTGTAAATCTCTTCTGAGGACCATCTCCATCAGGGTCAATGAATCCAGCCTCATCAAGCAGCCTCTTTGCCTCTTCGGGATTATATGGATATTTGATAATATTATCTTCATACGCCCAGTGTTCAGGGACGAGTAGCGAGAATGAGGGTCTTGCCATCCCCATAAATTTGTTCTTGATTATAGATTCTCTATCTATTGCATATGCAATGGCTTTTCTCACACTCTTATTCTTCAAGATAGGATCTGTGAGATTAACTCCCATATAAGTATAAAGCACCGAAGGTGCGGATAATACGATAACTGATGGGTCTTTAAGTTCTGCCGCAATGATTGGGGCAGCGGCATTTTGAATCAGGTCTCCACCGCCATTTAAGATAGATAAGAGTCTGGTATTGTCATCTCTGATTGTTTTGAAGACCAGAAATCTCTTTGGGAAACTTATAGATGAATCTGCCTTTTCAAGAATTATCTGTTCATCGCTTAAATATTTATAAATCTTAAAAAAGTTTGTGCCTACCGGGTTTTTTGAGAGAAAATTCTCTCTGTCCAGTTCTTCTGGAATAATCCCCATTATTAAATCTGATATAAATGGTGAATGAGGTTTGCTGAGCCTGAAGATGAGTGTATATCTATCAACAATCTCTATATCCATTATACGATTATACATCCCAAAATATGGAGAGTGTCTGTTCTGGTCCCTGATTGAATCATAGGTATATTTCACATCTCTGGATGTAAGTTCTTTCCCGTTGTGAAAATTTATCCCCCTTTTAATCTTCACATACAATTCTGTGGGATTAATAAAGTATATCTCCTCTGCAAGGTCATTCTTGATATTGAGGTCTCTATCTATCTTTACCAGTGAATTGTATATCAATCTGCAGGCTTTTATGGAGTATGCAGATACAGCAAATCTCGGATCAAGGGTATCTATGGGAAATTCAATCAGTATGGTAAAGGAGTTAAGAGTATGGGAGGTACATCCATTTAGAGCCAAAAGAGATATCAAAAGTAGAGTTAGAAATCCCTTCATATTATTTTTGTTGAATGGGCTTCAATATAAGATGTTATCAGGGGGAATATCTCCTCCGGCGCCTTTCTGCCAAATATTATATCTCCGTGTCCATAATCGGTGGAGAAACCGGTCTGTATCCCAGCAATTGTAATTTTTAATTCTTTATCTTTTAACTTCTCTTTCAGTGAGAGTACGGCATCAGGCGGACACATCATATCTACAGAACCGGTCATAGCATAGATAGGGATTTCAATATCCTTAATTCCCTCTGAAAAGTTTGTATTCAGATTGCGGTCTTTGATATAACCGGTCTCAAGCCATTGAGCAATCTGATTTAAGAGGGTAGAACTGATATCCGTTGCCAGATTAACAAATATCCTTCTTAAAATAGGTGTATCAATATTTTCCAGATTTGCCGCGACCTCAGAATATGGAATTGCACGGGATATGTAGAGGGCAAATAACCTGCCCCAGAATTCCTGTTTGATATGTGAAAATAAGCGGGCACTTTTTAAGAGAGGTATAAATCTTTTCAATTCTTTTTGATAAATAAATGAAGGGGGACTGGAAATAGTTACAAGTGCTTTTACATCCCTTTCAATTTCTTTATTTTGACAGGCCGCATACATAATCATCCCGCCGAGGCTATGTCCGACCCACAATACCTTTTCTGAATTGCTTTTTATCTTTGCGTTGTGAATAAATGCCGGGACATCATATTTGACAATGTCGTCAAAGTAAATATCCCAGCGTGTATCTGAGAAGAGATGTGGTTTGGATGAGAGCCCGACTGTTCGCATCTCAATAATGTATGTATCATACCCCATATTGGTGAATCTTCTTGCAAGTGAATATTCCTGATTCAGATCCAGATTGTATCTGTTTGCACCAAGTCCATGGCAGAGTATAACAGGTTCCTTAAATCGCCTCTTATCTGGAATCCTTCTACCTGCTGCAAGTCTGAATCCATCCTGAGCAGTAATATAGTGAATCTCGTCAGGTGACCACTTTATCTCAAAGTATCTAAAAACGACATAGTTATGAATGATTATTAACAGGATTAATGTAAGGAAAATACCTACAATAGTCATATAGTTACCTCAAAATAATATTTAAATAAGTTGGGGATAAAAGTAAATAAAATTAATAAAATACTTGATAATTTATTCAAATGGGTTTAATAAAGTTATGTTTTTGCCAGCGCCAAGGAGCATTGGGATATGAAGATTTATATGAGACTGATTCCATCAATAGCTACGGATATTTTGAGGGCCCTCTCAAAGGACGGTGATATAGAGATCAAGGACAACAGGATGGACGAGGCGATACTGGATATCTCAAAAGTTTTCAGAGAATATCTTGAAGAGGAGGAGGAGATAAACCGGGAGGCAATACAATTTATCCAGAACAATAATCTGGCATCAAGGGATTTTGCCGCTGTTAAGGCAAGGCTTGCCAGCGAGAAGGGATTTGATTATGGAGATGATGCCATTGAGATGCTACTCGCCGATGTGGTTGATGCCCTCTTAAAGAGTGAGAATATTGAAGAGGTATATGAGGATAACAATGTTTTAATAAAGAAGATGTATGAGGTGATAAAGAAGTATCTGGATGTGGATGAGGAGCTGGACAGAGAGGCTCGTGAACAACTAAAGAATCTGGAAGAGGGGTCGCTCGAGTGGGATATTGCCTATAAGAAGGCGATTCACGAACTAAAGAAGAAGAAAAATCTGGTTTAATACCTTGATTTGTTATTATTAAAATACCCGCAGATGAGAGTAGAATTGAAGAAAATTCTCATAATTGTTATCTTTTTTTATCTAAATCTTGCATTGGCAGAAGGGATAGACCCTCTCTCAGATTTATATCAGCGGACATATCACATCTCTATTAAAGATAATTATCTTTTCGCCTCCAGCACGGCTGGATTGACGATTTACAGAGTTGATAAGAGAGATGCCATTCAGATTTCATCCCTTGTGATTGAAAATAGCGGAACATCATCTATAATTGAGGGGAATTATTTATATCTATTTGCAGGGAATTCGGGTGTCTATAAGATTGATATAAAGAATCCCAGAAGTCCAGTCATATTAAAGAATATCAGACTTCCGGGTTCGGCAATTAATGGAGACATCTATAAAAATAATATTATTGTGTCATTGGGCTCTGCTGGATTTTCCATATTGAAGAAGGATACACTTGAACCCGTAAAATATGTTGAAACGGCTTCCTATTGCTCATCTGTGAGAGTTCTGGATTCAAATCTCTTCGTCTCCACCGAGAATGACGGACTTTTTGTATATAGATTACATAATAGTAATTTGAAACTGGAAAATAAGATTCCACTTGCAAGAAGGGTGAGAGATATAATTAAGATGGACAATATGATTTTTCTTGCAGATGATACAGATGGAATCATTACACTTAGAAGTGATAAGAATGGTTTTACCCGGCATAGATATAAGACATCGGATACGGCGAGGGGAGTTGCTGTCTATAAGGATTATCTATTTGTCGCAGATGGGAATACCGGACTTCTGATTTTTAAGATAACCCCTGATGGACTTTTGAAACACATAAAAGATTTCAATACTGGATATTCGGCGAATAAGGTGATTATAAAAGATGATTTACTTATAATAAGCAATGATGCTATGGGAGTTATGATTCTTAAAGTTGACGAGATTGCTCCCTCTATCAGGTAGTAATAATTGTTTGACATTTGAAAAATGGTAGATTATACTCTGCTTATGAACTTTCAAAAAGGAGGTATAAAATGAAGTTCAAGGTATTATTGATTGTCTTTACTGTCTTTGCAATCTCTCTATTTACATTTGCAATCTCATCCTGTGGTGATAGTGAGGGGGCAAAGATAGATTGCTCAAAGGTCTGTGCCAAAGGGAAGGAATGTGAAAAAGACTGGACAGAAGATGATGTTAAAAAATGTGAGACAGGTTGTAATAATATTAACGAAAAGGGCTATTTACAGGATCCAGCAGTTAATGCAATCAATTCCTGTTATAAGAAAGATGACTGTTCTGAATTACAAAATTGTCTTGATAATAGTAAGCCTTCCTGTAAAACAGCAGATTATATGCCCTATATAAATGCCGTCTGCGATAAGCAGATATCCTGTGGCACACAGGTTACAAAGGAAAAATGCGTGGAGGACCAAAAGAAAAATATTGAAGAGCAGGAGGCGAAAGAACCGAGTTGTCTCACAGATAAGTTTTATTCAGATTTTGGTGAATGTATTAAGAAAGTCAGTTGTGAAAATATGGAAAATGACATAATTAAATGTATGACAGATATGTTTGGGGTAGAATTAAAATAGACGATATATTGTTTAAATCAAAATTATTTTGCCCGCCTGATTGCGGGCTTTTTTATTGTTATAAGACATAGATTCTATTTAAAATTTTTGAAAAATTTGGGCGATTTTGAGGAATATATTGATTTTAAAGATAGAGAATGTTAATGATTTACAGCAGGGTGATTGTATGAATATTAGAGAGATTACAGAGAAAAATGAACATCTAATCTTATGTAAATTTGCCAGATTTTCAGATGAGAGCAAGGGGAGGATGAGAGAGGAGAGCCCCTGTCCAATAAGGACAGCATTTCAACACGACAGAGATAAGATTCTTCACAGCAAGGCATTCAGGAGACTCAAGCATAAGACTCAGGTATTTTTGGCACCGCAGGGAGACCATTACAGGACGAGGCTGACTCATACACTTGAGGTATCACAGATTGCGCGAACTATTGCAAGGGCACTCAGACTGAATGAAGACCTCACCGAGGCTATTGCATTAGGACATGACCTCGGGCATACACCATTCGGACATGCCGGGGAGAAGGTACTCAACAATATTTTAAGAGATAAGGGTGGATTTCATCACACAGTTCAATCCCTGAGAGTGGTGGATGTCATTGAGAGAGATGGGAAGGGGCTCAATCTGACATATGAAGTAAGAGATGGGATACTCAAACACAGCAAAGGGAAAGGAGACATATATGGATCCGGCGAAAACAATTCAAATCCTGAGACGCTTGAAGGTGAAATTGTAAGAATCTCAGATTTGATAGCCTATGTAAACCATGATATGGATGATGCAATGAGGGCTGGTGTGCTTAAGGTTGATGATAGATTGGCAGAACTGCTCAATGTCATTGGAAGGACCCATTCAGAGCGAATTAATACCCTGGTTACAGATACAATAGAGAATTCTATATTTGATCGCGACCCTCATATAAAGATGTCCGAGAGGATGTATATTGCGCTCAAAGAACTGCGGGACTATCTCTTTGAGAATGTATATGAAAATTCTTTGGTGAATGCTGAATTGGTAAAGGCACAGAGAATCATAGAGGAGCTTTACAATTATTTCATTTTGCATAAAGAAGAGTTTTATGAACGATATGCTATGAAGTACTGTCTCTCGGAGGAGATAGAACGCTCTATTGTAGATTATATATCCGGGATGACAGATGGTTATGCGCTTGAGTTGTATAACAGGTTATTTATCCCCAGGGGCTGGCATATCTTCTGATGTCTTCTTCTCTTCCTTTCCCCTTATTACTTTCTTCCTTCCTCTTTTGAGCCTCTCTTTTAGAAATTTTTCAATCCTCAGACATATAAGGTCTGGGTGTTCAATAGGTGAGGTGTGAGTTCCAAGAGGTAACATCTGTAGCTCAGAAGTAGGTATCATATTATGCATCTGTTTGGAAAGCCACGCTGGAGTAAATTTATCCTTCTCTCCCCCAAATATCAACACAGGGACATCAATATTTCTCAGGTAATCTCTCGCTGAATGTCTGTTGGCATTCTGAAGCATAGTAAAGAATAGTTTTAGGTCCATCTTCGCAAGATGTTCCAGATACGGCATAAAGTCTTCCATCTTCACAAGGAAGTAATTTATCTCCACCAGTACCGAGAGCCAGAATGAGAATCTGGTTGGGAGTACCTGATACCAGATTGTTCTGAAAATCTCTTCGTGTTTTTCATAGAGCCTGGCGAGATGAGGAACGAACTTCTCAAGGATATCACTGTTGTGAAATGTCCTGAGTGGATATTCAAAACTGCCACATATAGGTATAAGTGCAAGTACCCTATCCGGATATCTATGCCAGAACTCAAAAATCACCTGTGTCCCCATTGAATGTCCGAGCAGGACTGCCTTCTTTATTTTTAGTGTATCCAGAAGGATTTTGAGGTCCTCTACCAGATCCTCAATCTTTAGATTATTAAAATCCGCTGGCTTCTCTGACCTTCCATGGCCCCTATAATTCCATCTGACAACTCTATAATTGGGGACAAAGTGTTCAAAGATATATTTCCAGGCATACATATCACAGGCAATCCCATCACAGCATACAAGGGGCCTCCCTCTACCCGCAAAGTTGTAATAAATCTTTGTACCATCAAATGAATTAAAATAACCTTCGGTCAGTCTATAAAACATAAAGACTCCTTTTCTATTCTACCATATTACAGGCACAGCCCGAATGACTCTCTTCAGTATCAGAGGATAAATCGTCTGTCTCTCCGATATCCCGAGTCTTTGTATCAGATAGATTTATTTTATCAGATGTAAAATAATCATTTACCTCAAATGAGTCTGTAAGGGTTTCTCCTCCATCAGATACATCATATATATTGATCATATCTCCATGTGTACTATCTTCAATATGCGAATCATAAATGATCCGGTCATCTAATCCGATATCACTATCTACATCTATTGTTGTATAATCAATATTTGCGGTATCTTGAGAGTCATATTCAAAATAGGTATCTTCTGTATCATTGGCTACACCGATATCTCTTACCTCAATAATATCGTATCCGGCATCTGCGGTATCTTTGATGGTTATTTCAAAGTAATGATTGTTACTCTCCGCGTCAGAAGGCAATAATGTTCTGAGTGTTCCATCCCATGCTGCAATATAATATTGGATCTTCTCTGTTGTTATCTCATCAGCATATATAATTGCCTCAAAGTTGTTATTCCCTCTGTCTGTCATATTACGAGATATAAAATTTATATCGTCTTTGTTCTTAAATTTTAGATTTACTGCTTTAACTCCATAGTCATCAGTAACCATTGCAAGTATGGTAATATCCTTTCTCTCACTTTCAGAGATCGGTGTATGTTCTATTGATGGAGGTAGATTGTCTAAATAAAATACAAAAAGCCCATTTGAGACATATCTCTCTGTTCCATCTGAAGGGTTATTAACTACACCTTTATTAGATATCCACATAGTGGTAGAACCACCACCATCCAGATTAATTCCATCTGAGCAGCCAAGCCAGAGGAGATATTGTGCCAGTCCATCCAGACTCATCCCAGTCCTACCTGTTGCCCGCCCATCTACCGTAATCATCATAAAATGGTTATTTGGTGTCTTACAGATAGCCGTCCTCGGATTTACACCAGCAATACTGTCTGCCTGTTCCTCTGAAGTTGTGACATATTTCTGACCATCCTTTACAAGGTTCGGCATCCCTCCCAACGCATGAATTGCCTCAGGAAATGAGTCTTTGTAATCAGTCCTTCTAAATAATATAGTTTTATCTATCTGTATCCCCACAGCAGACCTTGCAGGGCGGGTAGAGACCGCATAAGATATAACCTTGTTATCTATCTTCAAAAGCCCAAGTGGTGCACAGCCGTTATTTGCATCAAAAAAGCCACCGTTGATACCGGCTATAGCAGATGTCCTCTTTCCCATTGAGCTTATTTTTTCACACGAAGAAGATGATTTGTAAACTGGTTTTATAATTATATGCGGGTCATTGTTATCTATATCAACTATATTTATATCCTGTGGACCTCCCAGAAGATTTGAATATATTTTATGATACCAGACTATACCCTTTTTTAATTCCAATTTTGTGCAGTCTGGTGGGGTGCAGTCAATAGAATGGGATTCAATTGAGAAAGTGAGAAAGGAGAGCAGAAGGGAGAGAAGTTTTAATATTCTCATTTTTTCCTGTGATGATTTAATGCCTCTCTTCTTGAGAGCTTTATCTTCCCCTGTTTATCTATTCCTATAACCTTGACAAGGATCTCTTCACCTTCTTTTACTATATCTGTAACTCTATTGACTCTGGTGTCCGCCAATTCTGAGATATGTACAAGCCCATCTGTGCCCGGGAACAGGGTTACAAATGCCCCAAAATCTACGACCTTGCTGACCTTACCTATATAGACCTTGCCGACCTCAACCTCCTGAGTGAGATTCTCTATCATTGCTACCGCCTTCTGGGCTGCCTCCTGATTGTTTGCGGCTATTTTTACGACTCCGTTATCATCAATATCAATAGCAATGACACCACTCTTTGATATAATCTCTCTTATTACCTTCCCACCGCTACCTATAACATCTCTTATCTTATCTGGTTTGATATTGATTACGGTTATCCGTGGTGCATAGGGCGATATATCCTCTCTCGGTGCTGAGATGGTTTGAGTCATAATATCCAGAATCTTTAGTCTTGCCTCTTTTGCCTGTCTTAATGCATCAGTCATAATCTCCTTTGAAATGCCCTTTATCTTGATATCCATCTGAATTGAAGTCACGCCTTCTCTGGTTCCGGCGACCTTGAAATCCATATCTCCACAGTGGTCTTCATCGCCAAGAATATCGGTAAGAACAACCACCTTATCGTTTTCTTTGATAAGTCCCATAGCAACTCCAGCAACTGGTGCCAGAATCGGTACTCCTGCATCCATCAATGATAGAGTGGCACCACAGACTGTTGCCATAGAGGACGAGCCATTTGACTCAAGGATATCGGAGAGCACCCTTATTGTATATGGGAATTTCTCCTCTGATGGAATAACCTTTGAAATAGCCCTCTCTGCCAGATTCCCATGCCCAATTTCACGACGCGAAGGGGATCTCAAAAACTTGACCTCACCAGTTGAGAATGGCGGGAAGTTGTAGTGAAGCATAAATCTCTTACTGCTCTCCTCACCCAATGCCTCAATCTTCTGTTCATCCTCAGCCGTTCCAAGTGTTGTAACCACGAGTGCCTGAGTCTCTCCTCTTGTAAAGAGTGCAGAACCGTGTGTCCGTGGGAAGAGTCCTACCTCACAGGTAATTGGTCTTATGTCGCTCTTGCCCCTCTGGTCAATCCTTCTTCCTTCATTGATAATCATATCTCTAATTATGCTTCGTTTGATATCTTCCAGAATCTCTTCTACATTTATCGGTTCCTCTTCTTTTATGACCTCTTCCGCTTTTAGTTCTTCAATCACAATATCTTTGAATTTCTTAAATTCCTCATTTCTCCTCTTCTTACCTGAAATCTGAAGAATCTCCTTAATCCTTTCTTTGTATTTTTCCTCAATTATACTTTTGTATTTGGAGACATCTGCCTGTTGATATGAATACTTATTAGTGCCTATCTCCTTTCTGATATCCTCCTGAAGAGAGATTACATCCTTTATAACATCAAATGCCCCAAAGAGGCCATTTACTATTATATCTTCATTTACAATGTTGGCCCCACCTTCAACCATAACCAGTGCGTCTCTTGAGAGAGCGGCTGTTAGGTCAATTAGACTATTTTGCATTATAGAAGTACCGACGTTATACAGATAAGTTCCATCTTTATAACCTATCTTTATACCGGCAATTGGGGTCTCAAATGGGGCGTTTGAGATTAAAAGTGCGAGTGATGTCCCTGTCAGGGCGATAATATCCGGGTCGTACTCAGGGTCTGCTGAGAGTACAGTTGTAATGACCTGAATCTCCCTATTAAAGGCTTTTGGGAATAGCGGTCTGATTGACCTGTCAATGATTCGTGAGTTGAGTATCTCTCTCTCCGTTGGCTTACCTTCTCTTTTGAAGAATCCGCCCGGAATCTTTCCAGCCGCCGATGTCTTTTCAATATAGTCAACTGTGAGTGGGAGAAAGTCAATCGCCTCCTCTGACTCTGTGCCCAGTACAACGGTGCACAATACTGATGTATCTCCCATTGAGACCAGCACCGCACCGTCTGCCTGTTTTGCCATCTTCCCAATCTCAAAAACTATCTCTTTTTCTCCAAACTTTGCACTTCTTTTAATAAACATAAATACCTCTAAACCTTCGTTTTAGTCTGATTAGACACCAGAATCTTACAGAATAAAATCCGCCTCACTTTATAATTGAAATAGATAAGGGCTACTTTCTAATTCCAAGTTCTGATATTACTTTCTGATATCTTTCAAAATCTTTGAGCCTCAGATAGTCCAGAAGTTTTCTCCTCTTGCTGACCAGTTTTATGAGTCCTCTTCTGGAATGAAAGTCCTTGGTATGAACCTTGAAATGCTCTGTGAGATTCTTGATCTTCTCGGTCAAAAGCGCCACCTGAACTTCAGGGGAACCGGTATCTCTTTCATGCGTCTTGTACTTTTCAATAATCTCTTTTTTTAGCCTCGCATCAAGTTCCATCTTACTAAATCCTCCTTCAAAGGACTTTTGAATATAAACCTGATGAGAATAAAAGTCAAATTAAAAAATTCCTGGTGGTTTAATATGGCCATTTAATCTAATACAGGATGAGAATGACATAAAGCAATTAGAACCGCTGTTTGGAGAGTGTTTCAACAAAAGTGAGCGGTTACGAAAGCAGATATTATTTTATTGAAATGAGTCGGTTGATAATGTAAAATTGCAAATTAATTGACTGGGAGGTCATTATGCAAAAGATATATTTTGTAATCTTTATCTTTCTTCTCATCTCTACTTCCTGTACAGAGAATGAGGTGGTTATTCTGGATGCCTCAACAGATGTATCAACTTCAGATATCTCTGAGGATGCAGTTGAAAATACTGATGCCTCTTCGGATGTAATGGAGAGAAGTTGCAAATATGTTGACGACTGCAATCAGAGGCAGGATTGTGTAGATTTCAAGTGTGTGGCTACGGAGAAGTGCAGGTGTGAGAATCTTGGAGATGAGTTCTGTGGCTGTGCATATAATAATGGTGAGGAATGCAGGCCGTATTATATTTGCTACAAACAGAGATGGATAAGGATTTGTGAGACTGATCTGGATTGTAGTGAAGATTCACAGTGTAATAATGGGATGTGCGAGCCATATAGTTTTAAGATTGAGGCAAAGTCGCCATATGAGGGTGGTGGGACAAGGCAGAACCTGAAAGTAGGATACGGGATGGTATATGAGGATGCACCTGTTGGTGTATCTATGGCTGGATATGGAGCGAGAAAGGGTCCCAAAACTCCTTATAATAAAGAGTTGGGTGGAACGACCGGATTCTGGGATAGACCAACTATTAAGGCAGTTGCATTTGATAATGGTGTGGAGAGGATTGTATATGTAAGAAATGGACTTGGTTGGTCTCAGGACTATCTTGTCTCTGGAATTGCCAAGGAGCTGGAGAAGAGACTGGGGGAGAATTATATTGATAAAATTCTTATGAGCTCATCACATTCGCATTCATATCCGGCAAGATTCTGGCATCTTCTGCCTGAGATGGGATTGGGGGTGTTAGGTCATGATAAATTCAATAAAGAGATATGGCAGAGGCTGGTAAAGTCTCATGCGGATGCGATTGAGATGGCAATTAGAAATATGGTGCCGGCAAGAATGGGCTATATTACTGATGAGAATTTTGACCCTGATGATTATATTACTCACAATAGAAGGTCTGAATCTATGCCCTTTAAGGATAGAAGAAGTGCGGTAATCAAGATAGAATATGATGGTGGTGATAAGGATGGAAAGATTCTGGCTGTAATAATTAGATATGGTTCACACGGGACACATATGAATGATACACTTATGTCTGGAGATGCCCCAATTGCCGCAGAAATGATATCTGAAGAGGTGCTCGGTGAACTCAATGGTTATCATATCCCTGTAATATTTATGAATGGTGATGGTGGAAATACATCGCCCGCAGGAGAGAAGAACCCGGATGGGAAGGGTGTAAATCGTAAAGATATACATCAGATTCAGGCAATTGGTTACTTTGTCTCAAAATATCTACTTGAAAAACTCCCTCTTATTCAAACCAGAGATGATGTGGAGCTTGAGATGGTAACAAAGAGAATTCCATTCAGCAGAAAGTATCTTGGTTACAACGATAATGAGTTTTATAAGATTGAAAATGGTAAATCAGTCCCATATTATCTGGGTGCATTTCAGTGTTGTGGAGAGTATAAGGAGGGAGGATATAAAGATGGGGATCTCGGTTGTCTCCTTGAAGCTACTTTTTTAAATTATAATAGGCCTGTCTATCAATTTACCAAGACGAGACTTGCAGCAGTGAATCTGGGAGGGCTATATCTCGCATCCGTCAATGGTGAACCTTCTGCACAATATGGAGAGTATATAGTTTCAGAGCTCAGGAAGAAAGGGATGAAGGATGTTATGACAGTCGGCTATTCTATGGACCATCATCTGTATATATTGCTGAAAGATGAATGGCTGCGTGGCGGTTATGAATCCTCAATGAGCATCTGGGGATATAAAAATGGCGAATATATTGCAAGCCAGTCAATAGAACTTGCCTCTCAATTGCTTACAAAGGAAAAGGAGGACAATTCCAATAATATCAAACCTGAGTGGTGGGAAGAGGAGGAGCCCCCTGTAGTTCCAGTAGCGGCAAAAGAGAAGCCCTCATTCTTTGTAAATCCAGATGCGAATGTCCCGAGACAGAAGGTTGTACTTATTAAATGGCATGGTGGTCATCCCGGAGTGGATTCTCCAGTAATTACACTTCAGAAGAAAAATGGGGATACCTTTGAGGATGTAAAGGTTGCGGGCGGGATTACCTATACTGATACACACTTTCATATGGTTGTTGAATTTCTGGGAAATTACAGAGATAATGCCGACTGGCAGGCAAGATGGGAGGAGAAGGTGAGCTTCCCGGTCGGAACCTATAGATTTAAGATAAATGGGGGCTATATTGATGAAGGTGGAAAGAAGGCAAATTATGAGATCTTTTCGCAGGAATTCAACTTTACAGCACTTGAGAATTTATTAATTGAGGATATTAAGACCAGAAATAATAATATCTCATTTGTGGTCAGCTATCCAGAGCCCGAAGATGGGAGCAGCCGATTGCATTCACTCTATGTCGCATATAATGAGCCTTATCCGCTGGAGTTTGATAAAAAAGTAAAGGTAATAGTGAAGAAGGATAATGGGCAGCCTGAGGAGATGAATGTTACACCGGGAAAAGGGGAATATAGTGGCAGGGTGGCATCTATAATCTCAATCCCATATAAAGGTAGCGGAAGTTATGAAATTGTGGTAGAAGATATATATGGTAACAAGGGGACAATCAAAAGTAGTTTTTAATCACAGGTCATTGGAGGAAAGATGAAAAATCTCTTTTTATTCTTTGTAATTTTGGTGGGGATTATTGCAGTATGGGGATGCACAGGGAATAATGTGATTGTATATCAGGATGCAGAGGGAGATGCGAGCCAGTTTGGGGATATTGTAAATTTAAATGATGCTGGAGATGGAGGGATGGATCTATCCGAAGATACTGGTGTGGTAGTAAAAAGGCTCTTTAAATACAGGGCATTCGCTGGAGTCTCAATGGGTGCATCAGGTGCAGGGATGGTTGGACTCAGGCATCCAGAATTGTTTGATATAATCGGCATAATTGGTGGATATGTAGATTGGGTATATCTACTGAATTATATGGAGAAATATCATATGGGAGGCTTCTGCCCGATGGAGCAGATACTTTCCAATATTGATGATATCAATGATCCAAAGAAGAACCCATATATATATTGTGGAAAGAAACCCCCAATCAATCCCGTGGACAGAGTTTATATAGAGTGGGAGCAGTGTTTTAATCACTGGTACTTCTTTGATTCGGGTGGCGCCTTTGATAGGGATGAATATATACAACTATTTCAGGACCTTTCTATGGCGCTCGGGAATCCGGGTTATTATAATGAGACTACTCCATATTTACCTGCGGGCATATCTGTGGAGGATTATCTTAAATGGAAAGATTCACCGGATCGTTGCAGTAAGCCCTTGATAATTGACCAGCCGCCGTATAATTGTAATATAGAGTTCAATCCCGAGTGCAAATATCCGTTGATATCCTTCTGTGATGGGGAGGAGCCTATCAGTAAGAGTGACCCAACTTACTATGAGGAGGCAGGTAAATATGATCCATATTATCCGAACCATAATAAGCCTTTTGTAGTGGCAGTGGCAGTGGATTACAATCAAAATGGTATGAGGGATTATGGAGAGCCGGTGATATTTAACTCTCACGAGAGATTTAAGGATACAGGGATTGATGGCTGCTTTGACGAGGATGAGGATGGGAATGGGGGTTGTTGCACAGGTGATAGGAGCAGATGCAAATATGATAAAACAAATAATCCAGATCCCAACCATGACAATTATGATGTATGGAATAATTTTAGTGGCACCGAGAAGAATGGGTTATATGATGAGGGTGAACCATTTGATGACTTTGGGCTGGATGGTGTAAAGGGTGATAGAAATAAAGGAATACCAGAAGATTATGGAGAGGGGAATGGAAAGTTTGATTATTCACCAAATACCCTGAACTTCTTTGCACATGATATGAGACTGAATATATTGAAGATTGCAAAGGAAGATATCAATAAACTTAAGAATCTGGATATATACATTGATGCAGGTATAAGGGATATATTCCTGTCAGCAGCGGATTCAATCGGTCCTATCGGGGCATTGAAGAGTCTGGGGCTGGATGCACGTGTATATGATGACTTCTTTTCTACGCCCAATGCGATTTTGCCCGGTGTAACTGAGTCAGAGTATATGGATAGGATTCCTCAGATTGATTTCTCCAGAAAGAATTTTGGAAGATATGTCCTTGTGAGATATGGGAACCCCGAGGCTACCAGAAAACAGATACTGGATGGCGATGGTGCTCATGTCGGGACAGCATCTCAGGCGATCAATAGATTCCTCACATTCCTCGCATTTGCCTCAAAGAGATTCCCCAAATGGGATAGAAAGCCAGTAGAGACATCACTCTCCGGACTGACTCAGAATAAGTGGTTTTATAGCAAATCTCTTAAGAGTTACAGGCGATATACTATAAGCCTTCCACCGGGATATAACGATGAAGAGAATAAAGAGAAGAGATATCCGGTGGTCTATCTGATGCACGGATATGGGATGGAGCCTGGTGATATGGGTGGAGCAGGAACCATCTTTCAGACATATATGGTTCAGGGGGCTCTACCGAAATTCATTATTGTCTTCCCTGATGGTAAGTGCTGTTATAGGAATATCAGGACAGATGATGTTGAATGTGGCTGTACAGGTTCTTCTATATCCGGGATGCAGTCCTGTGTTGGGCCTGATGGTAGGGAGAGGGATATCCCGAATTCAGACCTTGTAAGAGAGTGCAACAGAGGTTCATTTTATGTGAATGCTGTTTCCAATATCTGGGCTGAGAGCAGGGATAAAGATGAGAGGTTTATTGGAAATTATGAAGATTCACTTTTAGACCTGATTGATTATATTGACCAGAATTACAGGACAAGGGCACCAGAAGAGGTTGAAGAGAAGTACTGATTGTATGGAGTTTGATTCTAAAATTAAAGACACAATTTACCTGCTTGAAGAGTTTAGAAAGGCAATAATTGAATCCGATATAGTACTGGATGAGATGATATCCGGACTTCATAAGAGCAGAGTTGGTGGGAATAATATAGAATTTCTTGACTACCGAGATTATGTCTATGGAGATGATTTGAAATATGTGGATTGGAAGGTGTTATTGAGGAGTAACAAATATTTTATAAAACGGTTTGATGATACAAAGAGAAATCAGGTATATATCTTTCTGGACACCACAGATTCAATGTCTGAGAAAAATAGATTCCTTAGAGCAGTCCTTTTGATTGTTGCTATATCAAACATATTTATCAGAATGAAGGATGATGTATATCTGATAATGAATGATGAAAAAATTGCCGTCGGTGAATTCTCTGGAAATGCAATTATTCCGGTGATGACAGATATATTCCTTAACAGGAGATTTAATAAGGGAGATTTTATTTATAGGTATGAAAGACTTCTGGATATTGTTCCCGGAAATTCTATATTATGTCTTTTTTCAGACCTCTTTTCAAAGCCAGAGGTTGTAATTGAGAATATAAGAAATATCTCTGCAACAGGTATATTTCAGTACATCTTTCATATAATCAACGATAATGAACTCAATCCAGATTTAAAGGGGTTGAAGATGTTTATTGACCCCGATTCTGAAAACAAATTGTTAATACAGTCTGACAATATCTGGGAGGATTATAAGAATATTCTCAATGACTATATTAAAGAGATAGATGATATATTAACCACCTCCGCAAAAGGCAGATATTTGCTCTGTCCAGAAAATCTGAGTTTGAGAGATACTCTAATCAGGTTTTTTGAGAAGAGATAGATTATGTTTGGGTTTGAGAAAAGCATCTTTCTTTACGCCTTAGCGCTGGTAATTTTACCAGTGATAATACATCTATTTGGGATAAAGAGGCCACAGAGAGTCTTATTTGCCCCGCTCCCTATAATCTTGAAGATAAAGAGCAGGGTAATAAAAAAGAAGCGACTCCATTCTATTATCCTGATTTTATTGAGAATGATGCTCTTCGCCCTTGTGATAATTGCGTTTGCGGGCATATTTGTTAGTTCTACAACAAATAAGAGTGAAAAGAATAACAGATGTATGTTTATCATTGATAATTCACCCTCATCTATGGTCCGTGCAGGAGGAAAAAGGGTGCTTGAATATCTCTCCTCTTCAATAGAAGATTATCTAAATCAAAACGAGAATATCTGCAGGGAGAACACGATTTATACATTATCCAACAGGACTAATCTTGATTTGAGTACAGAGGATTTGAAGAAGGGAGATTGGGTAAAACAGATTATAATAGGGAATAGAAATTTTCAAATGGTTGAGGAATTGGAGGGAGTGATATCCCTTAGTAGGGATAAGAATTACAGGAAGGTGATTCTGGTCTCTGATATGTATTCACACTTTGTAGGGGATATCTCAAAGGCAGGGGATTTTGCAAAATCACATAATATAGAGATAATCAGTCCAGTACTCCCATCTGTCGCAAATGCATTTATAGAGCAGGTCAGATTTGAGAAGGGTGAATCCTCTTTTTACAGGGCGATCGTGAGTGTCAAAAACGGGGGCGAAGCAGCGTTTTACGGCAGTATACAATTTTATGATGGAGAAAGACTCCTTTCCACCGAGAGTATTAACCTTCCTGCTGATGAAAATGGTGAGGTTGAATTCCTCTTTCAGTCCAACGGGGAAGAGAGGAGAGAGCATCTATTCTCCTTCAGGATAGAAGGGGATGATTTTGAATATGACAACACTGAATATGTATATTTCAAGGAAGGGAAGAAAGGGAAGGTGCTTCTGGTAAATGGAGAACCTTCATCCAATGAAAATAGAAGTGAGATATTCTATCTAAAAAATGCCATTTTGAGTTATTTTGGTGAATCGCTTCAACTCTATACAGTCCTTGAAGATATGTTGCCGGATACACCGCAACTATACGATGTGATAGCCCTTTGTAATGTAAACAGGATTGATGAATTCAAGGCCGATCTCCTATTAAAATATATCACAGATGGTGGGAGGCTTTTCATTACATTAGGGAGTAGAATCAGCATTTCAGATTACAACAACATTAGATTTATTCCCGGAAAGATTAAAAGCCTTATAGATGTGGATGCCGGCGAATCTATTCAGATATCAGATAATCTATTCTTTGAATCTCTGAGTTCCCTTTCACAGGGCTTAAAGAGGGTCAGAATAATGAAGTTGTTTGATGTCTCTTTCTATCCAGAATCTGTAGAGTTGTTAAGGATTTCGTCTGGTAAACCACTCTTATTGTTAAGAGATATCGGGAAGGGCTCTGTCCTTTTATATACCACCTCCATTGATATGGATATGAGTGACTTCCCCATCAGAAAGGTTTTTATTCCATTTGTTGCTACACTCTTTGAAAAGATGCTCGGTGGATTGGCAGATAAGAAAGTTATATATACAAAACCTGAGGAGGAGTTCACATTTAATGTTATTTCCTGTGAAGAGAGTGATCTCCTCATTGCTGGTAAGAAGGAGATTAAGCAGAAGGCAATTTGTAGAACCCAGGCTGATGGTTCTATGGTGTTAGGACTTAAATCACCGGATGAGACCGGCTTTTATATAATTTCATATGGTAAATCCTCTGTATTGTTAGTTGTAAACGCTGACAAAGAAGAGTCCATCTTAAAAAGGGTAGAGCAGCGGGAGATAACAGATTTAAAAAGGCGGTCTTTAATTATGGATGAATCATCTCCTCTAAGTGGTCTTGGTTTTGGAAGTATCAGCCTTGTAGAATTGATACTTTTTCTCTCGGCAATTGTTTTGATATTAGAGATGTTTGTAATGAACAGACGATAAAATCAAGACCACAACTTTATAGTACAATCGCGGTAATCCAGAGGATCTCTGTTGAGCCGAAGAGGATTGAGGGGACATCTATCATCACTTCAACTCTCAAATGTTCATTGGGCATCCCTTTTATTGTGGCCGAATTACCTCTTCTGGAATAGACCTTTTTATCCATTGCATATACATTAATTTTCAAGAGGTCCTGTTGAGGGAAATTCTTTATCCCAACCTTGAGTGTGCGGGTATTGTCCTGTGGGTCCGGGTCTATGTAGATATAGAAATTGTCAGCATTTGCAATGAAGTCGCTTGCGATATAGAGTGAACCATTCCTTATAGCGGAGAGAATAATCTTTTTATCAATATCATAGTTGTTTGTGAGAGGTGTGTCGGTTATGATGTGGTTGATGCAGAAATCTATTACTCTGTCATAAGAAGGTTTACCATGGGCATCGCTTCCGCAGGTGATTGCTACCGGGTGTGTTGTGAGTGCCTCTGATAAAAATTTCATCTCATTTTTCGGATATGTCATTAGATTCAGCATAGACCATCTAAAATTCAGTGTAGAAAATATGGTGGATATAATACCCCTCAAGAATGGGGGTCTGAATGAGTTTTCAAGATATGTCTTGAGATTTATCAGTTCAACTCCATCAAAGTCCAGATTCTTCTTATCTGTCCATGGATTGGATGGACTGGTTGGATGGGCGATGATAGAAAATCCACCTCTTGATTTTACATATTTGAAAAAATAGTCATTCTTTTCAGACTCCTTTAGTGGTTCATCAATACCAAAGGCAAGAAAGTGTCCATATGAGGTGGAGACCTCCATACCTGCAATGAGAAGTACACCCTGATTGTATCCCTCATGTTTTCTGGCATTCAGATTGTTATGGTCGGTCACAATGACGAAATTGAGTTCTGACTTTGAGGCAGCAAGCAGGATTTCGGGTATGGTCCCTGTTGCATCATTGGAGTAATTTGTATGCAGATGAATCGCCCCTTTATAATGATAGGTTCCATCAGCCCTCCTATTCGGTGGCTGCTTAATATCATAGACCGGGAAGTCATAGAGTGCGATCCTTAATGTAGTATAAACGATGAAAATGACAGGTAGTGCAATTAAGAATTTTGCTATTATACCTTTCATTGTAATGCTCGATTCTGTTGCATATTATAGTAAAAATAAAATAGCCCCCTTAAATTTATGAGCTCATCAAAACTCCCCTTTTCCACAATTGAGCTTCCTTTTATAACATAAATGATATCACATCCCTTCAAGAAAGAGAGTCTATGTGAGATGATGATGGCGGTCTTCTCTGACATCAAATGCTCCAGAATCTCCTGAATGAATGCCTCATTCTTACTATCAAGTGAACTTGTAGCCTCATCCAGAATAATAATAGGTGCATCTTTTAAGAATGCCCTGGCAATTGAAATCCTCTGTCTCTCTCCACCTGAGAGCCTGATTCCCCTCTCTCCTATCTCGGTATTAAACCCTTCAGGTAGAGATCTGATAAAATCCAATAGATTTGCCTTTTTTGCCGCCTCCTCTACCTCATCTCTACTGGCATCTGTCTTTCCAATCAAGATATTGTTGTAAATGGTATCGTTAAACAGGATTACATCCTGAGATACCACCGAGAATAGATTTCGCAGGTCAGAGAGTCTTATATCCCTTATATCTTTTCTATCAAGTAGTATCTTCCCGGATTGAGGCTCTATCATTCTTGTAATGAGGAGTATCAATGTGCTCTTACCGGTCCCACTTTCCCCTGCTATTCCAATCTTCTTACCTCTCTGAATTTGCATATTTATATCTCTTAGTATCTCTCTCTGATTAAACGAGATCGTGACATTCTGTAATTCTATCATCTCCCTGAAATCTCTGACGACTATGCCGTCTGGATTTTCCATTATTTGAACAGGATTGTCAATAATATCAAATACCCTTTTAGCACCAGCCAGACCGGAGGTGAAAAAGTTATTCATCCGCGATACATTTTTGACCGGGTTATACATCATTAATATTGTTGCAAAGAGTGAGATAAAATTCTCTGGTTTGAGCTCGCCTGAGGCTATCCTCTCTCTCGCATAGATAATTGTAAGACAGATGCCGATTACTCCTATAATCTCCATTATCGGGGATTGAATTGAACGAACAAATATAGATTTCTTCATAGCGCCAAAGAAGAGATCCATTTTGTGCTTAAAAATTTCATAGATATACTCTCTTATCTGGAAGAGATGAATTGTCTGAATACCATTGATATAGTCAGATGAGGAGGAGGCTATGTCTCCAAGTTTATTATGTACATCAATAGTGGTATTTTTGAGCTTTATACCGAATATCCCGAGAGGAATCCCGGCTATTATAAGGGCTGCAAATGATATCAGAGTAAGTTTGTAATCCAGATAAAAACAGAGACCAATTAATACTATTATCTGAACGGTATCTCTTATTGCAGAACTCAATGCATATGTCACCGATTGTTCTATCTTTTCACAATCAGTGGTAATTCTACTTGTAAGGTCACCGGAGTTGTGGTTCCAGAAAAAGCAAATATCCTGTATAAGTAATCTTTCAAAGAGCGTTTTTCTAATATCGTAGATTACTTTTTGACCTATATAGCCCATAAGATAAAATTGTGCTGCATAAGCAATACCTTTTAATAACCCAACTATGAAAATAAAAACAGGTAGTATATATATAATTTTGTCCGGTTTCTCTCTGATATAAGGTATAAAAATGCCAATAAATTTGAATAATGTACTATCACCCGATTGTTCACCTATGAAAATATATTTCAATAGTGGTCCTACGAGATAACTATATATTGCGGTCGTGGTCGCCAGAAGAAGCATCGCCAGAACCGCACCTGTGAAGTGGGGTATATAAGGTCTGATAAATTTAAACAGTCTAAAATAAATAAACATCTTATTTGCAATAAATTACATCAATCCTTCGGATAATATTCAGATTTTTAGAAATTACAAGTGGAATCCTGATGGTGCTATCAGGACAGATATTCAATGTAATATCATTTGCAGTTTTGGCTGGGAAGAAGTCTACCATAACCCAGTTCTTTGCCTCAGATAGACCTATCTCGGCATTAATAAATCTTCTATCCAGACATAGAGAGGTAATCTTTCTTCTACTATAATAGTATAGTTCCGATGAGATTTGATATCTGAATGTTACAACTGTTCTGTCTGGCGGAAGACTCTGCTGGATTAATTCTGCTGTATTTCTCCAGAACCTGACCTGCGTTAAAGGGTCTAAATCTGGTTTTAGTGGCAGGATAGAGAAGAGGGCGTGTGAAAGAATTATTATAAAGATAATTGTCTGATAAATAATTGAAGAGATAAGATTTATTTTTTTATAGATGAATTCATCAGCAGTGAGAATTAGCATTGGTAAAAATGCAAATGCCCCCCAATTGGCTTCAACATGCTTGAAGATTGAAAGAAGAGTTAATATTGTGAAAGTTGTGCCTGATATATACAGCAGGAAGGTCTTCTTAAAATCCTCACCTGCAATAAGATGCTTTATATTTTTGATAAAAAAGATAAACAAAAAAGGTGAGAAGATAAATATCTGAGAGATAACAAAGGGGAAAAATGTCTTTAATGGTTCAAATGTTGGATTGGATGTAGCATGCGACAACTGGAATAGATAACTCTTGAAGTTATTATTAATATTATAGAGTAGATTTGGGAGATATATTAGAATTGAAATTATGAGTGGTATAAATATTAATTTGACCCTGATTTTATTCCCTCTTTTGAGCCTGAAAGATAAAATTAAGAGGGAGAGAGGTATAAAGAATGCAGTATATTTGGAGAGCATTGCCAGTCCGAGAGAGATTCCAGATAGGATGCTTATCATATAACCGCTGCTTTCTTCAAACGACCTTAACGAAAAGTATAAATATGCGGATACGAATAGTATCAGGGGAGTATCCGGCGTGGTAATTACCGCACCTGTTATGAATAGAGGGGAGAATAGTGCAATTATAATTACAGCAGGACCTGAGGCACGATTATTAGAGACTCTTCTAATTGAACCGTATAAAAACAGGAGTGAGATAAACGCAATTATTATATTGATTCCCCTTATGCTCAGATTTTCATCAAATAGCATTCTGGAGAGCCAGACTGTATATGCAATAACAGGTGGATGGTCCACATACCCTGCTCTTAGAAATTCTGACCAGGAGAAATAATATGCCTCATCGGGGTGTATATCAAGATATAGTGCCAATATTAGAACAGCCACTGCTGATGTAACAATGGAAAAAAATAAAATGAATTTTAAAATACGTTCTGATTTCATAATAACCAGTTTGTAGATATATCTCAAATCCAGTCTAAAATAAAGATTAAATAATTGAATTGACTTAGTAATATTGTTTAATATAATTAGCTTGATATGGAGGTAAAAGATGGCAAATATCACCCGTAAAGAAATTGCAAATCACCTCTTAAGGATAGGTGTAGAGCTGGACCCTGTACTGGCAATTGGTTATGTCAATCAGATTATTGATATTCTTAAAGAGAAGATAAGGGATGGGGAATATATACTTATTTCTAATTTTGGCAGATTTTCTATACGACAGAAGAGGGCGAGGAAGGGGAGAAATCCGAGAACAGGTGAAGAGGTAATTATTACTCCCAGAAGGGTGGTTACATTTCATCCTTCCCCTGCATTCAGGGCAAGACTGAATAAAGATGAATAATTATGTTTGGACTTGGGATTCAGGAGATTATTGTAATATTAATATTGATGCTAATTCTCTTTGATCATAAAAAGATTCCAGAGGTGATGCGTGGAGCGGGGAGGTTATATAGAGAGATAATGTCTGCTCAACAGAGTCTCAAAGATGAGATTCTGAGAGAGGACATTCAAGAGGAGTTGAGAAAGACGGCAGACGGAGAGGCTTCCTCAAAATTGGATAGTTCAGAACCACAGAAGGAAGAGAAGGATTATAATGAGTCTGGAAGGGCTGGATAGAGAGGTCCCATTACTTGTTCATATAAAGGAGTTGAGAAAGAGACTAATAATCTCATTATCCGCTGTTTTGATTGGATTTGTAATATCATATATCTTTTCTGATTCGTTATTTAAAATACTTTTCTTACCTCTTAAAGAGGTGCTCCCTGATAATTCAAAAAATCTCTATTTTACCGGTATTACGGAGCCATTCTTCCTCTTTTTGAAAGTTGCATTTGTGTCCGGAATCTTTATTGCAAGCCCGATAATTCTATATCAGATATGGCTATTTGTCAGGCCGGCGTTATATGAAAGGGAGAGGAGATTTACTATTTTATTCGTTCTTTTTGGTACCCTATTTTTTGTAGGTGGTGCATTGTTTGGTTACTTCCTGATCTTCCCGAATGCCTTCAGGTTCTTTTTGAGTTTCGGTGCTGAATATCTCAGTCCGATAATTACAATAAATGAATATTTCTCTCTCGCCATATCACTTTTACTTATTTTTGGATGCCTATTTGAACTTCCACTTGTGATGTTCTTCCTGATTACTCTTAATATCCTGTCTGTTGAGTTTTTTACTAAAAACAGGAGATATGCGATCGTCGCCATAGTCGTCTTTGCTGCTGTTGTTACCCCCACAACTGATGCAGTGACTCTAATTTTGCTGAGCATCCCTCTGTTGTTTTTATACGAACTCGGCATTCTCTTC
>JBMFOP010000013.1:0-41367 GCA_049969675.1 Myxococcota bacterium | reverse complement strand
ATGGGGAGGGAGATATACATAGTAGGGATAGAATTTTCAAAGGAGGAGAGGAATATAGTTAAATTTGATTGGGAAAAGGTGGTTTATTAGATTAATTTTGCTCTATTTTTCTATCTTCATTTCTCTACAATGATTTCAAAAATATACAGATGGCTTCACTTCGTTCAGCCATTTCGGCTATTGCCAATTAGGTTTTTATGTTAATTTTGTCGTGCTATGCTTACGCAAATGCACAAAAGAATCATCCTGCCTCGCATTGCTCGTCGGATGATTCGCACTGCATAAGTTTTTAGAGGCTTGGCGGGCAATAGAGAACTTCCTAAATAAATAAAATAATCGCTTCAACCCATTGCTCCAGCAGTAGGATGAATAATCAATCCATATAAACTTATGCATTGCAATACGAAACGAAGAAATATTTTGGTAGGATTGTTAAGAAAATTCTTGACTTGTTTTTTTAACATTCAACTATTGTTTATGGCCCATTGTCCACAGTCCATAATCAATTTTACCTAAATTGAGCGATTCTTTGTATTGAGGGGAATGAGAAATCTCTACTGAATCAATTGTTTGTCTGAAAATTTCTATGGATGTATTAAAACCCTTCATTTTTATCTCCCTCCCGTTGGTTGTTATTGGGTTAAACATTAGACTGTGTTTTTTGTCAAATCTTATCAACAGGTTAACTCATCAGGTGGGTTTTTGCATCTAAAAAATATTTGTAACTTCTACGAAAAATGTGCAGAAGATTTTTCTGGACTTTGGGTTTCGGCTATGCCGAATTAGAGAGGTCTTGTAATTGGGTTTGGCTGATTTATGGACATTTATTTGGTGCTTTTTGTATTAAAATGTAGTATAAAGAAAATTATGAACCGTATTCTTATAACTGGTGCGGCTGGATTTATTGGATTTCATATTGCACGCAGGCTACTATTAGATGGGAAATCTGTAATCGGAATTGATGCAATGATAGACAATAATGACCTGTGGATCAAGAAGATTCGGCTCAAGATTCTCTCCAAATTTGACAATTTTAATTTTATCAATAAGGCTGTTGAAACTGATGCCCTGAGTAAATTAAATGACATTGATCTGATAATTCATCTTGCCGCTATCTCGGGTATAGAGAGATTTGAAAAGAATTATGTAGATGCACAGAGATTGACAATTGAATCAGCCATTGCGGTATCCAGATTCTCTGAAAAATACGATATTCCAGTTCTTTTTGCATCTTCAAGTTCAGTATATGGAAAGATAAATAAGGGTAAGTTTGTAGAAGATGAAAAAGAAATAAAACCTATCTCAAAGTATGCAATAACGAAGCTCTGGACAGAAGAGATTTTTAAAGATAATGATTCTTTTTCGCTCGGGCTTAGATTTTTTACAGTCTATGGGGAGTATGGCAGACCAGATATGGCATATTTTAGGTTTGCAAAAGATTTAATAGAGAATAGACCACTTATTGTCTTCGGCAGAGGCATTAAGCGGGACTTTACATATATTGGTGATGTTGTAGAATCAATACTTCTAATTATGAAAAATCTTGGTTTTATTAAAAGTATGCAGAAGATGCCTATTATAAATATAGGTTGTGGAAGAACCGTTACACTTGAAAGAATAATTCATCTGATTGGCAAATATCTTAAGAGAGAGCCAGTAATTATCTATAAAAAAGCCCGCAGATTTGATATCCCTTATACCTGCTCAGATAATACACTCCTCAAAAGGATTACAGGATATACGCCCAGTACAGATATTGATAAGGGGCTGAAGAGTTTTGCTGAATGGTTCCGGTGTGTCCTCCCCTATGAGATTGATAAAGACTCGCACAACGATCTGGAAGATTATCTTTCGCTTTTGTATGCAAGGAGAGGTTAAACTAAATTTTAGAGTATAAGAAAAATCTATTCCAGGGCTGTTGAGATTGTGCAAAAAGTCACAAATTGTAAAAATAATTTTATAAAAATTGTAAAAAAGACTTGATTTATTAGTAGATAGTGTATTATTATTAAATAATGGAGGTGGATGATGAAGAAGATTATCCTTTGTTTAACTATTGTGGCCCTAATGATTCCGATTGCCGCCTTCTCTCAGGAGAAGCAGGATGAGCCCGAAAAGAAGCTATCTGATAAGGAGATGCTCCAGAAGAGTCAGGAATATATAAAGAAAATGAAGGGAATTTATAAGGAGATACTCTCGCTTCTTGAAGATGCACGCAAGGAGAAGGATGTCGTTAAGATTAATTGTATAAATGAGAATTTGACTGCCATTAAGGCATTGCTCAAGATCGCAGAGCAGTCAGATGTGGCGCTTCAGGAGGCGGTGATAAAGAAGGATGAGATTGTGGCACAGCATGAGTATGAGAAGGTGGAGATTGCATATCAGAAGGCAAAGTCCCTCAATCAGGAGGCAAATGCCTGTGCTGGAAAGATCTCAATGACGCCCGGAGAGACGAAGGTGGAGGTGGAGGAGCCCAAAGATATTACAGAAAGGGACCCCACTGAAGAGCCGAAGAAGGATATTATAGTGGTTGAGAGACCACCGAGAGCCAGTCCATACCAATAATCAAAATGCAAAAATTGTGATTTTTTTACTTGCATATTGATTTTTGTATGTTAAAAGGCTCTGCTGATAAATGGTATTTTATGCCTATTAATTGGATTAGAAATATTACCCTTATTATTATCTTCAGCCTCGTTGGAGTCAATGCCCATACGGCTCAGGCGGAGGGGAATGGGCTCTTGATAGGTGAGACGAGGTTACACCTCGGGATTGGACTTGAGGGTGGATATGATACAAATGTGAATTACCAGGCATCTAGATATTCTATGGCAGATGCTGAGATGAATGTTAAGCCAGTCCTTGAACTTAAGACTCCGGAGAAGGCAGTCTCCTTTGAACTGGGAAGTGGACTGAATATTATTAAGTATTTTGGGATAGATAATCCGAAGAGTTCAGATTATAGTACCCTCAATGCCGATGCAAATATGAGACTTACGTTTAATCCAAAAGGGCAGATCAGCTTTGTAATTCTGGATATATTTTCAAGAAATAACGACCCACGCTCTGACACAATTGGCAACTTTAATCGCACTGCAAATTCATCGGGCGCAGAGTTAAATTATATCCCTTCAGGTGGGGCGTTTGAGATGGGTCTCGGATATAAGTTTTACTTTGAACTTTATGATAAGGACACGGGGCTTACCTTTATGGATGCAATATCCCATCAGCCCGAATTGAAGATAAAGTGGAAGTTCTTCCCCAAAACGGCATTTGTGCTGGAATCTTCTATGGATATGAGAAGCTATCCCAACAAGAAGACTGTAGGAAATACAACTATTCAGAATCAAGACCAGATGGGTATAAGGGCAATGGCAGGGCTTATGGGACTGATGACCCCAAGACTTTCAACAACACTCAAGGTAGGTTATGGGGATACCTTTGCAAATCAGGGTGACAACTATCGCTCGGTAATAGGGAAATTTGAGCTTACCTATGATTTCAATGTTCAATCAAGGGCATCTCTTGGATATTCCAGGGACTTTCAACCAGCCTCATTATATGGGTATTACGGAGTGGATAAGGTCTATGCCAAACTCTCATATCTCTTAGCTGGAAGACTCTTGCTGAATATTGATGGCTCATTCTCCTATGAACTCTTCGGGAAGCCATTGGTAAGTGACTCCTCTATTATTGGCAATACAGATCTCGTCTTCGAACTGAATGCCTCACTTGAATTTATGATCAATAGGATGCTCTCGGCTGGAATCTCTGAGATGTTTCTCAACAGGCAGTCCAATAGAAAAGATGTTATGAATGAGGATATCAGTTATAATAAGAGTCTCTCACTATTTTTTATTAAATTTTATTACTAAATTCAAACTACATCTCTCCAGAACAAATTTGGTATCAAAGCCTCAGAAGGGTAAGATTATTTTATCAAACAAATATTTTATGCGAAAGAGGATATTATTTATTTGGGGCATTAACCGATTATCTTATCCAATAACTGGCTCATAATATCACCAGCCCTCCCCTGTAAGAAGTAATCTGTTATACTTTTGGTTATTATTGTAGGCTCTAAATTTATCTCTACTATGTCGGCACCTGAATTTTTTGCAAGTTGTGGTAGTCCGCTGGCTGGTGCAACTGTTCCAGAGGTCCCTATTACAAGCATAAGTTTGGCACCTATGGAGAGCTGGTATGCCTCTTTGAGCTCACTTTCAGGGAGCATCTCCCCGAATAAGATTACATCAGGTTTAATAAGGCTCTTACATCCGGGGCATACTGGTGGATAGCCGTATCGTTTTGATTCAATGTCCTCAAGTGTATACCTCTTTCTGCAGCCCATACACCTCGCATTAAGGGCATTTCCGTGCAGTTCTACCACCTTCTTACTTCCCGCCTTCTGATGCAGATTATCAATATTCTGAGTGATAACAGCCTTTACAATACCTGCCTCTTCAAGCCGTGCGAGTGCAATATGCGCCCGATTTGGGGTAGCATTTATAAGTGGGTCAATAAACTCCTTGAAGAAACCAAATACCTTTATTGGATTCTTGAGTAGTGCATCAATGGTGGCATACTCTGTAAAATCATATCTGTTCCAGATACCGTCTCTGGACCTGAAGTCTGGAATTCCACTCTCTGTGGAAACACCTGCACCTGTCAGGACGACTATCTCCTTCTTCTGCAAAATTTTCCTTGCTACCTCATCTACATCTGACTGATTGAATAGATTCATCCACATAAAATCTCCATATCAAGATAGGTAGAACAAAAGATGGATAAAGACAACAAAATTATAGAGATCAAAGTGCATAGTCCACGGTCAATAGTCCATATTCAATAGTCCGTAGTCCATAGTTCATAAACCACATTCGCTGTAAAAAATGGTAGATAAGGAAGATAATGGAATTGATAATGAGAAATAATCTTTTACAGATAAGTCAATGTTTTTGCTCTAAACAATATTTTTAATTGTATCTTCAATAGTCTTATATTTAAATTCAAATCCAATCTTAGAGAGATTATGTGGAATTACCCGTTGACTGAAGAGAAGTGTATTTGCAAATTCACCCAGAATTATTCTCAAAAAGAACGCAGGTATAAACGGGATAATAATTGGTCTATTAATGAGTTTTGCAATAGTATATGTCAATTCTCTATTGGTTACAGGGTCTGGCATTGTAAAATTATATATTATCTCATCTGGCCTTTTATCAATTAAATAGGTGATGGCTCTATAGATATCCTCAATGTGAATTGATGAAAAGTACTGATCACCACCATTTATTACAGAGCCTAAAAGTAATCTATGATTTTTGATAAGTCTTATAAATGCCCCTCCATCCTTTGCGGCAACTACTCCAAATCTCATAATATATACCTTTGTTCCTCTATCTGTTGCCTTTATTGCCTCACCCTCCCAATCTTTACATACCATAGAGAGAAAATCTGATTGAGATGTATCTTTCTCGGTTAGAATCTTATCCTTGCAATCTCCATAATATCCGGTTGCAGAGGTTGAAAACAGGATCTGTCCCTTAGAAAGGGTTTCTACAATGTTCCGAGTTGTTAAGATTCTACTATCGTAAATCTCTCTTTTATATCTCTTACTCCATCTCTTTCCGATTGTTGCACCAGCCAGATTTATAATAATCTCATAATTACCAATTCTCTTAAGCCATCTCCCCTTTCTTGTAGTATCTGCCTCAATATGTTCGTCAAAATCTCTATTATTTATTCTCCGTGCGATTATGCCGATATAATCCCCATTGGATTTGAATCTCTTTGCAAGAAATGTCCCAACGAGTCCGCTGCCACCTATTAGAAGGATCTTACTGCTCATAATCTTCAATCCTTTTCGCTGCGTAGTTTAAGAGAAATACGGTAGAAAAGATAAGAATTGCAATTATAGCCAATATGTGGAGTCCTATGATGAGATACATCTTAGCCCCCATCTTTTCAGCATACGAGGGGAATCTAATAAAAGATGTAGGCCAGATAGTAAGGGCGATGAGGAGGAGAACAGATGTCATTGAGATAATCATATAAATTACTCCGCCAGCGGATGCCGGAATGGATGCCACATCTGTCTCCTTGAAATTTGGGTAGATTGCCCCGATGGAGATACCAAGTCCGGATACAGTGATTGCTATCAATAAGGACATTGTTGTTGAGATTAGAAAATATTCTATGTTGGACTTCAATATAAGATTACTGATGATAGTCACCATCACGCTTGCAAGAGTAAGTGGGATTGTATATATAATGAATTTTGAATAGATAAATCTCTTCATCAAAATCGGAGATGCCCTGTAAAGATAAAATGAATGTCTCTCAAGTGAAATGGCTGGAAAGACAAATCTCACTCCGAGTGCCGCAATTACAAAACCGCAGAGTCCCATATTTAGAAAGTATAATCCCCACTGGGATATCAATCCAGTCAGTTCAATGTTTTTAAAATATTTGAAATTATATATATAGACCACGAGGAGGGCAAATAGTAGAATGAGTTGTGACCATTGAGATGGCTGTCTTATAAATTCAAGACTATCTTTATACATTATCACCTTTGAGAGTCTGTCAAATGGAGCTATCTTAATTAGGAGGTCAATAGATCTACTCTTAAAAGTACCGCTCTTCTTCCCCTCGGATGTCTTTGAGAATGCATCCAGATATAATCGGTCTATAAATAGCGATGCAACTAATATCAGTGCTATTGAGGTGGAGACGAGAGAGAATAGCAAGATGAGGTTTGGGGAATTCCCTTTAAGATAGTCAAAAATAATCTCTGTAACCCATGTGGAAGGTATGAGTATGGAGCCCGGCACATCAAATTTGACAACGAATTCTATCATTGTGGAGAGTCCTTCTGGATTTAGAAATCTCTCCGGTTGAAATAGCCTAAACCAGATGTATAAGAGGGAGAATGCAATAATACCTATGATGATTAAGATCTCCTTGATTCGGGTGGCGGGGAAGAGTCTTACTATAATCGTAATAAATATTGAGCCGAGTGAGACCGGGATTGTGAAGAAAAATATGAGGATAAAAAATGAAAGGATATAAATTATTGTATTTCCATTTATTGCAGAACCAAATCCTGCAACTACTGGCAATACAAATCCAAGTGGCATCCAGGAGGAGTTGATAAAGGACTTTAGAAAGCGGGAGTAGAATATTGATTCAAATCCTACTGGCAGAGAGATAACTATATTAAGGTCTTCCGCGGTATAGAATGAGGTCAGCGAGGTGATGATTGCTGAGAAAAAGACCATAAAGAAGATCGTCATAAATAGCATAGATAAGATTCTCTTTGCTACAAACTCGCCAATGATATCAATTAAGAGGACCTTTACAATAATGAACTTTGATAAATAAAATATCCCTACTACAAATACAACTCCCAGCAGAAGAAAAAATAAGTTTTTTATATTATCTCTTCCCTTGAGAAAAGATGAATATGAGTTCTTAAGTGTAAAGTAGAGCGGGAGAAATATAGTGGGGTTGAAATGCATTTTGAGGGGTTACTTTATATTCCTTATAATCACCGCCTTGCCCATCCCTCCACCTACGCAGAGCGTGGCGAGTCCGAGCTCTACATCTCTCTTCTTCATCTCATATATCAGACTTACAATTATCCTGAGTCCAGTACAGCCGACCGGATGTCCAAGTGCAATCCCGGAACCATTTACATTTGTTATCTCCCTGTTGAGGCCTAAGAGTTTTTCACAGGCTAAGTACTGTGCCGCAAATGCCTCATTTAACTCTATGAGATCAATGTCTTTGAGTGTAAGCCCTGCCCTTTTTAGAGCCTTCTGTGTGGCTGGGACAGGACCATATCCCATCAATTCGGGTTCAACGCCAGCAACTCCGTGAGATACAATCTCTGCGAGAGGTTTTAAACCAAGCCCCTTTGCCTTCTCCTCAGACATAATTACTGCAAATGCAGCCCCATCATTGATCCCGGAGGCATTTCCAGCGGTGACTGTTCCGTTCTCTTTAAATGCCGGTGAGAGTTTTGCAAGAGATTCCTTTGAGACATCTCTTCTTGGATGTTCATCTGTGTCAATTATCCTGTCTCCCTTTTTGCTCCTGATAACAACCGGAACTATCTCATCCTTAAATCTGCCACCATCTATTGCGGCTATTGCCCTTTTATGACTTAACAGAGCTATCTCATCCTGCTCCTCTCTTGAGATATTATATTTTTCAGCCAGATTCTCCGCTGTAATACCCATAATCTCTCCCGTTAGTGGGTCAGTCAATCCTTCCCACAACATATCAGTAAGTTCAGCGTGTTTTAATCTTGTTCCCCATCTTGCGGTCTTGAGCACATAGGGGATGCGGCTCATATTCTCCACTCCGCCCACAAGCACTGTGTCGTTCTCCTCTGTCATAATTTGCTGTGCCCCAAATATCAGTGCCTGCATACTGGAGGAACACTGCCTCTGAATCGTCACGGCCGGTGTGGTAAATGGGATCCCAGCCTTAAGAGAGATACATCTCGCTATATTTATCTCATCTGTCCTCATAAAGCAGTGTCCAACTATTACATCCTGAATTTCGCTCTTCTCTATATGTGCCCTTTTAATTGCCTCCTGAGCAGCGATTACACCAAGTTCCATTGCTGAGATATCCTTAAACATCCCTCCGAATGAACCGATGGCTGTTCTTACTGCACTTACAATTACTACCTTCTTCATCTTATAACTCCTTTCAAAAGTGTTTATTGGATTCCATACTCCTTCATCTTATATAAAAGTGTTCTATAACTGATGTTCATCAATCGGGCTGCCTGTGTGCGATTCCCATTTACAGATTTAAGTACATTGATGATAAACTCTCTTTCAAACTTTGCGACAGCCTTATTAAGGGATCTATCTTCATCAGAGAGAATCGCCTCCATATCATAATTGATTTGATTAGAGATTTGAGGGAAGTGATTGGTGGATAGTGTATCCGAATCACAGAGAATAATTGCGCTCTCAGCCGCATTCTCCATCTGACGAATATTTCCATCCCATCTGAATCTCATTAATTGTTCAATTACATCCTCTGCGATTGCAGGGGTCTTTTTATTGTGCTTCCTTGCAAATTTCTCTATGAAATATCTTATAAGAATCGGGATATCCTCCTTTCTATCCCTTAGCGGAGGTATGTAAATAGTAAAGACATTGATTCTGTAGTATAAATCCTCTCTGAATCTACCACTTTTGACATCCTCCAGGAGATTTCTTGAGGTTGCGGCAATAATCCTCGCATCTACCTTCCTATCTCTGGTCTCACCTATTCTTTTTATCTCCTTTGTCTCAATGGCACGTAAGAGTTTTGTCTGTAGATTGAGTGGCAGTTCACCTATCTCATCCAGAAACAGGGTAGAACCGTTTGCCTCTTCAAATAGACCAGCCTTGTCAGCGTGTGCATCTGTAAAAGCCCCGCGGCAGTGTCCGAATAGCTCACTCTCAATGAGATTCTCCGGGATGGCTGCACAATTGACTGTTATCATAGGTTTATCTGACCTTTTGCTGAGTCCGTGTATTGCGCGTGCAACCAGCTCCTTACCTGTTCCGGACTCACCCTGAATCAGGACAGTTACATCCACAGATGCTGCCTTCTTAATCTTCTCTTTGAGTTCCAGTATTTGAATTGAATTACCGATTATATTATCTAAACCAGACTCCTTTTTGATCTGCATCTTCAAGAGACTGTTCTCCCTTTTGAGCCTCTCTCTCTCTTCAGCCTTCTTTAAGAGTAGTAGAAGCTCCTGCGGGCTGAATGGCTTTGCAATATAGTCATAAGCCCCTCTCTTTACCGCCTCAAGAGCCGTCTCATATGTCCCGTACGCAGACATCACTATAACCGTGAGTTCTGGTTTGATTGATAGGGACTCCTCTAAAAATTTGAGCCCATCCATCTCTGGCATCCTTATGTCTGTAATCACAAAATCAAAATCTCTATTCTTTATCAAATTCAGGGCATTCTTTGGAGAATTGGAAGAATCTGCCTCATACCCCTCCATTGAGATGAAAGTTGAGAGCATATTGGTAAATTCAAAGTCATCATCCACAAATAATATTTTTGGCATACCCTATCAACCTCTGGTGATTTTTATATACAATTTTCTCAAATATGTAAAGTGTTGAAAGATAAAAGTTAGTCGCTGTGGTATGATTTTTTTAGACTTGCAAATAGGGTTGTCATTTATCTTGATTTAATTGAAAACATAATTTATTTTACCTTACCCTTTTTGTATTGGTTAAGGAGCAGTTATGAAAGGATATAATGAACAGGAGCGGTTGAGAATAGAGAAATTAAAAGAGATATCTAAAACTGAAAGGACTTATCCCAATGATGTAAAGGTCAGAAATGATATAGCAGAGATAAGAAGATTGTATGGAGATAAGAGCAGAGAAGAACTTGAGGCAAATATCGGTAAAGAGAGTTTGTCTGTTGCTGGCAGGATAATGGGGTGGCGTTCATTTGGCAAGGTAAATTTTCTGGATTTTAAGGATGCAACCGGGAGGATTCAGCTCTTTGTCGCCCGGGGGGATATGGGTTTAGGAGACGAAGATTTTGAAAGATTCAAGAAGTTAATTGATATTGGAGATATAATCTACTGTGAGGGCTCGCCTTTCAAGACAAGGACCGGTGAACTCTCAATTGCAGTCAGAAGATTTAGATTACTCTCAAAGTGTATTCACCCGCTCCCGGAGAAGTGGCACGGACTATCAGATATTGAGTTGAGATACAGGAGAAGGTATCTGGACCTCATTATGAATGATGAGGTAAAGGAGATATTCAAGAGAAGAAATAGAATAATCAGTCTTATCCGTGAACATCTGGATAATGAGGGTTTTATAGAGGTAGAGACCCCGATGATGCATCCTATCCCATCTGGCGCAAATGCAAAGCCATTTATAACTCACCATAATGCGCTTGATATGGATTTGTTTATGCGAATTGCCCCTGAGCTCTATCTCAAGAGATTGGTGGTGGGTGGCTTTGAGAGGGTATATGAGATAAATCGCAATTTTAGAAATGAGGGCATCTCCACACAGCACAACCCAGAATTTACAATGGTAGAGTTCTACTGGGCATACAGGACTTATGAAGATCTGATGGATTTTACGGAGAAGATGTTGTCAGATATTGCACTCAGGGTGACAGGGGGCTATAAGGTTAAATATCAGGGGAATATTCTGGATTTTACACCTCCATTTAAGAGGCTAAAGATAAAAGAGGCGCTCACAAATGAATGCGGGATGAACCCGGAGGAGATAGAGGATATGGAATCTCTGATTAAAAAGGCAAAATCACTCGGGCTTGAGATCCCTAAGTTTGTCACAAGAGGTTATCTGATGATGGCTATCTTTGAAGAGATGCTTGAGGAGAGACTTATACAGCCTACCTTCGTATTAGATTTCCCGCTTGAGGTCTCCCCACTCTCAAGAAAGAAAGATTCTGACCCGGAACTTGTTGATAGATTTGAACTCTATATTGCAGGTAGAGAGATAGCGAATGCCTTTTCAGAGTTGAACGACCCATTTGACCAGGCAGAACGTTTCAGGATGCAACTTGAGTCAAAGGAAAAAGGTGATGAGGAGGCTATGGCATTTGATGAAGATTATATCAATGCCCTTGAATATGGTATGCCACCAACGGCTGGAGAGGGTATAGGAGTTGATAGACTTGTAATGCTCCTGACAGATTCACCTTCAATCAGGGATGTGATATTATTCCCTTTACTGCGACCAGAGGTTAAATCTTGAGATTTGAGACCATAATTGCCATTCGTCATTTGAGGTCAAAGAAGAGGTCTGCCTTCTTATCTATAATAACTGTCATCGCAGTTCTGGGAATCATAATAGGTGTAGCCACCATGTGTGTGGTTTTATCAGTAATGAGCGGGTTTGAGAATGACTTGAAGAGCCGCATCCTCGGGGCAAATGCACACCTCATAGTAATCAAATTTGGTCAGAACTTCAGCGAATATAGAGATATAATCTCAAAGGTTGAATCTATCAATGGTATTAGAGGAGCGGCTCCATTTGTCCTATCTGAGGGGATGATCTCCTCTGATACAAATCTATCAGGTGTTATAATAAAAGGTATAATCCCAGAAGAGGCGACCAAGGTTATGGATATAGGGAAGAATATTGAGGAAGGTGAGCTTACAAACCTGAATAATCCAGAGAAAGTCGTTTTACGTTCGCAGACAAATCTCGTTGGTGGAAGAGATAATCTCCCTGGTATCATAATAGGAAGAGAGCTTAATAAGATTCTTCATCTGAATGTAGGAGATGTGGTCACTCTATTCTCTCCTCTGGGAGAACTATCCCCTTTTGGGCCGATGCCTAAATCCAGAAAGTTCAAGATTGTGGGTATCTTCTACTCGGGGATGTATGAATTTGACCAGAAATTTGTATATGTGCATCTGAAGGAGTCGCAGAAGTTCTTTGGGCTGATGGAGAATGTTACAGGGGTTGAAATAACCGTTAAGGATATTAATAAAACTGTTGAACTTGGAGAGGCAATAAAGGAGAAGATAGGCGGATATCCATATAAGGTCAGAAACTGGATGGAGATGAACAGGAACCTCTTCTCTGCTATAAGGCTTGAAAAGATAGTTATGTTTATAATACTTGCATTTATTGTGCTCGTAGCCTCATTTAATATCATTAGCACTTTGATTATGGTTGTTATAGAAAGAGCAAAGGAGATAGCCATACTCAAGACATTTGGGGTTAAGAATAGCTCGGTGGTGAGGATATTTATCACCGAGGGGTTAATTATAGGTGTATTTGGAACAGTATCTGGTGAGATTGCGGGATATATCTTCTGTAAATTGCTCTCTGCATATCATTTTCAGCTTGACCCGGAGGTATATTATATAACCACCCTCCCGGTCCTGATTAATCCCATCGAATTTATCACTGTGGCTATTGCTGCGATTTTTATTTCGTTTGTTGCAACGATCTATCCTGCAATATCTGCTGCAAAGTTGAGACCTACCGAGGGACTCAGATATGAGTGATGCCGATATCATTATAAGGGATATTAAGAAGACATTCTATATAGGCACCAGGTCTGTTCAGGCGCTAAATGGGATAGATCTGGATATAAAGAAGGGCGAGCTCTTATGTATTATGGGTGCCTCCGGTGCCGGCAAGAGCACATTCCTGCATATATTGGGGACGGTTGAGAGACCTACGGAGGGAAGTATCACCTATGATTCAAAGGATATATTTTCATTAAATGATAATGAGCTCTCGGAATTTAGAAACAGAAAGATAGGTTTTGTGTTTCAATTTCATCACCTGTTACCTGATTTTACAGCAGTTGAAAATGTTATTCTGCCAGCCCTCGTAGGTGGGGTTTCAAGGGGAGAGGCAGAGGATATGGCTCGCCTGTTACTCTCAGAGCTCGGGCTTGGTGAGAGATTTGAGCATAAACCGTCAGAGCTCTCTGGTGGCGAACAGCAGCGGGTGGCGATTGCAAGGGCATTAATAATGAAGCCCGAACTCTTACTTGCCGATGAACCGACAGGGAATCTGGATACCAAAACAGGGAATATCGTATTTGATATGCTACTTAAGGCAAGTGATAAATATAAAACCACTCTGATATTGGTAACTCATAATGATGAATTTTCAAAGTCAATGCCCCGGGTGATTCGTCTCAGAGATGGTAGAATAGAGGAAGATATAAGGCGATGAAAAGGATTTTATTTATTGGATTATTTATTATCTTTGAAGCGGTCTCTCTTCTGGCTGATACCCCGGTCTTAAAACTCGGTGCAGGAGATAATCTGGAATCTCTCACTGTCAATAAGATCCTGATTGAGGGGACAAGGAGAGTTGAAAAGGAGGCGGTCCTTGGGAGGATAAAGAGCAAGGAGGGGGAGTTGATAAACAGAGAGAGAATAAAGGAGGATATTATCTCTATTCTGGAACTCGGCCTCATCTGGGATGTACAGGTAAAGGTTGAAAATATTACAACTGACAGAAAGGCTGACCTGATATTCTATGTAAAGGAGATCCCCGCCATAAAATCCATTCATATAGAGGGGAACGATGAGATTGACAGGGAGGATATAGAGAAGGTAATTACAGTCAAAGTAAATTCACCTTTTGATATCAATAAAATCAGGGGTGTGGCACAGAAGATAAAGGAGTTATATATAGAGAAGGGATTTTTTCTATCGGAGGTGAGCTTCCAACCATCCACAATGGAAGAGGCATTGAATCAGGATTCGGTAGAGTTGAAATTTATTATCTCGGAACATGCAAAGGTAATTGTAAAAGGGATATTCTTTTCAGGTACATCAAAGGTAAGTACGGATGAACTAAAATCTATAATTGAGACACGTGAAGGTGGATGGTTTTCATTCCTGACAGGTTCCGGGACATATAAAGAGGATGCATTTCAAAAGGATATGATGAGGATTACTCAGTATTACAGAGAGAAGGGGTTTATCAAGGCAAAGGTTGGAATTCCATCTCTAAAACTTACACCAGATAAGCAGTATCTCTATATTTTTATCCCTGTTGAAGAGGGTGAGCAGTATAGATTGGGAGAGTTGAAGATATCTGGTGAGCTGATTGTCCCGGAGGAGGAGATCAGGAAGTTGATTACACTCAAGAAAGGCGATATATTTAATACAACACAGTTCTTTGCAAGAGACCTTGAGGCGATAACTGTCCTCTATAAAGATATGGGATATGCCTATGTAAATATAGAGACCCCTTATAAAGAAAATGAGAGTAGCAAAACACTGGATATTGAACTGAAGATTGAAAAAGGTCCTATATGCAAATTTGGAAATATTGAGATAATTGGTAATACAAAGACGAGAGATAAAGTGATAAGGCGGGAGATGACTATTAACGAATATGACCAGTATTCCTATTCTGCGCTTGAGACATCAAAGAGGAGGATTGAGGCGCTTGGATACTTTGAGAAGGTTGAATATCGCACTCATCAGGGTTCAAGCCCGAATCTGGTAAATGTTGAGATTGAGGTGAAGGAGAAGGCAACAGGCACCTTTAACATCGGTGCAGGATTCTCATCAGCAGAAAATTTTCTGGTTCAGGCACAGATAGGCCAATATAATCTACTTGGAAACGGCCAATCCTTATCGCTACTTGCACTTATGTCTTCTATAAGGAAGCAGTTTGAACTATCTTTTACCGAGCCTTATTTTCTGGATACCAACTGGACACTCGCGGTTGATTTATATAATACCAGCTGGAACTACTACGAATTTTATCGCTCATCCAACGGCTTCAGACTTACAACGGGGTATCCGCTGAGCTACTATTTAAGAACATATATCACATATACCCTTGAGGATGTGGTAGTGGAATCTGGAGTGAGTTTTGAAAACCAGCGGAGGATAAAGAACCTCTACTCCGAAGGTTTGACATCGTCATTTACTCTAAAATTGGTATGGGATTCAAGAAACAACAGAATCTATCCAAGTAAAGGCCAGTTGCACTCCATCTCCACTGAACTCGCATCTCAAATATTCGGCTCTGAGAATGAATTCTTAAGGAGTTATCTAAAAGACAATTTCTATTTGCAACTCCCATATTATTTTGTCTTCAAGGCGGCCTCTACAATCGGATATATTACCCCCTTTGGTTCCTCTGGAATTCCAATATCGGAGAGATTCTATATAGGCGGTATGTATTCAGTAAGAGGATATACCCTTCGCTCAATCTCCCCATTTCTTGATGTCGCAAAGTCCGGGATAGATCCATCTTCTGAGCTGGATATTTTCTATTCGGGGGGGAATAAAGAGTTGATCTTTAATTTTGAACTTGAATTTCCTATAATACAGCAGGCAGGTATAAGAGGTGTCTTCTTCTTTGATGCAGGGAATGCATATGATGAGAAGAGTTTCTTCTTTGATGACCCATATTACAACTTCCCACTCGGACTTTTATATTCGTGGGGATTTGGATTTAGATGGTTCTCTCCTATGGGGCCTCTCAGATTTGAGTGGGGATTTCCGCTGACCAGAAGGACACAGCCCGGAACAAATATCTATATTGACGACACATTCAAATTTGAATTCACAATAGGTTCTACATTTTAAAGAGACGGGATTCACTAAAACCTGATTCGGCATAGCTGAAATCAAAATCCAGAAAAAATCTTCTGCACATTTTGCGTAGAAGCATCAATTAATGAATCTAATCCCTAACTTCCCAAAATTTAAGTAATAGGTGTCTCATTTAGAACAAGAACTGATTTGACATAATTAGATTACAATCCATATTTCTCCGTAGATTCATTAATTTCTTTTCAAAATTATAAGTTTTTACCTGACAGAAGGCATCGTTTTATGACATTTTTTTATAAACATAACGTTGCTGGTTTGGAAAGATGTGGTATTCGGTATATTCTACCATTAAAGAGGGATAGTCATTTGATAGATAGTGGACCTTGAAATACCCAAACAAACGAGAAGACTGATAGAAAAACTACACCATCATATTACTTAAAAATTGGGAAGTTAGGGATTACTATGAAAACTGCGGGGAGGTTTGCTTCACCAGGCAAAGGCTTGTATAAGACGGCTGCTTTCCCCTTTTATAGAGGGGTTTTAGAGTGGAGGCAAAATATATTTTTGACAGATGTGATCTATTGCTATGGTAATTTTGAAAAAATATAGATTTGTCTCTGGACATAGATTTATAATTTTATAAATTCTGCTGTAAAGCAGTTGAGCATCACCTTCTTAAGTTGTGTATCATCAAATCTTCTCCTTATCCCGCGACAGGCAGCTTCAATCAACCTCACATCCAGATTGTCAGTCTTGACAATCTCTTTATAAATTACCTTTGCCTGAGTCCTGAACCCTGATAGGTCATATGTCCTTCCAAGCCAGAGTTTATAAAGCATCAATCTATACAGATATTCAGGTCTTTCGTTTACAATCAGAATCGCCTTATTTAAGACCTCGTTTGCCTCTTTATACCTTCGTTCCTTTAAGAGATAGAAGGCATAGACCATCAGATAAAAGTCTGATTCCTTATCCCTTGTAATAGATTCTTTTAGATAGGCCGTTATCTCCCTCTCCTCGTCTACATTATGTAAATATGCGGCATTTATATAAAGTCTCAATGCCCTCAACTTTTCATTATTCAGCGATTCTCTCCTCTCAAGATAGAGATGTCGCTTATTTCTTAATAATGGTTTCAGTTCTGAATCAAATGCAAAATACCTTCCATAACATACCGGGGACCTTCCATCTGCAAGATAATAGACTCTATCAGAGACATTCATCACCACACTCTGAATGGTGGAGAGCTGAGCGATTGTATTTCGGTCATACATCTCTTTACCATCATAAGGAGAGAAATTATCAGAGAGCATATTCACTACTGCATCAGCATCAATCTTTGAATAATACTCCTCTGCCAGAGCAGAGATTCTCCTGAGTCTACTAACAAAATTGATATCCATTGTCCTGTTTATACTAATCTCTCTCTTTCTCAGACGTTGATTCTTATAACAATTGGTGGTTACCAGATAGTCCTTCTCAATCTTTACATCCAGCACATCCTTTGAATCCACCTCAAATGCCTTTGCAAATGGCTTTGAATCCTGTGAGATTACAAATGTCCATCCACAATTGTATTTCATCCCCTTTATTATCCCCTCAGCATCCTCCAATGTACGGGAATGCCTCAGGAGATAATCTCCAATCACCTGCATAGGAGGTCCCGAGAATCCTACCTGTGATGTAAATTTTGTATGTACATTAAATGCAATCCCATAATCATTGATACCTGTCAGTCCACCCGAATGGACCCCAGCAGAAGAGAAATATGTATATGGAATTCCACCATCTGGCTTCATCCTCGCAATAAGTGGAAATCTCTCCCAGACATTATATGCCTCATAGTCCAGATTCCTTCCATGAATCAGCTTACCATCTCTTGAGGCATTCCCCCACGCCACAATAGATGTACAGAAATGTACTGGCGGCAGGCTCACCACCTTATATCTCCTGTTTAGAATCCCGCTCGCCACCTGCAACATATCGGCAAATCCAACCACCACATAGAGTTGATTTCTATCAAATCCCGCTCCATCTGCAACCCCTATGTAGGAATCCAGAATTTTCTCTGGAATAGCCCTTACAATTCTCTCATAGAAGAACTTCTGTGCAAGCATCCTTATAATATCATTTATGGCCTTCATTCCGCTCACCTTATTCATCAACAACCGTGCAAAGTTATAAAGATATGGAATTACTCCCTGACGAATCTCATCCTTTAATAACCTCCCGTGCTGATAACCCATCTCATAATCAGACCCCTCAAAAGAGCCAACAAATATATTCCCATGCTTCTCAATATAGGCTGGACCCAATGTCCTTCTACTCCCTTCAATCTTTATCTTTGAATTTGCATAATCTGGCTTTTTGAATTCAAGTTCATTTAAATCATTGAGTCTGAAAATTTTTAATAGATTAAACATCAAACACCTCACAAAAAATAAATTTTTACTTCGGCACAAAAATCAACACTTATTATATTTCCAACTCCGTTTAAGTCAAAATTAAAGAACTACCTCTAATATTCTTACACGCCATCAAATCAGTTGACTTAATAGATTTTTAATCATAATAAAATTTCAGTGTTTTTAGTCGTTTACAGGTTTTTAAAAAATTTTTTCTGAGAGTCTATTATGGCAGAAGTAGTACTTAAAGATGTATCCAAGATATACGACAACAATAAGGTAGTGGTAAATAAAGTGAATCTTCAGATTAAAGGGAATGAGTTTATAGTGATCGTTGGTCCATCGGGCTGCGGGAAGACCACCACACTCAGGATGATTGCCGGACTTGAGGAAATATCTGAAGGAGAGTTGTATATCAATGGCAGACTTGTAAATGACATCCCGCCAAAAGATAGAGACATTGCAATGGTCTTTCAGAATTATGCCCTCTATCCGCATATGAATGTATTTGAGAATATGGCTTTTGGGCTCAGAATCAGGAAGATGAGCGAGGAGGAGATAAATAAGCGTGTTAACGAGGCAGCAAAACTTCTGGAGATTGATGGGCTTCTGGATAGATTACCCAGACAACTATCTGGCGGACAGAGACAGCGAGTGGCAATGGGTAGAGCGATTGTAAGAAATCCTTCTGTATTTTTATTTGATGAGCCTCTCTCAAATCTGGATGCGAAGCTCAGGACTCAGATGCGTTCAGAACTTGCACGGCTGCATCGACGAATTGGCGCCACCACAATATATGTTACTCACGACCAGATTGAGGCAATGACTCTCGCAGATAAGATTGTTATTATGAACAACGGAGTGGTTCAACAGATAGGTTCTCCACTTGAAATCTACAATAGACCAAAAAATATCTTTGTGGCTGGATTTATCGGAAGTCCTACGATGAACTTTATTGAGTGTAAATTTAAGAGGGAAAATGAACATAATATCTTAAAAGGAGATGGATGGTCTTTTGAGATACCATCTGTATATGAGATTGAAAATTCAGATATAATCCTCGGAATCAGACCCGAAAATCTATTCTTAACGCAGCCCGAGGCAGCCATCTTCAAAGGTGAGTTGGAGATAAAGGAGGTATTGGGCTCAGAACTTTATTTATATGTCAACTGCGGTTCTTTTACTCTCTGTCTGAGACAGGAGGCATCACAGAAATTTGAGCTCGGTGAGACATTATATATTAATTTCCGCCCGGAGGCATTGTGTCTCTTTAATAAGGCAAATGGCCAGAGGGTGGAGAAGAAAGGGGAATAGTCTTATGAAGAGATTACTATCTATACTCCTAACAACTCTGTTGCTCTTTACATTTTGGGGATGCAAGAAGGCTGCTGAGAACCAGCCTCAGTCGTCACCTCAAGACAGGGTCAGGGAGAAGACAAAGCTCGTATTATGGCACTCATACAGAGGGAGCGAGAAGGATGCGCTTGATAAGATTATCAAAGATTTCAATGAATCCCAGAATGAGATAATGGTGGAATCACTCCCGATTCCTTATGATGCCTTTGCTGATAAGATTACCGCCGCTGTCCCACGTGGACATGGCCCTGATGTATTTATCTTTGCTCACGACAGGTTGGGTGATTGGGCTATCTCAAAGGTGATTGAACCACTTGACCTGTTTGTTCAGGAGGACCCATCTGTGGTTGAAGGATTTGCAAATGCCCATATAAAGGCCCTCTCTTACAAAGGCTCTCTATTTGGACTTCCGATGGCTTTTAAGAGCACTGCACTGTTTTATAATAAAAAACTCGTCAGTAAAATCCCCCAGACGATGGATGAATTGATATCTATGTCCAGAAAGATTACCAATCCAAAAAATGAGACTTATGGGCTGGTCTATGAGGCTGGAAATTTCTATTTCCATTCAGCGATATTTCACGCATTTGGTGCAGGTGTATTTGACTCCGGCTACAAACCTGCATTCACCTCAGATGAATCGATTGAATCGTTCAAATACCTAACATATCTACTCAGGCAGAAGATTATGCCCGATGAGATTACAAGTACGCTCGTGACATCCCTCTTCAACCAGAATAAGGCCGCATTTGTAATTAATGGTCCCTGGTTTTTGGGAGAGATAGACAGATCTGTGGATTTTGGAGTAACATTACTACCGATCTTAGATAAGAAGAGTGCACCAGCGATAAAGGAGGAGAGGAGACTTACGCCATTTCTGACAGTGGAGGCAATCATTATGTCTGCAAAATCCAATCATAAGAGAGAGGCATTCAAACTGATGAAATATATAACAGAAGATAAACAGGCGGAGGTTCGTCTTCTCACAGGGAATCAGACAGTCGCCAATACAAAACTCTATGAAAGGGAAGATATAAAATCCAATTCAGTCATTATGGCATTTTTTGAACAGCAGAAATACTCTATCCCGATGGAGAATACACCAGAGATGAGGATGATATGGACACCGATTCAGATGACTCTCTCAAAGATTATTAGAGGTGAGACCAATTACAAAGAAATTCTTAAGAGTGCAAATGACGAGATTACAAATTACATAGAGCGAAAGTGATATGAAATTTTACCTTGATTCTGCAAATATAGAGGAGATTAGAGAGGCAGGCAACCTACCATTTCTATCCGGTATAACAACCAATCCGACTCTATTAAAAAAGGAGAATATTAAAAATAGAATCAGATTTTATGAAAATCTCCTCTCCATCATCCCTCATAAGGAGTTATTCGTTCAGATATTCTCCGACAACGATTCAGATGCATATATGGAGGCGATTGATCTGCTAAAACTTTCAAGGGAAAGAATAGTTATCAAAGTCCCCGTAACAGAGAGGTTGATCAATACTGCTTACAGGCTATCAGACAAAGGTGCTCGTATATGTCTTACAGCGGTATCAAATATCAGACAGATTGCACTATCCTCGCTCGGAAATATTGAGTATTGTGCCATCTATCTAAGCAGGATTCTCAAATTGAAACGGGATGTATATGGTGAGATTGCAGAACAGGTGGAGATGCTTTTAAATCAGAAATTCAAGACCAGAATACTTGTGGCATCAATCCCCGATGAGAGACTGATAGAGCCGCTTTTAAGGTATCCGATGCTTGATTACACATTGCCCTATAAACCGTTTATGAATCTATTGAGAACCGAGGAATCAGAGAAGTGGATTAAAGGATTTTATGAAGATTCCAATGAAAAGACTCTCAAGAGATGAACTGATTGCCGCAATAATTGCCATTATACTCCCGCTCGGGATAATAATGGCCTCCACTATATTTGTAATCAGGGAGTCGGGCGAAGAGAACAGTCTCAGGGCTGTAAGGAACAGGGTTGAGACATTCAGCGGCTATGCGGCACTGCTTATCACATCTGTTGATTCTCAGAAGGAGCTCCCAAATCTGATTAAGGATTTTAGGAGCACCACCGCCATAAATACAATCGCCATCATTTCAGAAGAGACCTCGGGTGAGCTCGCATTTTTAAAGAAGAGGAGATATATTATTTATCCGGGGAGTAATAAGGAGAACAAAATACTCTCATCAGAGGATAAGAATGATAAAAGAATCTTTGACCTCATTTCGCACACCGACCAGAATATATCTACTGCCACATTAGAAGAAGAGGGTCAGATACACCACATAAGGCGGGTAAATAAGAATGGACAGACCTTTTATATCTATATTCTTGAAAAGTTATTTTCAACAAATGACCTTCCTATCCCTGTTGTAAACGCCCTTCTCTCAGTACTTATCTCAATCTTTATATTCGGCATAGGCATTTTATTCTTTCACAATTTCAGACACGCATTCGGGCTGATTGCAATAGTGGCGTTTATCCTCTATTCGCTCTCTGGCAAGGAGCTGATTAAGAGATGGAATGCCTCCCTTATTAAGGAGAATATCATAGAGTTATCACTCATAATAGATTTCAACAAATCAAAGAGGCTCAATATCCCATCAGAGGAGATATACAGAGTCTCACCAATCAAGGTTATAAGTAAGGTCGCTCCTTCTGAAGTAATTCCGAGGGTAGAGAAATCTCTCACAAACCAGATATTGAATAATTACAGAGAGCACGATGCGAGATATTCATACTTTCTACCAGTAAGTAAGAGACCGTTTGAGGCAATCAGGGTGGAACTCCCCATAAAGAAGTTTATAGAAGATGGAATAGGGAAATACTATCTGACGCTTCTATTTAGTGCAATATTGGGACTGCTAATTTATATCTTTTTTGCAATAGGTTATATAGAGATATTTGTCAATAACCTCATCACTTACTCCTATGCATACAAATATATCTCACCAGCTGTAATCAGCACAATTATACTTATCTTTATACCTTTTGTATCAGGGATAGCGCTGAGTTTCTTTGAACACAATCACGGAGAATATACATTCGTCGGCTTTGATAATTATATCAAGATTCTTACATCTGAGGGGAGAAGGATATTGGAGCCTCTCTCATTCTACTACACATTTCTCGTGACAATCCTCTGGACTGCAACTAATCTCATAATCCATGTCTCGGTAGGATTGATGCTGGCACTGATATTGAAAAATCCACTTCTGAAACTAAAAGAGGTCTACAGAGTTATCCTCATTCTCCCGTGGGCAATTCCAAACTATATCACAGCGCTCATCTGGAAAGGTATGTTTCATAAGCAGTTCGGTGTAATCAATAAACTGATAGGATATTTTGGCATTGAGGAGATATCGTGGTTTAGCTCATTTTCAACAGCCTTTACAGCAAATCTAATCACCAATTCATGGCTCGGTTTTCCATTTATGATGGTAATTTCACTCGGGGCACTTCAAAGTATCCCACAGGACATCTATGAGGCAGCTGATATTGAAGGGGCCTCCAGATGGCAGAAGTTCAGAAAGATTACACTCCCTCTCTTAAAACCAGCCCTCTTCCCTGCCATAATACTCGGCTCTATCTGGACATTTAATATGTTCAATATCATCTATCTGGTCTCTGGCGGTGAACCCTCTGGTGCGACGGATATATTGATTGTGGAGGCATATAGATGGGCATTTGAGAGAGGCGAGAGATATGGATATGCCGCGGCATACTCTACAATCATCTTCCTGATTCTGCTTGGATATTCACTGATCACCAATAAATACTCAAAGGCAACGGAGAATATATACTGATGAGATTTGCAAAGAAGACAAGACTATTTCTAACCCAATTAATTACGCACATCTTCCTGATAGTTTTCTCTATAATCACCATCTATCCAGTACTGTGGGTCTTCAAGATGGCATTCTCACCAACTCAGAACTTCAAGGTATCGCTCAACCCCATTCCAGAGGGCATCTCTCTTGCCAATTTCTCTGATGTCATCTTCGCAAAGAATATGGCAGGGCAATATATCTTCTTCTATCAACTCTTTAATTCAGTAGCGGTGAGCTTTATAACGACACTCTTAGGTGTGGTCCTTGCCACCACTGCTGCATACGCATTCTCCAGATTCAAATTCCCTCTCAGGCGCACAGGACTGATGGCATTTCTTGTAACGCAGATGTTTCCGGGGACAATGATGATGATTCCGCTATATATTATTATGGATAAGCTCGGTCTCTTAAATCAACTTATGGGACTTGCTCTCGTATATTCTACAACCTCCATCCCTTTCTGCGTCTGGACGCTCAAGGGTTATTTTGATACCATTCCAAAAGAACTTGAGGAATCGGCTATAATAGATGGCGCCTCAAGACTCAAGATATTTGTCAGCATTATATTGCCACTGGCGCGCCCTGCGATTGCGGTTACTGCCCTGTTCTCATTTATGACTGCGTGGAACGAGTTTATACTGGCTGCTACTTTTATGAATAAAGAGATAAGTTACACACTTCCTGTAATGCTACAACACTTTGTAGGTGCACATAATACAGAGTGGGGACACTTTGCAGCAGGTGCAATTATTGTTGCACTTCCTGTTGTCATTCTATTCTATTTTTTGCAGAAGAATCTCATCTCCGGACTTACCGCTGGTTCGGTCAAGGGATAGATTCAGCACATACCACCACCATCAGCGATTACAATCTGTCCGGTTATATATGATGCGGCATCTGATGCCAGAAATAATACTACAGAGGCTATCTCTGAGACATCTCCGTGTCTGCCCATTGAGACATTTTTGAGAGCCTCACCCCTCAGTGTCTCATCTTCTATCAGGACTCTTGAAAAATCGGTCTCAATCAACCCCGGCGCCACACAATTAACTCTCACATTACTCCCCGCCCACTCACGCGCCATCTGGCGGGTCATCTGAATAATTGCCCCCTTTGATATCCCATATACTCCGAGACCGGGCCATGCCCTCAATCCAGCGGTAGATGCGATATTGATTATTGAACCACCTTTATTCTCAATCATCTTCTGAGCCACCCTTATAGCCAGAAAGAATGGACCTTTTAGATTGACATCCATTATCTTATCCCACGCCTTCTCCTCTGTAATCAACAATGGTCCAAATATAGGATTTGTAGCAGCATTATTTACAAGTACATCAATATAGCCACAATTCTCAATAGATTTAAAAAATAGATTGTTTACATCTTCCATTCTGCCCATATTTGCAGATATTGCAATTGCATCGCCGCCATTTTTTTTAATCTCATCAACCACAGCCTCACAGGCCTCTGCCTTTCTGCTTGAAACTATTACTCTTGCACCATATTTCGCAAATTCTCTGCATATCTCTTTCCCTATTCCTCTTGAACCACCTGTTACAAGCACATTCTTGCCTTTGAAGTCAAACATACATTCCTCCTGAAAAGTCTGGTAAACCTATAAAAAAATACACTCCAAATAAAGCAATGTCAACAAAAGCCAAAGCCCTCAATTCTTCCTTGCTTTTTGTAAAGCCAGCAATGGTTATGAATTGGTATCTGGAGCCGATAAAGCCCTCTACTTTGCCAAAGAACATGGGAGAAATCAGGTGATATTGTTTGATGGACAGAATTTTAGTAAAAATGTTTAAGCCCCTCTAATCGCTGACACATTGCGCTATCAACCTTTGTACCAGAACTTTTTACCCTTGAAAAAAGTGTGAATATATATTATATTATTATTAGATTATGGGACCTGAATTAAAACAGACACAGAAACTTGCAATGGAGCTAAGGCTTACGCTCCAGATGCAACAGACCTTGAAACTTTTGCAGGTGGGAAAGTTGGAGCTTATTCAGCTAATTCAACAGGAGATTCAACAGAATCCCATCTTAGAAGAGAGGGAGATATTGACCTCTAACCCTCTCAGTAGCGAACCTGCTGATGAATATGATGAGAGCTCATCAGACGATTCTTTTTTAAGCAATTACCACAAAGATTATACAGTGGCACCCTATGAGGAGGAGAATATAAAAACAATTGAAAACCGGAAGAGTTACGAGGACTATCTGAATGCAAGGACAGAGGGGCCATCATTTACCGGGGCACCAGAAGAGATAGCAGAGGATAAGGATAGGAGATTCTCTACACTGAATACGGGTAAAAGCCTGAGTGAACATCTACTTGAACAGCTCGCCCTTCTGGATATCCCTGAAAAGGACCGCGAGATTGCATACCACATTATTATGAACCTTGATGAAAATGGCTATCTGAAAGGCGAGTTTGAAGATGAGAACCTGATTAATCTTATTGCAATTAAAGCAAGGGCATCAGATGATGATGTATTAAGGGTCCTCAAAATTGTCCAGACATTTGACCCGATTGGTGTAGGGGCAAGGGATTTAAAAGAGTGTCTTATTATTCAGGCAAGACATCTAAATTGCGACAACGAGATTCTCATTAAGGCTATTAATGAGCACCTGCAGGATTTTGAGAGAAAGAGATATAGACAGATTGCAAAGTCACTTAATATCTCAGAGGAGATGGTAAGGGATTTAGAGAAGACTATCAGCAACTTCAATCCCAAACCCGGGTCTACTATCAGTGAGATTCAGCCTGAATATATCAGACCCGATATTGAGGTATACAAATCCGATGGCGAATTTAAGGTCAGGCTCTTAAAAGATGACATCCCAAAGGTAGATATAAACAGGCAATATCTGAATATAATGCGCAGGCGAGGTAGAGACCCCAACAGTAAATACATCAGAGAGAATTACAAACTTGCAAAGATCTTCTTAACAGCCCTGAATGAAAGAGAACACCGTCTGAAACAGGTTGCGGAGATAATTGTAAGGCGACAGAGGGAGTTCTTTGAAAAGGGTGAGGGGTATCTCAAACCTCTTCAGGAGAAGGACATAGCCAGTGAACTAAATATGAATGTGTCCACTATGAGCAGGATATTTAATTCCAAGTATATGCTTACACCTTATGGTGTATATCCAATGAAATATTTTATAAAGAGGGCTGTTATATCTAATGAAGGAGAGAATATCACCAATGATGCCATCAAGAATATGATTCAGAAGATGATTGAAGAGGAAGACCCAAAATATCCGCTCAAGGATGATGAGATTGCGAGAAGGCTCTCAAGACAAAATATTACAATCAAGAGGAGGACCGTCGCAAAGTATCGCGATGCAATGGGCATACCGCCCTATAATATCAGGAAGAGGATAAAAAATCCGCCAAAATAAGGAGGATATTATGCAAGTCAATGTAACTTTCAGACAGATGGAACACAGCGATGCACTCAAACAGTATGCGGAGGAGAAGATTGAAAAACTGAAAAAATTCTTAAAGCCACCGGTTGATGCAAGAGTAACATTTTCAGTAGAGAAGTACTCGCATATTGCAGATGTGGCTATAAATGCAGGTGGAATTTCAATAAATGCATCAGAAAAGTCTGAAGATATGTACTCTTCATTTGACCTTGCTTATAGCAAGATTGAACGGCAGATAAGAAAGTACAAGGAGAAACATCAGAACCGTTAATGCAGATCTTCTGTTATAAAGGGATTCAGGCAGATTCTATTGATGAACTGCTTGATAAAATTTCTACTATTGCATCCAGCCAATCTGGATTTGCAAGAGATAGGTTATTTACAGGACTCTCTGAGAGAGAACGAATCTCTTCAACATCAATAGGTAAAGGGGTAATGCTTCCTCATATCAGAATTGATGGGATACCTGAGGACTTTCTGTTTTTCTTTTTACTCAAAGATAGGATTAAATATAATTCGCCAGACAATACTGATATCAAAATTGTATTTCTCATATTGAGTCCACTTGAGAAAAAGTCAGAGTATTTGAGGCTGGTTTCCGCCATTGTAAAGATGATAAAAAACGATTCCATATATCAACAGATTTCAGAGACCCAGGATATAGATGGGATAAAAAATATTCTCATCAATAATCTTTTTCCCAGAGGGAATTAGGATTTGAAAGAGGAGAAGAATTCAATCTCAATAGCCGATATAATCTCTTTTAAGGGAGAGTATCTGGGGCTCAATCTCTTTTCGGACTATAGATTTGATATATCTACCCGAATAGAGCGACCCCGGGTTATCATATATGAGAAATCCCCGGAGGGAGAAGAAGGACCACTTTTTGACAAAAACTCAATTGTACTAATTTCCAGAAGGGCAATAGATACAGACGTCTCCCGGCTGGTTAGAAAAATAACAGAGAGATCCCTTCCCGCTGTAATAATACTGGAGATTGAAAAGACAGGCCCAACCAATTGTTATAATATAAGTGGGATAAAGGATATCCCACTCCTCTTTACCACACTTGATATCTCATTATTCTACAACAGGCTAATTGAATCCATTGAGATACTCTCGAGACCAAGGATAAATATGCACGGTGTACTTATGGATATCTATGGACTCGGCGTTATCCTCAGAGGGAAGAGCGGTATCGGGAAGAGCGAGTGTGCACTTGAACTCATTACAAGAGGGCATAGACTTGTATGTGACGATATGATAATCATTACAAAGAGGGATGATAATGCCCTGATAGGCTACGGCTCGGATGTGATAAAGTATCATATGGAGATACGGGGTCTCGGAATAATAAATGTAAAAGACCTATTTGGCATCTCTACCATAAGAGATAGTAAGAAAATAGAACTTATCATAGAACTTATTGAATGGGAAAACGACAGAGAGTACGACAGACTTGGGGTTGAAGATAAGACAATCAATATTCTTGGCGTCAATATCCCTCACATAATATTACCAGTTAGAGCAAATAGAAATATCTCCACAATAGTTGAGGTTGCCGCCCGAAATCAACTCTTAAAACTTAAGGGGTTTCATTCGGCGAGGGCATTTCAAAAAAATATAGTGGATATCATTGAGAGAATGGGAACCGTCAGGAAGATAAAAGGAGAATAGCGATTGAATCTGGATAGTTTGATATTTGTCTCTGGACTTTCTGGCTCTGGTAAATCTACAGTGCTCAAAACCCTTGAGGACAGTGGCTATTTCTGTATGGATAACTTCCCGACCATCCTCATACCAAAATTTCTGGAGATGATATCTCTGGGCGGTGTAGAATTTACAAAGATTGCATTTGTGATAGACATCAGGGAAGGTCCTCTTCTTAAAAACTTCCCGGAGACAATTGAATCCCTTACCAAAGAGGGATTTAAGAGCGAGATAATTTTTCTGGAGTGTGAAGATTCAGTAATACTCAATCGCTATCAGGACACAAGAAGAACTCACCCACTATTCAGGACAGATATTTTGAAGGGGATTAGAGAAGAGAGAACAATACTTAAGAACATTAGAGACATTGCCACAAAGATAATTGATACCTCAAATATGAATGTCCATGCCCTGCGATCTGAGATAATGGATTTTATAAACCGTCTCAAACAGGGGCATAAGATTGATGTAAGTATCATTTCATTTGGTTTTAAGTATGGCATTCCCCTCCAGACTGATTTTGTCTTTGATGTAAGATTTTTACCCAATCCTTACTTTGTGCCAGAACTAAAGAATCTATCAGGGCTTGATGAATCTGTAAGAAAATTCATTATGTCACATCAGACAAGCAAAATTTTGTTACAGAAGATTTGTGATATATTTAACACTATGTTGCCACTCTACATAACTGAGAGACGAACCTCAATAAATATCTCTATCGGGTGCACAGGTGGGAGACACCGCTCGGTGGCGATGGCGGAGGAACTAAAAGAAAGGATGGCCCAAAATGAGAACTTTGAGATCAATATATATCACAGAGATATCAATAGATGAGTTAAGGAGTTGATATGATTGGAATTCTTATTGCATCACACGGGAGACTTGGAGAGGAGATTATCAGAACCGCCGAGTTTATATATGGAGAGATACCAAAACTCAAGGCTGTAAATCTGAATGGAAATGAATCTCTATCGCTCTTAAAAGAGAAAATAAATAAAATGGTTGACGATCTGGATGATGGTGATGGTGTATTGATACTCACTGATATATTTGGAGGGACACCATTTAATATAGCCATCACTCTCTACAATCACAAGAAGATAGAGGTGGTCGCAGGTTTTACTCTGGCAATGATATTAAAACTGGCGACCACTCGTAATGAGATTACAGATATTCAGGAACTGGCAAAATTTATTGTAGAATATGGAAAGAAGAAAATCTATTATGCAGAAAACCCAACAAGAGGTAAAGAAATTTAATCAAATAAAGGAGTGTTTAAGATGAAAGAAGGTGACGATTCCCCAAAACCTGACGGAAACAGGATGAAAATCAAGAAGGTTCTTACACTAAAAAACCAGCTTGGTCTCCATGCCCGTGCGGCAGCTGCACTGGTGAATGTCGCAACCAGATTTAATTCGGATATTCAGATTCAATACAATGACGAAACAGCAAATTGCAAATCCATTATGGGCATACTTATGCTCTCCGCCCCTTTTGGCGCAGAGGTGGAGCTTACCATTGAGGGTGATGATGCCCCGCAGGCATTGAGAGAGATTGAGAATCTAATTGAGAATAGATTTGGTGAGCCTGAATGAGTGGATATAGCAAGACCCTGAAGGGTATAAAGGTATCAGCCGGGATTGCTATTGGCAGGGCAGTTGTACTGTCCAATTTTACAAAGGAGGTAAATAAGAGACTCATCTCCGCTCAGGAGGTGGATAAAGAGAAGGAGAGATTTATCTCTGCAATAAGGATGATTACTGAACAGACAGATATGTTAATAGGTCAGATGAGCCCCAAAGAGCTCAAGAAGATTGGTCCTCACCTGAATGTCCAGAAGATGATTCTTTCGGACCTCAGATTTACTGAAGATGTCCTGCAATCTATCTCTACAGAACTCGTAAATAGCGAAATCGCCGTCTCCAAATCCTTTGAGAAATATTCTAAATTACTGCATTCAAAAGAGAAGGCGCTCTTAAATGCAAGAAGTGTGGATATTAAATCAATAGAATTTTTACTTTTGAGAATCTTATCAGGTAAAATCAGAGATATCTCTCTCTTAAATGAGGAACACATACTCATCACCAATGACCTCACCCCTGCCGAATTGTATTACTATTCAAAACAGAAGGTTATTGGTATTGCAACAGAGAGTGGTGGGAGGAATAGTCATACCGCTATTGTTGCACGCTCCCTGCATATACCAGCCGTAATAGGGATACCAAATCTAACACAGCAAATTAATACAATGGACAATGTTATCGTTGATGGATTGAATGGTCTGGTCATTCACAACCCCAATCAGAAACAACTTCAGGAATATTCTGAAAAGAGGACCGCATTCTGCACACTTATTGAGAGGCATCCAGAATCTACAGAGGAGAGATTCTTATCCCGAGATAAAGAGAGAATATATGTATCAGCCAATATAGACTTCCCGGAGGAAGTGGATACAGCTCTATCACTCGGTACAGACGGGATAGGGCTCTTAAGAACCGAGTTCTATTTTATAGAACGGCCCAGAACCCCCTCTGAGGAGGAGCAGTTCAGGTCATACGATGCAATTGCTGAAAAATTTTTCCCCAAAGAGATTACAATCAGGACACTTGATATAGGAGGGGAGAAGATCCCAGGCTTTATTTCCCAGCAGAAAGAGGAGAATCCCGCACTTGGTATCCGCGCCATTAGATTCTGTCTCAAGAATAAAAACCTCTTTTTATCTCAGATAAAGGCAATTCTGAGGGCATCGCATAGAGGGAATGTCAGGATACTCATCCCGATGGTCTCAAAGACAGATGAGATCATTGAGACCCGAAGGCTTATTGATGAGGCAAAGGATATCCTCACCTCAGAGAAGAAAAAATTTGACCCCAATATCAAAATCGGGATTATGCTGGAGATCCCTTCTGTAATATTTATTATGGAGGACATTGCAAGGTATATTGACTTCTTCAGTCTCGGAACCAATGACCTGATACAGTTCATTATGGCAGCAGATAGAGGGAATATTGAGCTATTTGATTCTGCCTCCTCGCCAAACCCGGCAATTATCAGGGTATTGAAGATGATTTATGAAAAGGCTCATAACCTTAACAAACCGATATATGTATGTGGTGAGATGGCATCCGAGGAGGAGAACATAGTGGTCCTTCTTGGCATAGGATACAGACATCTTTCAATGTCGCCAATCAACATACCTATATTTGAAAATTTAATAAAAAATATTGATATTCGGAAGGCAGAAGTTCTTGCAAAAAATATGTCCGATATGGTATCCGAGAAGGAGATTAAGGAGGCAATTGAGAGGTTCTTAAATGAAAATATCTAAAATATATATACTCTTTTATTTTTTCACGATTCTGCTCTCAGGCTATATACTTCCTCACTGGTTTATACTGAAGCAGTCTGCAGAGGTAAGAAGCAAATTTAATATTGGCAGATTTACTTTCAACTCTACAGCCACTCTTAAAGAAGGTGATGCCACCATAGTATGCAACTTAGAGTCAACAATAAATAAAAAAGAAAAAGATATGGATATAAAACTCACCTGTGATGACTCTCTCTCAGAATTCAGATTCAAAGATTACAAACTCGTCTCACAAAATATTAAATCCACAGGGAGATACTTCATAAAACCTCTAACACTCTTTGTAGAGAATGAAGAGTTCATTTTACCCCTGCCGATCTCATCTGAGAGGCTAAGGCAAAGGGTATGTCAGATTGTAGATGAATGCAATAATGTGAGATATAAAAGGCTTGGTGGCACAATAAATTACCAGTTCTACTCCAATAACAAAGAAAATTATTATATGATTGAGAAGGAGAGCTTTCTACCATCTGCATTATTTATCAAAGAGAAGAATCTGAGTATTGAATCAAAGAAATATTACTCATTCTCCCCAAATATTAAATTCCCATCTATTATAGAGATTCGCAACGAGAAACAACATCTGATTATCAATGTTGAAGATATTGATATATTAAACAACTAAAAAGGTAGACTGCTAATTTATATATGCATTTTATCATTTGACAACCAATTACAATAATCTTATAAGAATTTGCTGGTTTTGTTTTAAGAAGACTAATATTTTATGAAACGATGGCAATATATATCAATAATCCTGATAGCAATAATTGGTGTTGTAATATCTTTAGAGCTTACTCATCTACATCTGGCTGTCCTATCCAATCCCGACTACTCAAGCTTCTGCAATATCTCAGAGAGAATAAATTGTGATGCAGTAAACTCCTCAAAATATTCGGAGCTCTTTTCAATCCCGATAGCCCACCTTGGATTCCTGACATATATCTTTATTATAATTCTTGCCTTCTTCTCTCTTAGAGGACATCCACTAGCAAATCTTTTAAGCACCTTTAATCTGTTTATCTTTATATTCTGCTGTCTCTATTCAATTTTGCTCTTATACTTTTCACTTGCGATTATCAAATCCTTCTGTATCTTATGCTGTGGGCTCTATATAGTCAATCTGTCTCTGCTGATTGTGGGGCTATTCAATATCAAACATTACTTTACCCTCAATATATCCTGCCCGTTGAGAGGGAATAGGGTTTTTACAATTATTATAATTACTTTCTTTATATTTGTTGTAATTAGCTCACTGGTATTGCGCTATAAGGTTATAGATGAGAAGGCGGCGAACAGGGCAAAAGAGATTTCAAAGAAAGAGGAAATTATCTACAGAGATATTGATATCTCCAATTCCCTATCATCTGGCCCGTCTGATGCACCGATAGTGGTTGTTGAGATATCAGATTTTGAATGCCCATTCTGTCGTAAGGCATACTTTGTTGTAAAGGAGGCTATAAAAAGATATCCAGAGAAGATAAGATTTGTCTTTAAGAATTTCCCGCTCGGGACCGAGTGCAATCCAAAGATCCGTCACAATATGCATCCACGGGCATGTGTGGCATCTTATGCAGCTATGTGCGCAAATGAGCAGGACAGATTTCTGGACTATGCAGATAGACTTATGGGAGGGAATCTTGATAGAGAATCTATACTTGGATACGCAAAGGAACTGGGTCTTGATATGGATAAGTTTGAATCCTGCCTGGATTCAAACAAGATAAGACAGAGCATCGCCCGTGATATTGAGAGCTGTATTAAATGTCAGATTGCAAGTGTACCAACAGTATTTATAAATGGGCGGATGTTAATAGGGGCAAAAAGCCTGCAGGAATACATAATGGTAATAGAAGAGGAACTAAAAAAGGTACAGAATAAAAGATAGTGATGCTCTACTTTATTATTTCAATACTTTTTATCTCACAGACAGAATGTAATGACAATTTGATTTGCACAGAAGATGTATTTGAGAATGGAAACTGCTCACATAACCTGCTTGAAAATTACTGCCTCATAGACAACAAATGCTATAAGACTTATGAGACATCTGAGGATGGTTGTGGTATCTGCCTTCCTCTGAAAGACCCATATAAATTTACCAGTAATATAAAAGACGATCTTGAGTGCACCACTGATGAGAGGGATAGCAATGGGAGATGTATTCACACTCTAAAAGATGGATTCTGTCTGATTGAACATAAATGCATTCCGGATAAGACTGAAGATATAAATGGCTGTAGAATATGCGATACAAAAAGTGCTTTATACAAATGGACCCCATATGAAGCGGGGAGGAGTTGTGACGATGGCTTAAATTGCACAAAGAATGATAGATGCAATGGAAGTGGGGAGTGTATTGGAGAGGAATATTCATGTGATGACGGGATTGACTGCACATTAGATATCTGTGATGGGCGGGGTGGATGCATAAACAAGGTCAAAAGCGAATACTGCCTTATTGACAACCAGTGTATTAAAGACCTTAGTGTAAAGACTGACAACGAATGTAAATATTGCAATGTCCTGATAGACCAATATAACTGGACAGATGTAGTTAATGGTAGAAAGTGCGACGATTCTGACCCCTCAACCCCTTATGATTACTGTGATGGTAAAGGAAATTGCGTTGGCTATAAGAATGACCCGTTTTTAGATGCAGGAAACTCTATCCTGGATGTCAATACAGATGGTTCCTCTTATGACTCATCAAATAGCTTTGAGATTGACAGGGAGGGATGCTCATGCACAGCCATAGGTTTTTGATAAAGGTATTCTACCCTCTTTCTATATTGTCTCTGATTCCCACCATTTTAACAGCAAAAGAGTTCTCCTTAAATGACCTCATCTCAATAGCATTAAAGAATAATAAAGAGATTAAGAGCCTGAAAGAGGAGAGAGAGTATTATCGCGGAAAATATATAGAGGCACAATCTGCATATTACTTCCCATATATCAATGCTGATATTATGGGTGGCGGGCCTATCGCAAATCAGAAGAAGGAGGTAAATAGAGTCACAGATGCCTCAAACTTCGGCTATATGGGGATAGATAGTGGTTTTGGATATCTGATTAAATCAAATGTTGATATTGTATATCCAATTTATACCTTTGGAAAGTTAGGGGGACTGAAAGATGCAGCTGAAGCTGGAGTAATGTCAGCAGATGAGAATATTAAGGCGAAAGAGATAGATATAGCCATTCAGATAGCTCAGGCATACTATGGAATCATCCTATTCAATGATATATTGGGGGTCTTAAATGATGGAGAGAATAGACTAAAAGATGCCAGAAAGAAGTTGAAGGAACTGCTTGAAAGGGAAGAGGGGAATGTGACGGAGAAGGACCTCTATAAATTGGATTATTACTCATCGGAATTATATTACAGGATTGCAGAGACCAGAAAGGGGCTTGAAGTTGCAAGATCTTCCCTGAAGACGCTCTGTAACATAGATGAGGAGATTGAGACAAAGGATAAATCGCTTTCAGATTCTGACTTAAATGAGATCGATCTTGCAGAGTATATTAACAGGTCCAAAGAGAATAGATATGAGATTAAGGCTTTAAGAAATCTCAAGAAGGCGATGGAGGACATTGCAAGAGCTCAAAAGATGGCATATCTCCCTGATATCTTTATTGGCGGCGGGCTCAGATTCTCTCACTCCAATTTTGAATTTGATAAGACAAATCCCTGGATAAGGGATGACTTTAATTACTTTGGCTTTGCAGTTGGAATAGGGGCAAAGATAAACCTTGAGATAGGTATAAAGTATGGGAAAGAGATTCAGACATATGCCCAGTTTATGAAATATCAGTATCTTGAGGAGGCATTGATAGATGCTATAGAACTTCAGACCAAAAAGTTATACGAAGAATACAATGAGGCAAAGAATAATTTTGAGACATATTTAAAGGGTGAGAAGGCAGCAAAGAAGTGGCTTACAACTGAGACGATGAATTACAACATAGGACTTGGAGATACAAAGGGGCTTATTGATGCACTCGTTGCATATGCACAGTCCGGAATTATGAAGAATAAGGCACAATATGATATGAAAATCAAAAAGATTATTCTGGATTATTACTCTGGCAATATGAAACTTCCGAGATAAAATATTTAATCAAATGGGGATAAGCTTAAATCTATCCTCCGACAATGTCTTTACCTTAAATTCCAGCCCACAGTAAAGACAGGCAACCTCGTCATCGTGCTTAAAGCCATCATTCATTGGATTATTGGCGTCACAATTTGGACAATCAAATTCATAAAATCTTATTTTTGAGAGAGGAAGCTGTGGTTTACTTTTGGGCTCCTCGTCAAAATCTCTATCGTACATAGAATTATCTCTCACCCTTCCATTTGCCGGTCAGCTTCCCATTGAAGATTACTTCAATCTTTCCATTCCAGACACCATCCTTTAGATGGTCTGCATATTTGTCTTTGTCATCATCAGCTATCTTCGCAGAGCCAGCGAATGTCATCTTGGTCGGGACTCCCTGTTTTGCCAGCCAATCCATCAATGCCTTCGGGAGCTGCTTCTTGGCGGCCTCACAGGCAGCCTCCACACCCGGCACAGAGCAGATACTCCCATTTGACATATCACACGCCATATCGTCCACCGCCTGCTGCACCTCTGAACAGTCAATCATATTCTGAACGGCATCCTCCAGTGTATCATATCCCGTTGTAATCTGGGTGATAAGATTTACAAGGTAATTAATCAATTTGTATGCCTCAAACTCCACCACGCGCTCTTTTATAAACAATGTATCACAATCTACAACTCCTACAATAGGTCTGTTCTCTGTCATCTTGATATCGGCATCTCCCATTGCGATATCCAGCTCTGCACACTGTGGCCAATTTGGATCCTGTCTGCCCTGTGGACACTGATCTATCCACCATACAATAATGCTCTCCCACTGCTCTTTACCATTGACCATATCGGGGACCTGAGTATTCCAGAGCTCCATAACGCCAAGAACCTTCATCTGTTGCAGTATATTTGCAAGGGCATTCAGACCGTGAACCAGATTTGGTACCCACGGCGGAACATACTGTTTGATGAGGTCCTGAACAAGTCCTTTGAGAATGTCTCCGATTATTGGAATATTTCCTATGTCACCGAGGTTACCTTTGAAGACCTGATCAATAAAGTCCAGAGGTTCAGCAAGCTTTGGTAATCCTAATAGTGCATTGGAGAGGTCAAACTCATGCTCGGTGTACCATAGCCCGGTTACATCTTCATCCTCCATATCTCCACATTTGGGTTTGGGTACACATATCCCCTCTGCGCAGATATTATCCTGCGGACAGTCAGAGTCTTTTATACAGCTTATACATTTCCCATCTTTACAGAAGCCTGTTGGGCAGTCAGTATCTGTCTTACAACCCTGACCACCTCCCGGCACGCAGGTATTATTCTCACAGATGTAACCATAAGGACAATCAGAGATAGAGTCACAACTCGTCTTAATCTCCTTACACTCTCCATCCTGACAATAGTAATTTGGACCTGGACAATCAGCATCTGTCTTACAGGGTTTAACATCTGGATTATCTGCCACACAGGACGGAGACTGGCCTGGGCCACCCGGATCCAGATGGTATCCCGGTGGACAGGTGGTTGTAGTCTCGCACACATTATTGATGCACTCATAACCCGATGGACAATCCTTTGTGGTCTGACAGGCAATCGGTTCATCTTTGCTCTTACACTCCCCATTTACACAGATGAGCCCTTCACCACAATCTTTTGAGGTCTTACAACCAGCGACACAGCTCTCCTCCGAATTAATAACCAGATGGAATTGAACACTGGGGACACCTTCTGCCTGAGCAAGTATGGTATAGTCCCTCGCCTCATCCCCTGCATAGAGGGTTGCGGATGCGATACCGGAGAGATTCGTCTCAACCTGTACTGTATCTCCACCTGATGGATCAAATTTTGCACTCAACTGTTCCTGGGCTGCATGAACGATCCCGAAAGTCACAACTTTCCCCTGAAGTGGAATCTCTCTGGTCTGTTTACTGGTGTAATCTATCTGAGTCATCTTTACCTGCAATGTAACCTTCTGTTTTACACACCCCTGTCTCTCCGTAGGACCTACTGCCTTGAGAGATGAACCAACAGGCCTCACAGTTAAAGTAAGATAAATTGGGTCAACTTTATACCTGGAGGTATCAATACTTTGAGGAGATACCTCAATCTGCATTGTAGTTGGGGCGTTAGTAGGGAAGTTTTTGCCTACCATAACCTCTATATCCGCTCTCCCATTGTTATCGGTTGTAACCACATTTTTCGCCAGCTTTGAATCCCTGGCGTCTTTTAAGAATTTTAATGTGAGATTTTCGCCCGGAAGACCCTTTGTAGCCTTATCATCAGTTTCAAAGTATAGTACAGTAAATTTCTCTGTGGTATTTGGTACTGTATTTACCTGAGCCTGTCCGACCACTACAAGTCCCCTCTTTATCTGCACAGTCTTATTCCCATTAGTGGTCGCATCATCCGAGCAGGAAAAGACAAAGACAGAAAATATCACCCCAAAGACCATCACGGATGTTATTAATTTTTTAGCAGTCATATCTGACCTCCTTGGAATATGTCCAATCTATATTCCATTTACCATTATCTCAAAAAAGCAACATTAAATATATACGACAATCGTCCGATAATATTTAACCCCTAATATAACGAAGGCATACACAGCTTTACCAGTGGAACATTGGGGATCTCTGAACACTTGGTAGCCACCATCTTCCCATGGACATTGGCGTCCGGGCAATCTCTGTCATCCACGCACGGTATTTCACAGACAGAGATATTGTATTGCTGTATCTCAATGCAGACTGAATCCTTTACATCTGGCAATCCACAGGTATCCTGCTGATTATTGCAATTTAGCTTAAATACATCCTTCAGTCCCTGACAGGTAGATGCCTGAATAAGCAGGATGTTTGAAAGTTTGGCATAGTCGGGATAGCATACATTCTTATTTCCAGAACCTACTGTCGGTTTACTGACACAATAATACCCTTTTGGACACTCAATATCAGAGGTGCACGGCCAGGCACAGGCGCGTTCAAGCTCCTGACCGAACAAGGTCTTATTAATAACACAGTAATTTCCGCTCCCACACTCAGAATCTGCTGTACAGCTTTCACACTGGGCTTTGATATTTGATTCAACACACTTATGATACAGGCTATCACACTTCGGTCGGGCTGGATCTTTACAATCACTATTGCTCAGACATTCTACACACTTCCTGTAGAATGGATCGCACCTCATATTATTTGAACATTGAGAATCATTAAGACACTCCCTGCAGACATTTCTCTCATCGCAATGTGGTAAAGATTTTGGGCAATCATTATCTGTGAGACACTGGACACAGGTATTGTCATCTTTACAGAGTGGCTTTGAGGTATCCTTGCAATCTGTATTCTGTACACACTCTACACAGAGCCCATCTTCTTCCTTACACACATTCGGGGAACATACCGCATCATTATAACAATAGATACACTCATGATACTTTGTATCACAGACCTTCCCATTACAATCTGCATTCTTTGTGCAGGGATAACAGACCTTCTGTGAATCATCACACCCCAATATAGGATATGGAGGTGTACAATAATAAATTGTATATCCCTGAATATCCTGAGAGGAGCATTCCGGATAACACTTCTTTGTAAATGAGTCACACTTCTCTTTATCCGCGCATCCATTCTTTGTACAATCAAGAGAGGTATCACATTTGTGATTGATACATAACCCCTCCTTACATTGATTGCTTGCAACACACTCATAGCATTTATCATCAGACGGGTCGCAATATGGGACAAGGGGAGGACAGTCTCTATCTGTTGTGCAACTCTTAAGTGGATCGCATCTATGGTCGGTACAGCTATTTGAGAGGCAATGCCCCCCTTCCACACACTCATAACACTTATTATCCGTCGTGTCACAGTGAGGGAGATTTGGGTCTTTACAATCCTCATCCTTATCACAGCCAGTAAACGGGTCACAGATATGATTTGTACAACTTTGAGACCTGCAATGCGAACCGTCAGTGCACTCATAGCACTTCCCCTCTGATCTTTCACAATATGGTTTCTTGGGGTCTATACAGTCCCTATCATCGGCACACTCTGGTGCAGTTTCACAAAGACCCTCTGAATTGCAGAGACCATTTGCACAATCCTCATCCCCCAGACACTCCACACATCTGCCATGCTCGCCGAGTGAAGAATTACATAACTTTCTCTCGGGATGGGCATCTGGAGGACAGTCGGCATTTAATTTACATCCTTCCACACATTCTGAATTGATACAGACATTTCCGAGCGGGCACTCGCTATTCCTTATACACCCCTTAGCCCCATCTGGATTTACCCCCCCATCTCCTGATACATCTGTATTAAGGATTATATCCTGTGATACATCCAGATTATTATCTCCATTACTCGTATCAGATGAGCAATAATAGAAATTAGAGACCAACAGAATCATAGAGATATAAGTGAAGAAATTTTTCATTTTACACCTCCTGAAGAGAAATCATTATTATTATATGCTTCTACTCAGGAGAATGCAAACTATTTTTGAAATCTGATTTGCTATATATGAGCCTTTTCTCTTCGTTCTGGGATATTAGATTCTTTAAATTCTTAAATCGTAACATCTCAGCAAAATGCACAGAAGATTTTTTATGGATTCTGGTTTTGGCTATGGCAGATTAGATCCAGAAAGAACTGTATATTGGTTCCAGAAGGTGATCTGTTCCAGATGAGAGTCTGATTTGAGGTGATATAATGTCCATTAATTTGCAGATGAATTAATTTCTGGATTCTTATTTTTGCTTAAATATTTTGCAATTTTATTTATTTCAGTCTTCAGGAAATTTTCAAACTCTGTTATTTCACTGTTCAGGAGATTACTTATATTCTCCACTCTTGGCTCTATTTCACTCTCTATTTTTTCAATTGATTCTAATTCTTTTTTCAGTTTGTAATTAGTCCATTTTAATTCATCAAATTTATCTATTTTACGTATTATTGATGTAAAAAGATATAATTCCATTAAAATAAGACAAACAAGAAAGAATCCAAAAAATGTAGATTCACTTATAAAGAAAAG
>JBMFOP010000012.1:0-41570 GCA_049969675.1 Myxococcota bacterium | reverse complement strand
GCCGTTGATCTTTATAACAGGCTGAATCTCTCTCAAAGTAGATGTAAAAAATACCTCATCTGCACTCAGTAATTCTTGAGGTCTAATTCTCTTCTCCCTAAATTTGATAGAATTTTCCTTCATAAGTTTAATTATCACCTTTCTTGTAATCCCATCCAGAATTCCACACTCAAGAGGAGGAGTATAATAAATACCATTTTTGACCATAAATATATTAAAAGTTGTTCCTTCAGCCACATATCCCTCGGGATTAATCATTATTGCCTCTACCCCACCCTTCTTCATCGCATCTATATGGGCAAGCACATTATTGAGGTAATTCCCTGATTTAATCAATGGATTTAGAGACTCTTTATAATTCCTTTTTATAGAGGCAATGGCTGCAACAATACTTCTCTTTTCTGGCTCATCGGGTGGGGGAGCAAACCTCTTTACAATAACGATATAATTTGGTACTGAGGCATAATCAGGATTCATACCAATCTCTCTTCCAATTCCTCTGGTAATTATTAGCCTTACATACGACTCTGGATTATCTCCTCTCTCTATTGTCCTTCGGATCTCCCTTTTTATGAAATCCCTGCTTTTTAATTTAAGTGAAATATACCCGGCAGATTTATATAGCCTATCAAGATGCATATCAAAACCAAATATTTGCTTTTTATTATATGTCCTTACTACCTCAAATATTGAATCTCCAAATAGAAAACCTCTATCAAATACAGATATCTTCGCATTCTTTTCTGTAAAAAATTTTCCGTTAATGTTTATAATAGTGCTCATATTTTCGCCTCTTTTATTAAAATATTATTTGAAGACCCTTATGGGATATTCGTTGTAGGCAGAAAATGTAAAAATCTCGAGTGCCATACTACATTCAACTCCAATCCTCTTGGCGGTTGTGATATTAAGTGCAATACTCACACTTTCTGGGTCTGCAACAGGTATGAGCCCCGGTTTAATATTCTGCTTAATTATATCCTGTGCAATGCGTGCCGTCTGCTGACCAACAGCCGTATATTCGGGATTGATTGACAGAAGTGCCCCTTCTTTAACCATCTCCTCCCCGATTCCAAAGAGAGAGATCTTTTTCTCAAAAGCGAATTTAATGATTTCTTTGATTACATCAATTGAACTTAACACGGTTGGGTCCGGGAAGAGAAATATTGCATCTACCCTCCCCTGCAATGTTTGAATATTTGATACTACCTCCTCTGACTCATCCACCAGCACAGGAACCAGCGTCATCCCAAGCTCGGTCGCCTTCTTATTTAATTCCTGAAATGTATTTTTGCTTAACTTTGGATTATATATAACACCTACATTTCTGACATTTGGTGTAACAGATTTCAGGATAGTAAGCTGTACTCTGAGAGGAAGCTGAACAGATACTCCAGTAATATTATTTCCAGAGAGTCCATATTTGGAATGGTCTGGAACCATACAGAATACAACAGGTATATCCTTTATCATCTTCTTTGCAAGTAAAGACGCCTCCGGCCCAATTGTAATAATTACTGAAGGCCTCTTTGCATTCAGAAGCTCAAAGACCTTCTGCCCTCTGTCCTTATCTCCCTTCATATCAAATTCTTCAACTGGAACCCTACTTTCAAGTGATATCCCTGTCAGGACCTTATTATATGCCTTTAGCGAATCAGACTTTACAACAGCAATACCTGCTGCATTTGCAGAAGAGACAAAAGTAAATATTAATAAAAATATAACAAAATTTTTCAAATCCAACCTCCTTATCGAATAAAAGGAGAATTTAACTCCTTATTGGCTTTTTATATATAACAAAATTTAAATTAAAGCAATTCAAAATATTAAAGAGGATTTGATTAATCAACGATAATTGTGTATTATTTCTTTTCAACAAAGGAGTTGTTATGCGAGCAATGGTTTTATGCAAACAAAGAGAGAAGTTGATTCTCTCCGATATGCCTATTCCGGAAATCAATCAAAATGAAGTCCTGATCAAAGTAGAGGCCTGTGGGATATGTCGTACAGATTTACATATTCTGGATGGTGAACTGAACGAACCAAAACTTCCTCTTGTAATGGGTCATCAGATTGTCGGGACAATTGTGAAGAAAGGGAAGAATGTAACTGGTTTTATGATAGGTGATAGAGTTGGGGTTCCCTGGCTTGGGTACAGCTGTCAGAGATGTAAATTTTGCAGGACCAAAAGAGAGAATTTATGCGACAAAGCGAGATATACGGGTTACAATATAGATGGAGGTTTTGCTGAATATACAAAGGCAAATCATAGATTTATCTTTAGAATTCCGAAAAGATTTGACCCACTCTCTGCGGCTCCACTTCTCTGCGCGGGGCTGATTGGATTCAGGGCGTACAATATGACAAGGGATGCTGAAAATCTTGGGATATATGGTTTCGGGTCCGCTGCACATATATTGATTCAACTTGCGATTTATGAAAAGAAAAGAGTATTTACATTTTCCAGAAGAGGAGATAAAAGGTCTATAAATTTTGCAAAAAAATTGGGTGCAGTCTGGTCCGGGTATTCTGATGAATTACCTCCGGAGAAACTGGATGGGGCGATAATATTTGCCCCGGCTGGTGAACTCATTATATCCGCTCTTCGTTCTGTTAATAAAGGTGGAAAGGTTATATGTGGGGGTATTCATATGTCAGATATCCCGTCTTTCCCATATAGATTGTTATGGGAGGAGAGGATGATAAAATCTGTTGCGAATCTCACGAGGGAGGACGGAGTTGAATTTTTCAAACTGGCTCAAAAATCTGGAGTTAAGACCGAAATTAATATTTACAGACTTGAAGATACAAATATGGCACTTGATGACCTCAGGAATGGTAGATTTATAGGTTCAGCGGTTATTAAAATCTAGTATGTACTGAGCTCCCCAATCTCGCTCTCCACTGTATCCAGTATTTTTCTACTTTTTACAAGCTCCATCATTCTGTTGTGGTCATTATATAAGGGTCTATCTTCTTCAAGATGTTCCACAACCTCTCTTATCGCTCTTCTCGCGGCATTAGTCCCTTTACCAAATGTAAAGTTTCTGAAATCAAGCGCCTGTGCGGCTGCCATAAATTCAATGCCTAAAATACCATAAGCGTTGTCCAGAATCTGTCTGGTCTTCAGCGCCGTATTCATTCCCATTGAGACAAAGTCTTCCTGGTCCGCCGCAGCAGGTATGGATTGAATTGAGGCTGGCATTGAAAGAATCCTCTGTTCCACTATCATCATATCAGCAGTATATTGAGAAAGCATCATCCCCGAAAACATCCCGGCACCTTTTGTTAGAAACGCCGGTAGTCCAACTGAGAGCGCTGGATTCAATAATCTGTTTAGCCTTCTTTCAGACAGGACACAGACCATCGTAATTGCAGCCCCAAGCATATCCACAGGCACCGAAATTGGTGAACCCTGAAAGTTTGCCCCGGTCAATACTACCCCGTCATCTGATAAAAATATCGGATTGTCTGCAACCCCATTTAATTCAATCTCAATCTGCTCTCTTGTCCATCTCAATTGATCCCGAGCGGCCCCAATCACCTGAGGAGTAGACCTCATTGAATATGCATCCTGTACCTTTACCTTTATTTTCTCAGGATCCATAAGGTCTGAGCCCTGAATTACCTTCATAATATTTTCGGCAGATGTGATTGCGCCCTTAAATCCCCTCAGTTTGTGAAGTCTTACATCATAAGGTTTTAGATTTGCCATTAATGCCTCAAGCGTCATTGCTGAGGCGATCTCAGCCTGTTTTAAAAATCTCTCTGTCTCAAAAACAATTATTGATGAAATACCTGTTATCAGATTTGAACCATTGATAGCAGCAAGTCCATCCCTTGCCTGAAGACCGGGCACAGGAATTCCAGCCCTATCCAGTGCAATCTTTCCGGGCAATCTCTCACCGTTGTAAAATGCCTCACCTTCACCCATCAACAATAGCGCAATCTGCGACATAGGTGCCAGATCCCCGCAGGCACCCACAGACCCCTTTGTGCAGACCACCGGTGTCACACCCTTATTTAACATATCAACATAAGTAAGTGTAACCTCCGGCCTGCAGGCTGAATAGCCCTGAGCATGTACATTAATTCTGCTGAGCATTGCTGCCCTCACATGGGGAATAGGAACTGGCTCCCCGATACCAGCAGCATGGTTGTAGATTAGATATTTTTGAAATTGCTTTATCTGTTCCTCATTGAGTACAACGCTGACAAGTTCCCCTATTCCTGTATTTACACCATACATTATCTCCTTTTCCTCAATCTTCTTCTCAATGAATGCACGACATTTCTTAATGCGATCAATTGCATCAGGGTGAAGTTCAATCTTTTCACCTAATACTGCTACCCTGTACACATCTTCCACCTTTAAATTTTTGCCTGTAATTATCACGGACATTATATTACCTCCTGACTAAGTCAGAATAAATAATTACAAATTTTATATAGATACAAGTAAAAAGTGATACAATAATGAAATTTAGTTTCTTTTAATACAAATATTATTTTATAAAATCTTCTAATATGATAATAATTCTGCCTATGTATGATAGAAACTTGAGGAAGGTTCTTGATTTGCTCTATGAAAAGTACAATGACAAAAGATATATTTTCAACGACCCGATAGAGTTCCCTCATAGGTATAAAAAAGAAGAGGATATACTTCTTATCGGCTTTATCTCTGCCATTTTTTCATATGGGAAAGTTCAGTTATTCAAGAATGTACTTGAAAATCTATTTTCAACACTTACAGATGAGCCAGTTAGATTTCTTATTGGGATAGATGAGAAGAGAATTGATTTGCTTACAAAAGATATTTATTACAGATTCTATAGTAGCACAGATATTTCAATTTTATTAAAATCATTACAAAAAATCTTAAAAGAAGATAGGCTGATTGAATTCTTCTCCGCCCCTTTTAGAAAAAATGATATCATTACAGGTATAACCAATTTAAGGAGAGGTTTCTTCAATGAGATTTCAGATATTAATAAGAATAGATTTACTGACGGCATAAATTTTATGTTTCCAGACCCGAAAGCAAATAGCCCACTTAAAAGGATATTTATGTTTCTGAGATGGATGGTTCGTAAAGATAATATAGACTTTGGGATTATAAATACAGTAGAGAGTAAAGACCTGATTATACCCCTTGATACTCATACAGCAAATATAGGAAGACTCCTCAAAATGACCTCAAGGAGGATAAGTGATATAAAATGTGCAATAGAAATAACAAACTTCTTGAGGAATTATTCGCCTCTTGACCCTGTTAAATACGACTTTGCATTAGCCCACATCGGTATTAGTGAAGGATGTAGACATTCTTTTAATAAAGATGTATGTAAAGATTGCATTTTACTGGCTTTCTGTAATAATAAATGACTATGAAATCTATTTTAATAATTTCACAGATTTTACCACTCAAATCGCATAACGGAGGCTCTACTCAAATCAGAAATTTGATTAAGGCATTAAAGCGGAATGGGTATCTTACAGACTTTGTATCATTTAACATACCCAAATCTGACGATTCATCACTTGAGGAGGTAAAGATATTCTTAAATCAGTATACGCAGAGATATTTCATAATCCCATTCAACAGTTCATATAAACCAAATCTATTTTCCTGCGAAGGTGTTGTAAGTTATTATTCCTCAAAGATGAATAAAATCCTGAAAATGCTCTCAAATCAGCATTACTCTGCCATATTTGCTGAGTTCATATCTATGGGACATTATATAAAAAATTTCTCAGGGGTACCAAAGATTATTAATATCCACGAACTCAATTTCTTAAGACAATTCAGGGAGGGCAAACTCAATTACACAAAGAGAGATAAACTATACCTTATATTTGATAGTATCAAATCAGCATTGCAGGAGATCAGGCTGCTAAAAGAGGCAGATATCATCCTTTCATATAATCAGTTTGAGGTAGAACTCATTAAGATATTTATTAAAAATAAGGGTGTACATCATATACCGCTGACGATAGAAATTCCTGAGAAGAGAATAAATCCTGATGAAAGAGAATTTGATTTTGTATTCTTAGGCAACTATGAACATAAGCCAAATAGAGATGCTGCACAATTTATCCTTGATAATATCAAAAGCGTTATCGGAGGTAAAAAGTTGCTAATTGGAGGAAGAAATATCAATCTTTTAAGATATACTAACAATCAACAAAATAATATTATTTTAACTGCAAATATAGATGAGCCCCATAAATTTTTACAGAAAGGAAGAATTCTCATTGCCCCAATATTTACAGGTGGTGGCGCAAGAGTCAAGATCGTTGAGGGTATGGCAAATGAGAATCTGATAATTACCACCGATATAGGGGCTGAGGGGCTGACTGATGAAGAGAAGAGAGGGATGTTTATCTTTTCCAAAGAGGATTTTCTAAACGGAAAGGCGATAACCATTGCTGAAAACTACAATAGATATCTCAATCTTTTACATCAAAATATCTTAAATGTTGAATCTTATCACAATATTGATGCATCTTTAAGAGTCAGGGAGTTATATATTAGAGGATAATGAAGATTAGAAACTACCTTTTAATTTTTATTATTTCACTATTAACTGTCGGTTTTACAGAAAATCTTAATATCGCTGACAGGTCAGTAATTCAAATCATTTTTATTATGTTTGTAGGTGGATTTCTCACAGCCTTTACTCCCTGTGTCTATCCTCTCATCCCGGTGACAATAGGCATTATATCAGAGATAAATAAGAATTATCAGCGCCCTGCATTTGTTATGTCAGTCATCTATTCTTCAGGGATTATCCTAACATATACAGTTCTTGGGATGCTGGCTGGAATTGGCTCATTTACATTTGGGAACTATATGGGGAATCCTGTATTTGTAATGCTAATTGCCATGCTCTTCTTTATTATGGGTCTCTCTATGAATGGATTTTATGAGATAAAACTTCCAGATTTTATTACAAAAAGGATATTAAATATCAGAGGTTCAGGTATATTCTCCCTATTTGCTATGGGACTTGTTGCTGGATTTGTTGCGGCACCCTGCACCGGTCCCATTCTGGCATCGGCACTGATATTTATAAGTACCGGCGGCTCACCAATGTTAGGAGGCATTTATCTATTCTCTTACGCAGCGGGGCTTTCTGTTATCTTTATTATCGCCGGTAGTTTCTCATCATTATTGAAAAAACTACCAAAATCTGGTAGATGGATGGTAATTGTCCGTTCAATCTTTGCAATAGCAATCATTTCTTATTCCTTCCACCTCATAAACTCTATTTATAACTTTGTTTCTCACATCAACTATATTACAGGTATAATTTTAATTGTTATTGGGATTCTGGGAGGTGGTCTCACAAAAGAGGCAGACTTTATGACTTTCAGAATAAAGTTACAAAAGTTATTGATGGTATCTCTTATTTCAGTGGGTATAATCTCTTTTCTCTCAACTTCACATACTCCAGAAGATAATATTGTATGGATAAAAGATTATGATGAAGGTATTAAATTGGCTCAAACAGAGAAGAGACCAGCCATAATAGACTTTTATGCCAATTGGTGTGCAGCCTGCACAGAGATTAAGAAGAAGACATTTCCAGATAAAGATATTCAAGAGGAGTCAAAACGTTTTGTAATGATAATGATTGATGCCACCAGTCCAGATGAACGGGTATCGGAGATTGAAAAGAGATATAAAATCTCCGGACTCCCCGCAATAATCTTTCTTGATTCTCAACAAAATGAGATTGAGGAATTAAGAATCAATGGATTTGTAGATTCAAGAGAATTTTTAAGGAGGATGAAGGCGGTAAAATAGTTATCTTGCGTGTCTGAAATTAATTATATCTCCATCATTTACAATATAGTCTTTATTTTCAAGTCTTAGTCTATGCTTTGACTTCAATTCACCAACATAGTCAGGAGGTAATCTCCCTCCGAATTCCTCTACCATTCTTACAAAATCAGAGTAAGAGACGACCTCTGCCCTTATAAATCCCTGTTCAATATCAGAGTGAATTCTACCTGCTGCCTGCTGGGCACTTGAGCCCTTCCTGATTGACCACGCCCTCACCTCATCTTCTCCAACTGTAATAAACGAAATTACATCAAGGAGGTTGTATGAACTCTCAATCAATTTACTCAATGCCGGTTTATCAATATTCATCTCTCTTAAAAAGAGCGCCCTCTCATCAGGCTGGAGTTGTGCTATCTCGCTCTCAATCTTTGCACATAGGGTGATTACTTCAATATTTCGTCTATTCTTAATAAATTCACTCTTTACCCTTTCTGTGATTTCAGTCATCTCTTCTTTAGAACTATTTTCATCAGTATTAATTACAATCAGTTCTGGCTTGATTGATGCAAATTGAAGATGTCTCATATCTATGAGTTCATCAGATGAAAAATCCACCTCCCTTAATGGTATATCATCAGAGAGAATATTATGACATTTCATAAGTATCTCAACCTCTCGTGGATTTCCCCTCTTACCCTTTTTCTCCCCCTCCTGAATTCTATTTAATCTATTCTCAACAAGCTCAAGGTCCATAAGAATGAGTTCAGATTCAAACAATATAATATCCCTTAAATAATCAACTGATTCCAGTGGATGTACAACAGCACCAGATTCAAAAGCCCTTACCACATTTACTATTGCATCTGAATCTTTTATAAGGTCAATTATTGCCCGGTTTCTCTTTGTGTCTCCCTTTATAAAACCGATGAAATCAATATATTTTATATTTGTATAAGTGGTCTTCTGAGGTTTAAATAATCCTGATAGATAATCAATCCTTGAATCAGGCACATCAACATTTCTGAATATCGGCTTTGCCTCATTGGTGATAAGGGCAGATGTCTCAATCCCGGCACCAGTAATAGCATTAAATAATGTGGTCTTTCCAGAATTGGCAAATCCAGTAATACTTAACTCCATAAGGTAACTCCTCAACAAGAGTTGCAGACTTTATATTTACTTTTGCCAATTTTCAATTAAAAAGAGATTACTTCTCTTTAAATCCGAGCCCTGCATCACTGTTATTATCCATCTTACCATTTGAACTGGAGGCCAGGTTTACCACATTTCTTGTGGAATTCTTTCCGGCATACATAGCATTATCTGCCTTCTCTATTATGCCAAGTAGTGATGTTGCATGATGAGGATATACTGCAACACCTATACAGATGGTCAGTTTTATATTAAGCGACTCTCTACTCATAAACCTGTGACCCTCAATGGTCTTTCTAATTCTTTCTGCTATCCGCAAAGCCTCCTCCTGTCCTGTCTGCAACAATAATACACAAAATTCATCACCTCCATATCTAACTGTAATATCATTCTCTCTTACACATCCCTTGATAATCCTGCCTGCCTCAACAAGGAGTTTTGAGCCTATAAGATGTCCGTAAGTATCATTTACTTCTTTAAAATGGTCAAGGTCCATAAACAGGATTGAGAAGACATTGTTTGAAGTACCCTTATTTATTTCTCTTTTTAAGACCTCCTCAAAATATCTGATATTATAGAGCCCGGTCAGTTCATCAATATATGCAAGGCTCTTTATCTCAGAAAACTGTTGAATATTTAGAATTGAAGATACAATATTCTTCATCAGGAACTCTGCATCTTTGATCTCCCTTGTAGAGAAAGATATCCTGTTGAAAAATCTAAAGAGAATTATAAAACCCAACACTTTTGAATTATGTCTTAAAGGGATTATCATCATAAAAGTTATTTTTCTATATATCTCCTCTATCTCCTCCCTATTAAATAATGATATCTTTTCAATATATGGAGAATCGCCCACTTTTTGAAAATAGTCCTGCAATAGTTTTAAAATATTTTGAGCATTGTTAACATCAATATTCTTGTTAGACCTTATAATAAATTCTTTATCTCCATCTCTCTTCTCAATAAATAGGCCACAATCAGCCTTTATTATCTCCATCAAGGTCTCCACCGAGATTGAATATATTCTGTCTGCATCAATTGTAGATACGATTCTCTGTGAGGCACTATATAGGTCCACATAAGATTTCAGTTCTATATTCTCCTTTAAGAGATGTCTTACTTCCAGACACTTCTTGACAGCAAGCTTGAGCGTCTCTGGATTGACCGGTTTTAAGAGATAGTCAAAAGCCCCAAGCCTTAATGCCTTGACCGCGGGTTCTACTGCATTTACCCCGGATATCACAATTATTGATACTGATTGAAAATTCTTCCTTATCTCCTCAATAAAATCCAGTCCGGACAATCTTCGTGTAAACATATCAGTAATTATAATATCGTATTCATTTCGTTGAAGTAGCTCAAAGGCTTCAATCGGGTCTGCTGTGGTATCAACGATATTATTATCTATCTGCAGATATTCCGAATAAAGGTCTCTGGCAAACCAATCTTCATCAACTATTAATATTCTCCCCTTCTCCATAGAAAAATATCTATTTCATTTTTGACTATTTGTCAAAGAAATGACATATATAATTTTATGAAGTTGTCCATATTAACATTCTTCAGTTCATTAACCTTTTCTATAATTCTACTCTTTTTACCTCTTACAGCAACTCCATCTTACGAATCAGCAATGGCGATAAATATCTTCATCCTTATCTTCTATATATATCTGAGTCACAAACTTCAGAAAATCTATCTGGATGAGGATTTTGTGGAGACTTCTTTAAGTATAACTTTAATATTATTCTTTATCCCATTGATATTATTGACAATATCTGGCACTATTAAGGGGTTTTGTCCCGGGCTTGATGGGTATATATTCTATTTCATTCTTATAGCACCCCTGCTTATGTTACTGAGTAGTATCTCTCTCATTTTCAGAAGGCTTAAATTGAGGCCTTATATTGCAGCAATTTTAATCTTTATGATTATACTTTTTTCCATTACTTTTAATATATATGAATTGTTGAGTCAACCAAAAGTCAGATTTTATAGCCTATTCTGGGGTTTATTCTCAGGACCCATATATGACGAAGACATCACCCCGGACAGAGTCCTGATTCTATATAAATTGCTGAGTATTATAATCTCAACATCTATATGGCTTTTTCTTTATAAGAGGTCATTTATAAAAAATCTAATTGTATTATTTTTAATCCCAATTGCTCTCATAATCCATAATGAAATAGATAACCTTGAATACAATAGAGAAGATATAAAATCCGTTGTCGGTGCTATATATAAAACCGAACATTTTGATATAATCTACCCACCAGATCAGGACTGGTCCAGAGAGATTGAGACCATTGCAAATTTACACGAATATTATTATTCACAACTTTTGAATAGACTTGAACTGAATACAGATATAAGAATTACTTCGTTTATCTTCAGAAACGAAGATGAGAAGAAGGAACTCACAGGTGCCTCAAGAACGCAGATTGCAAAGCCATGGTTGAAAGAGATCTATCTCACACCCATTTCTCTGACAGATTCAAAATTATGTCATGAGATATCACATATACTGGTAGGTCAACTACTGGATTCACCTCTAAATCTATATGGAAGATTCAAAGGTTTGATTCCTAATATGGCAGTAATAGAAGGGATATCTGTTGCGCTTGAACCTGAGACAAATATCTTAACCCTTCATGAAAAGGCAGCAATACTTCTGAAAAAAGACAAACTTCCATCCTTTAAAGGTCTCTTTAATGTCAGAATATTCTACTCATTGAGTGGTGGTATTTCATATTCTGCATCTGGCTCATTTATTAAATTCCTCATTGAAAGATATGGGGTTGATAAATTTAAGAGGATATTGAATTATGTTGAATTTGAAGAGGTATATAAGAAGAGTCTATCTGAAATAGAGAGTGAATACAGAGATTTTTTATCCAGAGTAGAGATTACCCCCCAGAAAGAATATTGGGCTTCAGTAATATATAGTTCAAAGGGTATTATTGATAAGCAATGCCCTCACGAAATTGCAAATATAAAAAATATAATATTGGAATACAACAGAAAGAACATATCTACAAAGGCATATAAAATTGGTGAGGAGATTGTGGATTATTGTTCGCTCAATAGCGATATTACACTTGAATTGACAAAGGCTTTGATAAATTTAACCAAATATGACGAGGCCGAAAATCTCGTCAGAAAAAATATCCATAAATCAGAAAATGCCTATTATTATACAATACTGCTTGATACTTTATCTGATATTCTAATATTAAAAGGCGATATAGATACTGGAATTGCCCTGATAGAAAATCATATTGATAGGCTACCAGACTCTGACGCAAAGAGAAACTATGAAATTAAGAGATTTCTCTACCAATCTAAGAATATTGATTTGTTAAAGAAATTCTATTCAATTGAGAAGAGTCCTAACACCAGGGCTGGAATACTTTCAGATGTTATACTTAACTCCAACAATCTTGTCGCAAGGTATCTCTTTGGAAGGCTACTCTACAACAGCAAAGACTATATAAATGCGAGTAAACATCTAAGTTTTTTCCTCTATGAGTCTATAAATCACAAAGAAATGCCTGATTCAGTTCTTTTAGAGAGCGCAAATATGCTCCTTACATCTTACATCATATTAAAAGATTACAAATCGGCTGACAAACTTATTGCCTTAATAGATGGTGAATCTAATAATAGATTTACAAATAATGATTTTCATAGAAGAAAGTTTGAACATATAAAGGCATTTTACTTAATAATAAAAAAGAAAATGTAGAAAAATTTTTTATTTACTGCTTTGTCACTTCAATCGGAATCTCTCCAAGATCACTGATACCAGAGAAGGTCATATTGCCTGTAAGTTTCTTCCCGTCATCTGACCTATCAAGAGTGAATACAATCTTTACAGGGACATCTTTGTCGTTTACCTTAGCGGTGTATTCATCTGTCGTAAGGACAACCCTGTTAAGTACAATCTCGCCCGTAAAAGCACTATCCTTACTTGGAATATATTTTACGAGCGTATCACCTTCAGGGACCTTTGCCTGATTGATCTCAAACTTCACTGTTCCTTCAAGTCTGTCTTTATCCTGTTTTGAGATATCAATTGTAATGTTCAGATACTCCTTTGTGGTGCCTTTGAAGACTCCTTTTACATCTTTAAATACTGCATCTGCAACCTCATCACAGGCATAAAACATAAAAATCGCCAATAAAATTACTAATACTGATACTCTCTTCATAACTCCTCCTTGAGTTAATCAATACTTTTTCATTTTATCACAATTTCACAATCCTGCAACATTTATAATTGATTTTTTACTACACAATGATAGATAAATACCTACCTAAGGAGGTCAGGATGAATATCACAGATCTTGCGAAGAATTTCTTGAAGAATAAATATTCAAAATTGTCATCTCAAGGTGAGGGTGGCCAGAGTGAAAGGGCTAATATGTTTCTTGAAGATATCATAGAGATAGCGAGGGCATTATTTGAGGTGGAGGCTGCATCGCTATTTGCAATAAATCATACAGCAGAAGAGATATATGCGTTAAAATCTGCTGGTGCAGGAACAGAGGACCTTAATAAAATTACTATCAAATTTGGTATCGGGATTGTCGGACATACCGCAAAGGAGAAGAGTTGTATTATTAGCAATAATCCCGAACAGGATATTAGATTTAATAGAGGATTTGATAGAAAGACTGGGTTTAAAACAAAGAATATCCTTTCCTATCCTATAATATATGACACCAAGATCTTTGCGATTCTTGAATTGATAAATAAAAAAGAAAATTTTACAGAATCCGATAAAGGTATTCTAAATGAGATATTTTTAGAAATAAAAGACATATTTATCAGTGCAATAAATAATAACTCATATCTTCGTCAATAATCAAACTCAAAGGAGTTCTTATGAATATCTATGAATGGTTAAAATCAAAGGGAATATTATTCAAAAACTGCTATAGAAATCTCTCGGTTCCAGAATTAATTGAGAGAAGCATTAAATTGGGCGAAGGTAGACTTGGTGAGAATGGAACCCTACTTGTAAGAACTGGTGAGAGGACTGGCAGGTCACCAAATGACAGATTTATTGTCAAAGAAGAGAGTACAGAGAGGAATATTGATTGGAATAAGATTAACATACCAGTAGATGAGGAGGTTTATAATCATATCTTCTCGCGCATCCAAAATTATTTACAAAATAAAGACATCTTTGTTTTTGATGGTTATGTAGGGGCTGACACTGAATATAGATTGAAGATCAGGGTCGTAGCCGAACAGGCATGGCATGCCCTATTCGCCACTACACTATTTTTAAGACCAAAGAGTGAGGATATTTCAAATTTTGAACCAGATTTCACTGTCTATGCCTGCGGTAATCTAAAACTTGATGGAGAGAAAGATAGAGTAAGATCAAACACCGCAATTATTCTTAACTTTAAGATGAGGGTTATATTGATCTGTGGTTCCAATTACGGGGGTGAAATTAAGAAGAGCATCTTCACAGTAATGAACTATTTAATGCCAGAGAAGAACGTATTCCCTATGCATTGTAGTGCCAATATTGGAGCAAAAGGAGATACGGCTATCTTCTTTGGGCTCTCTGGAACAGGGAAGACTACTCTCTCGGCAGATCCGTCAAGGAGACTTATTGGAGATGATGAGCATGGATGGAGTGATAAGGGAATATTTAATTTTGAAGGTGGCTGTTATGCAAAGGTAATCAGGCTGAGTAAAATCTCAGAACCCCTTATCTACAAGTCTATCAGGTTTGGCTCAATACTTGAAAATGTAATTTATGATGAGAATACACGAATTGTAAATTATGACGACTCATCAATTACAGAGAATACAAGAGCCACATATCCTGTGGACTTTATCCCACAGGTTATTCTTGATGGAAAGGGGAATCACCCTGAAAATATCTTCTTCTTAACAGCGGATGCATTTGGAATTCTACCTCCTGTTTCAAAACTTGAACCTGAGATGGCAATGTATCATTTCCTCTCTGGATATACCGCAAAAGTTGCCGGGACAGAGGCTGGCATTACAGAACCACAGGCAACTTTTTCAACCTGCTTTGGTGCACCATTTATGCCCAGAAGCCCGTGGGTTTATGCAAAGATGCTCTCTGAAAAGATGAAAAAACACAAAGCAAGTTGCTGGCTCATCAATACAGGATGGAGCGGAGGACCTTACGGGGTGGGGAAGAGAATGAGCATTGAACTGACAAGGACAATTATAAATGCAGCCCTTGAAGGGAAACTTAAAGACTCAAGATTTATAAAACTTGAAAATCTGAATCTGCTTGTCCCTGATAAGATTGAAGGGATTGATAGTAGAGTCCTTATACCAGAAAACACCTGGCAGGATAAGAATCTCTATAGAGAGAAAATGCGTTCTCTTATTGCTATGTTCAATCAGAATTTTGAAAAGTTTAAATCAGTCGCTGATGCAAAAGTAATAGATGCAGGTCCACACCTATAAAAGAAATTCTATTCCCTGACTTATAATTGTTAAGTAATTTGCTTTTAGAGTTTTTCTATCATCTGTCTTATTTGTTTTAGTATTTTAAAAAGTTGGTGAAAATCTAAAATTTTTATAAGGATTTGGTGGCTTCGAGCGCAGACAGAGGAATAAAGGGATTTAGTTGCTGGGGGCTATTTAAGGCTTTTTAAAGATTTTTCAGTGGAGAAAAAAGTGTTAAAACTTAATTGAGGGAAAAGGAATTATAATCGTTTTAGTGCAAAGGAGATTTTTGTTCTAACAATTCAAAATCCTTGAAGATCTTCTGTGCATTTTGCGTAGAAGTTATGATTAAAGAGTCTAAAGACTTCTAATATTACCATCAATTGAGATAGTTACATTTTTAATATCAATGGTCTTCCCCGACCTCTTTGCCGACTCTCTTGCTATATGGACAATCCCAAAGCAGCAGGGAACTTCCAATAGATACCTTAAAATTAAATCCAGTCTGCCATGAAGAATTAAATATTTACCAGAATATCTCATCATCTCTCTCATAAAAATCCTGTGTTCATCTGAATAGCAGATTGATGGACATCTTTTACATTCTGGCTTTGGGTCAAATGGGCATATTATTCGTTTTGTTACAGCATAGAGAAATTGTCTTTCACATTCCACACATAATTTAATCTCTTCCTGAAGGTACCTTGCTACAATACCTCGTATTCTAACTATGTTTTTGGGGCTTTCTTTATGCCTGTTTTCACAATAGACCTTAAAAAACAACTTCAGTATCTGTATATCTCTTTTTATATCCTTTTCTCTGAACTCTGACATATCATCCTTATCAGTTAGGATTCCTTACTAATATCTCAATTATATCGGTATGTCAAGAAATAAAATCTTAGTCGGTTTTCTCTATTTATTTCATTTTGAACTCGTGTGATTACTTTACTTAATTGGTTCATATTACAATTTTATATAACAACACATCTGTCCAAAATAGATTTTCATTCAATCAACGAAGATATTGAATTTTCAAGATGAGGCTTTTTATAAATGTGCTTCGTATAAGTTTTCAGCAGATTCTACAAAATCATCTAAGAATATGTTTTATAAGTGGGTGAGAGTGAGGAGAAGAGAGAAGAATTAGTGGAGAAGTATTCTCTTTAACGAGAGTGCATTTCTCACTGCCTGAGAACCTCTATGATTATTAAACATTGCAAATAACTTTTTGACCCTCCCTTTGATTAAATTTATATCATCTGCAAAGCCCTTCAGTTCGTCCTCACAATATTCGTAATCATATCTCAATGAGGCATCCACACCCCTCTTGAGCCAGTTTTCTGTATTCCTTCCGTGAAATCTAAAATATGCAATATCTGATGTATTATCTACATAGTATTGAACAGTCTTCTCACTCACCACCTGCGGCGCATCAGAAATGATATATGTTATTCCGTTATCTCTTAAGAATTTCAAGGTATCTGCCCTTCCTGATTCATCAAGCCAGCTCCTATTCCTAAATTCTACACCAATTGGAAATCCATCCATCTTCTCTTTTGCAAAAAGAATATTGGTTTTGCTCCTTTCGCTATTTTGAAACCATGGTGGATATTGAAATACCACAATGCCGAGTTTACCCGCCACCTTAATAGGCTCAATTGCCTTCTTAAAAAGATTGAAGATTTCAAATAGAATTGCCTTTTCATTTATAAACAACCTATCCCCAGCTTTTATAGAAATAGATTTTCTTAAATCTGCTGGCAGTGATTTTACGCTTATACTATGTCCGGTCATCGCCCCAAATGCCTTTACATTAAATATGAAATCCGCTGGCGTCCTCTCCACCCATAGTTGGGAGTTCTTTTCCGATGGGATTGCATAAAAGGAAGAATCTACCTCAACACAATTAAAGACTGAGGAATAATACTTTAATCTTGATTCCGAATCCTTTGCGAATTCTGGATAGAAGTTGCCAGATTCTATCAAAGATTTATCTGCCCAGCTGCAGCTCCCTATATATATTTTACTCATTTAAGAAACTCTTAATCTCTGCCCTGCCATTTTCAAGATATGTCTTACAAAAATGGACAATCTGTTTCCTGCCCCGCTCCCCTTCCTTACCCTCCTCTCCAGAATGAATAAATAAAAATGAATGACCCGCAGGGTGGAATTGTGTGATTCCACTCCCGATATATGGTTCATCTACAATCTTAATAAATGGAATATTTTCAAAGACTGGTTTGACAAGGGGTAAACCAAGTGCCCTTGCCAGACCCTCTGTTGTAGGATTCGGAACTGTAAAATCCTCACAAGCCTCCTGAAGTAGTATGTATTTTTTTCTGTTGGTATAAATTGAGTGCACAGATGGGTCAATTCCATCCAGAATACTCTGCGCAATAACTGCAAATAGAGGAACCTCTGGCATCTCAGCAAGAGATGGGGCAGCCTGATATAAGAATGATTGTACAAAGTCCATCATACCACCCCCACCTACATTTAAGACAGCGAGTTCAAGTGAATCTTCTACAGAGATTGTTACACCTCCCAGAATTCCACCAAGCGAATTTCCAATATAAAAGAACTTTGAGACATCAAAGTCTGGAATGCCATTTGCACCATAAGGCAATCTATCAACTCCCTCAAGTGATTTTACAAACTGAACAAGCCTCATATGGTCAAAATGAGTCTGCATAAAATTCGACCTTGTAGCAAGCGGGTCATTGATGTTCAGAAACTGAAATCCGGACCTTGAGGGGTCAGCAGTTCTGGAGCCGTGTGTAACTGCATCAATAGCAATTAAGGCTATATTCTCTTTTAGGAATATATCTGCAAGTCCAGTCATATCCCATCTCTGTGAGCCTAAGCCATGCTGAAACATTGCAATCCTGTGTGGTTCAGGTCCATCTGGTATGAATAGAGTGAACTGGAGCTTCTCAGTCTTCTGATAGACTGGTGTATCAGAATCTAAAAAGGACATCCTCCCTTTCTTATCTAAAAAGTTGGGCGAATTAAATACGCCCTCTACAATATATTTTAATCCAGATATTGATGAATAGTCTCTCCCTTTATAATCCTTTGCATCTCCAATATCCTCCTTACCGTCCCCATCCACATCAAACACATAATCCAATGGCAGGGCTTGAGAGTAGATATGGTTTCGCTCATTCCTATAAATATTTCTTATCCCCATAGTCGTAAAACTGCCGGCAAGTACAATGTCGTCAACACTGATATCAGCCCTTATACCCTGCAAAAATTTAATTGAATCATTGATCAGTTCTCTAAGACTCCTCTCATCCTCATTTAGTCCTTCACTCTGCGAAATAATCTTTGAAAAATCTTTATCTCTACTAATCTTCAGACCCTTTGAGTCTGTCAGGTGGTTTAAGACAAAGTAATAATATTTAGTATCTTCAAGCAGCGGTCTTATAGGTCTAATGGAGAGATACCTCAGTAGTCTGCGGCTACTCTCCAGATATTTCTCCACAAAGTCAATTGTAATTGGTACTATCTCCGGATTGACTCCGCCCTTATATAAAAGGACGGGCAATTTATCAAAATTATCTGCAATATTCTTATAAATAGATATATCAACTTTTCCAACAAATGGAATAATAATCGGTGCAAATGTAGCAAATCCACACATCTTATTAATCGCTGGTAGATACTGGTCCCCAAGGAAGGTTAATCCAATATCAATGGCTTCATTATTCACATCCTGAAGATTTACTCTCCTCTTTGAGGTGCAAAAAGTGTCATCAATTGTAAAAAAATCGTTAGGGAATGGTAAATTCCTCTTTTTCCTATCAATTACAAAGGCTGGTCTTGTAGTAGAGAGAGCACTCTCGGTATCGGTAAGAGTTGCATCATCTAAGGCGATATCTTCTAAATTTGCATCATATAGATTTTCTGCATCAAGATATATTATCTCATTCTGCGGCATACAGCCATATAGAATCAAGAACATTGCAAAAGAATATCGTATCATTCTCATAATTTACCTCACTGAAAATTAGAAAAAATTAACAATAAAAATTTGAAATTTCACCATACTGATATAATATAAACGACCATTATGATACTACTGGAACCCCAATTTGTAAATGAAGAATTAAAGATAATATTTGGCACTCGTGAACATAATGTAGAAGAGCAAGAAGAGGAGATATTAGAATATCTAAGCGTGCTCTCTGGAGAGACCGGTATCAAAAGATTCATCCTTATGCAACAGGTGCATGGAATTGACATAAAAGAGATAAGGAGAATACATCTGAGACATTACAAAGGAATATCCTATCAAATAGAGGAAAATACAGATGCCATATGGACCGAAAAGAAAAATTTGGCGCTCTGTATTAAGACTGCAGACTGTATGCCGATATTTGTAGTATCAGGGAGTATTATTGCCGCCATCCATATGGGATGGAGAGGTGCACGAGATAAGATCTTTGAAAGATTTATCAGAACAGTACTTTTCAAAAGGGGCATTAAGCCAGAGACTATAAATATAATCTGTGGCCCTCATATAAGAGAATGTTGTTATTCAGTCAAAGACGAACTTATTAATGAATTTGAGATGAATGGCTATAATAGAGAGGACATATTTATCAGAAGAGGGAAGAGGCTATTTCTCAGTCTTGAATCCACCCTCTATATGCAGGCAAAAAATTGCCGAATTCCATCAGGGAACATTGCTGTTGCAAGGCTCTGCACCTATTGTCTGAACTCACTCTTTTATTCGTACAGGAGAGGCGAATCTCTAAGAAATATCAGTCTAATTATCAAGGGGAAAAAATAATTACCTTTATAGTATTTGAAAAGAGTTTGGGTGGGAGGGTGAGATTCTGTACTGGTAATGAGATTGGAGTCATTAAGTCAAGAATTATTTATAAAAAAGACAATTGATTATTCTAAAACCCTCTTGTAAATCTCATCATATCTCCTAACCATTTTATCAACTGAAAAATGCTCTATAATGTATTCCCTCCCCCTCTTCACAACTTCATCCTTATATTTTTTATCATATATAAATTTTATAATATGTTCCGCCAACTCAATTGAATCCCCATAACTTACCATCAGTTCTGGAACCACCTTTGATAGATGCTCTGATGTCCCAAAGTCATCTCCAACTATACAGGGTCTATTCAGATATAGCGATTCAAAGGGCACATATCCAAATGCCTCATAGATAGACGGATATAAGAGGAGTTCTGATGATATGATTGCAGAGACCTTCTCCCTCTGTTCAAGATGTCCAATGTACATTATCCTGCTATCTCTGCTAATGCTATCGGGTAGCCTTTGGAGCACCTCTCCAGCAATGATAAGCCTCAAATCTTTATCTTTGATCCTTCTAAATGCATCCACTACAGTTTCAACTCCTTTTCGGCGAGTAATCTTTCCTAAAAAGAGAATGATTCTATTTCTATTATCAAATTTATATTTTTTAAAGAATGACAAATCCCCCATATCCTCTCTCATGTCTTCAAAGAATATACCATTAGGAATGACCTCTATCTTATTTTTATCTACTCCGATTGATATCAGTTTTCTCCTCTCCACATCTGAATGAACAACTATAAACCTTGCATTATCTACAAATCTTCTACCCAAAAATGTATCATAAATTTTTTTAATTAACTTTTTGCTCTCATAACTGTGGAGTGTCCCATGAGTTGTTATTATATAAGGTTTTTTGAATAGTCTTGTTATGTAAAATGAAATATCATTCAACAGGTTGCGATGTCCATGGAAATGGAGAATCTCTGCATCCTTTAATGCTGAAAATAACGCCCTCTCCGGCAGAGGGGTATAAAACTGATATTTATAAATCATCTTTCTGCTCAAATTCTTCAAATATATAACATCTACATCATATAAACTTTCAAATATCCTCTCCTCTACCCTGTTTGTAATTACTTTTATATTATATTTCTCTCTCTGGGCCCTTACCATATCATAGACCGCACGGGGAACACCTCCCAGATTCATATATGGATAAAAGGCAAAAGCGATATGCACTAAATTTATATTTGCTTTTTGCATAACAATTATTTATATCATAATTATGTTATTTTCAAACAAAAATACTAATCTGATATTATTTATATTACCAGTAATCTTTGGATTGGTAGTCTATCTCAACGGCCTGAATGCCCCTTTTCAATATGACGATTATGACACTGTATTACAAAATAGAAATATTCGGGTCATAGAGGATGTAAAATCAATCTTTACACACTCCCTCTTCAGACCTATCCTATTTCTTACCTTTGCTGTCAATTATGCAATCTCCGGGTTAAATCCTCTATCCTACCATATATTTAATGTAATTTTGCATTTAATAAATATCTTTTTTGTGTCACTTCTGGTGAGGAGGATAACCCTATTTTTTTTAAGCGATGAGGACTCTATAAAAGTTGCATTTCTATCATCTACATTATTTGCCATTCACCCAATCGGGACAGAGGCTATAACATATATCTCAAGCAGGTCATCACTGCTCGCTACCTTCTTCTTTTTAGCAGGTATGATATCTTACACACAATATTACAAAACCGAACAAAAATTCCAGAAGATTATGTACTATTCATTTACTATAATATTCTTCTTATTAGGGGCTGGTGCAAAGGAGATTATTCTCACACTCCCAATTATCTTAATACTCACTGATATAATTTGCCTGAGATTAAATTATAAAGCTTCTATCAAAAGGGTATTCTCCACACACCTTCCTTTTGTCTTAATTATCACAGCAGGTCTTATTTTGCGACTTTACTTCTTCTTTACTTATGAAAAGGTAGGTGGGGTGCTCCCACGTTCTATCTATGAGAATCTACTTACACAATCAGAGGTTATAATAAAGTATATCAGACTGCTCCTCATCCCCTTTGGGCAGAACCTCATTCACAACTATCCAACGGTGAGAAGCATATTAAATTTTTACACGCTTCTTTGTATATTTACCCTACTATCTTTAATATGGTATGCTATTAAATATCACTATAAAAAGCCAGTAATCTCTTATGGAGTCCTCTGGTTTTTTATTACCCTCCTCCCTTCTTCAAGCTTTATCCCATTTCAGGAGGCGATGACTGAGAAACATATCTATTTACCAATGATAGGCTTTTTTATCTCAATCTCTTTTATCATTCTTACAATAAGTAAGAAATTTACAGACTATCAGAGGTATATCAGTCTTGCACTTATTACTATACTGGTTATTCTATCTATCCTCACAATATACAGAAATTATATCTGGAGCGACTCTATAAGACTGTGGGAGGACATCATTAAGAAGACTCCAGATTCATGGGCTACACATTATGCATATGCCGATGCACTCAGAAAACAGGCAGAATCTGATATAGTCAATTCATTTCAGAGTTACAAAATGGGAGATGAGGGGATATCTCAGGAATATATGAATAGGTATCAGGAAAATCTAATAAAGGCTATAAAACATTACATAGAATCTATCTATTACAGACCAGCCTATATTGATGCAATATTAAATACCGGAATCTGTTATGGGATGTTAGCAAATGTTACAAAATCAGAGAACGACTTCAGAGAGGCTGAGAGATTTTTTAAGATAGTAAGAGAGCTTGATCCTGAAAATACAAAGGCGCTTAATAATCTTGCCAATCTCTATATGCTCAGAGGCGACTTTGATTCAGCCATAAAATTGTATGATGAGGTCCTTTCAAGAGATGGGAGTAATATGAATGCACTCAATAACCTGATCCAGATATATCTGAATGTAAAGAAAGATTTTAAAAAAGCCCGTGAGATAATATTAAAGTTGATTGAAGTATATAAATATTACCGGGAGTTTGACAGGGTCAAAGAGTTAGAAAATATTTTAAAAAGCCTGCCAGATTAAAATATGTTTATGATGGAAATTTACCGCTATTTATTTGACATTAATTAAATATCTCATAAAATTTATGTGTCCTGTGAGGATTGTATGAAGATTGGAGTCATTTCAGATATTCACGCAAATCTTGAAGCCCTTGAGGCGGTATTGCGAAGTCTTGAAACGGATAGAGTGGATAAGATTGTCTGCCTCGGCGACATTGTTGGATATGGGGCAAGTCCCAGAGAGTGTTGTGAAATCATAATGTCTGTATGTGATATATGTGTAATAGGTAATCATGATGCGGCGATTATTGATAGAATGGATTATTCTTATTATTATGATGCGGCACATACGGTGCTTGACTGGACAAAGACCCAGCTCAATGATGCCTGTAAAGAATATCTGAAAAAATTACCTTACTTTGTTGAATTTGATGGAATTATGCTATGCCATGGCTCGCCTGTCGACGCACAGAGTTTTGAATATATCTTCTCCATAGAACAGGCAAGGACCATAATCCCATACTTTGATAAACTATCTCCTCTCACACTTATAGGACACTCGCATCTCTTTAAGACATTTGCATATATTGAGAATGAAGTAAATGATGTACTTGCTCAAAAATTTGGTTTAAGAAAGAACTACAAATATATAATCTCTGCTGGTTCAGTTGGGCAGCCGCGCGACTACGACCCGAGGGCTGGGTATGGAATATATGATACTGAGATACGGTCGTTTGAGATAAGAAGAGTTGAATATGATGTTCAAAAGGCATCAGATAAAATTAAGGCGGCTGGACTACCACAGGCATTTGCCAGACGTTTAGAAATGGGATTATAGGCAGTGTCGGAGATAGAATATCTCTTTCTTGATAAGATTGATTACATAAAGGCTCTTAAATTTCAAATAGATAAAGTAAATGAAATAAAATATGGAGAGAGGAAGAACTATCTAATTTTTCTCGAACATAATGATGTAATTACAAAGGGAATCAGGGCAAAGGAGAATGAGATTCTGGTAGATAAGAGAATCCTTGATTCGGAGAATATTCAGATAATTGATACAGATAGAGGTGGGAGTCTTACAGCACACGGACCCGGACAACTTGTAATATACACCATCTTTGATTTAAATAGATTAAGACTTAATGTCAGGCAATTCATTGATATAATCTGTAATAGTTTTATCTTATGGTTAAGAAAAGAGGGAATAATCTCATCTTTTGATTCAAAGCACCCGGGACTCTATGTAAATGGGAAGAAGATCCTTTCACTCGGACTGAAACTTGACAACCATATCACATATCATGGCTTCGCACTCAATATAAATTCTATCCCAAAAGGCTTTCAATTTATCCTCCCCTGTTCAATGCAAAATTGCCAGATGACCTCAGTTTCTCTTGAAACATCAAAAAAATATGATATCAGGAAGGTCTCTATTGAATTATATGATTTAATAAGAGAAAGTTTTAAACAGATATAGGAACTTTATGAAGATAAAATATTTAATATCCATTATTTTAATATTGACGGCATCTGGATGTTCAAAGGAATATAGTGTTGGCAAAATATTTGTAGTAGATGAGACCACCACCAACAAAGATTTAAATCTCTCAGAAATGGCTGAGAAACTCATTAAAAAGACCAAAAATATAGGGATTAAAAGTACGGATAACTCAAATTCAACACTCAAGATAACAGTAAGTGAGATGACTGTATCAAAGGATAAAAACAAGATAAAGAATCGCTATAGCGTCAATCTTACACTAACTGCCACACTTAAAGATAATAGTATTCAAATATTTCAATCTGAGAGCTCATCTTTATCAGAACCAGATGTACAAGATACCCATTCTCAGATAAATACATTACTATATAATGCCCTACTAAAACTTGACTATCAATGCTCTATTAGAAAATATAAAGAAGAGGAATTATTTAAACTCTTTGAAGATAAAAGGCTTACCAGATGGCAAAAGGAGACCATAATTGATGAAATCGGGTCAAGGCTTTCTTCAGGGCTTATTGTCAATTATGAAGGTATCTGGAAATTTTTATACTCTATCTTTCTCAAAGATAACAAACAATATGGGGAGAAGATTCTTGGTATCCTCTCCTCTGCTGACTTTTCAAAGTTTAATCTCTCAGAAGAACGGAAATCTAATCTGGCTGAGGCATTAATAAATTACTCCATAGGGAAAGAGGCACATATTCAGATGCATACAATCTCTATCCTTGCAAAACTTAATAATGAAATATCCCGGGCCTACATATTTACACTATCCACAGGTAGCACAAATAAGAATATAAGAGAACACGCAAAGGAGGTCAGAGATGCACTTGAAAAAAGGATTAACACTCCTGATCATACTATTACTTCAAAATAATCCCCTTTTTGCAAAAGACAGACAGAGTAAAGAGACAGAGAGATATTATCCACTCGGGATAGGATACACATGGATATACAAAGGTAAATTTCTTGGACAGCCAGTAGAGAAGAAGATTACGATTGAGAAGAAAGAGGGTTCTTACTTTGTTGACAATACCGGTGCTATGCTAATGCACGACGAAGAAGGACTCAGAGATAACAAGAGGTATCTCATCAAAAGCCCGATCAGGAAAGGGAACAAATGGTTATCCATACTCTCTGCCAGAAGCACAGAATACTATGAGATAATACAGACGGATATCAAGGCAAAATATAAGAACGACATAATAAAGAATTGCATTAAGGTGCGATCCACAAATAGAATTGATGCCACAAAAGATATGGTAGCGGAATGGATATATGCACCCGATATCGGAATGATTAACTTCTCAACATATATCCTGAAAAATAAAAAAGACTGGGAGCCACAGGGATATTTTGAACTAATTGATTTTATCAAACCTGAAGATTCTCAGAGTAGAGGCAGGTAGATTCTAACTTCGCAACCTTTAAGATATTCACTCTCTATCTGAATATCTCCTCCAAGGTGAAGGAGATACCTCTTAACAAGTGCAAGTCCCAGCCCACTACCCTTCTCTTTTGTTGTAAAAAAGGGCCTGAATACCATATTTAAGTCCTCTGGTTTAATCCCGCTCCCATTGTCTTTAAAAGTTACAACTGCCATCTTCTTATCACAACTTATCTTTATTTCAATCCAGCCACTATTTTCAATAGCCTGAATTGCATTGAGTAAAATATTTGTAAAGATCTGTCTTAATATATCATAATCGGACATAATCTCAATCTCCTGCAACTCCTTTAAAATGACAATACCTCTCTTTTCTATTTCATAGGAAAGGTTTTCAACAACTTCATTGATTACAGATTCAAGATTGACTTTCTGCTTCTCTATACTGATATTTCTTGAATACTTCAAAAATGAGGTCACCACATTATTTAGATATTTTAGTTCTGAATTCACCTGATTAATAAGGTTGGTCGCCTCACTATCATCCTTATACTTTTCTGAGAGCAGGTCTATCATTATCTGCATCCCGCCAAGGGGATTTCTTATTTCGTGAGCGATTCCGGAGAGCATCATCTGCATCTCTTTATCCCTATTCATTATCCTATCTCGCATCATCTCCAATGTATCTACAAGGATTGCAAGTTCACCATAAGTCTTTGTCCTGAGGCTCTTTTCAAATCTGCCCCTTGCAATCTCCTTTGCCTGTTCTATCATATCTGAGATAGGAAGTGAGATGCCTCTTGAAACGATTGTTATTATCAGAATTATCAAACCAAGCGAGAAGACTATAATTAATACTATCCCATTCCTTATACTATTGAGTGTCTCAAAGTATGATACAGAGGCACTGACCCCTAAAACTGCCATCACCTTACCGTTTTCAAAAATCACAGGTACATACGCATTCTTATAATAAGTCCCATCCTCACCTCTGAAGAGTACTGAAGAACTTTTAAGATTATTAAATGCCTTCTCAATCTCAAATCTGTCAATCTCAAGTCTAATAACCTTCTTTCCAATCTTCTCTCCCTCAGAGGAGACAAGCAATCTTCCATCTCTATCAAATATAAAGACAGATTTAAGTAATGCCATCTCCTTCATAGATTTTAGTTTGGAGACCAGATAATTATAAGATATAAGTCCCTCATCTCCCTCCTTCAAATCTATTGCATATTCAATGTTTGGTGTTAAAGTTATAAGACTCGCCACTGATATTAGCCTTTCTTCAATTTCCCTATCAAAACCAGCCTTAAGAAAATAGTATGAGATTGGAATCAGAGTAATAAAGATAAAAACAACAGGTATTAATGTTGCAAGGAGGATCCTGAGTCTTACTGAATCTTTTATCAATTTAAATCTCATAAAAGACGGAATTGTTAGTTATATTGCACAATTTATTTAAATCTGCAAATTTATAAACTGAGGATAAAAAAAGAGCGGCTATTATCAGCCGCTCATATGAATTATGATTTATTTTAATATGAAACTATTTGCCGCAGGAGCCCTGAACCTTCTGGTCCTGAGAGAGCTTATTTGCACAACCGGACAGACCTGGATTATATTTGCAGTAATTACTCTTTATTGTCTCCGCGTCAATCCCACCAAACTGATATTTATTGTTGGCAAGGAATGTTGGACTTGCACTCATACCTGCTGCTTTTGATTCCTCAAAGCTCTTCTTTAAGAGCTCCTTCCCCTCTTTGTCAAAGCACTTCTGAATAACTGCTGCATCTATACCATTCGTTGCACAGGCTTTCCAGTCGTTATTTCTGTAGTCCTTGCTTCTGCAAGCGATATATTCCATATATTTATAGTCTTTGGAATAATGCTTAATTGCACAAAGCTCTCTGATATCCTCCTCTACCTCACTCTGCCCGTGCATTGAGCTCAGATTCCCATTGTTGTCATCACCTATGTAATGTATGTTAAACTTTATATCACCCTTGAAATTGTCCAGTACCTCTTTCATTGCAATGAGCGCCTTTGCTCCATAGGGGCATTGAGACATCACAAATACATCAAGTGTCTTTGGTGTCTCGGCACGACATACCAGTTTACTTTTACATCCTTCATCATCACAGTCCACCTTACCATTTCCGTCGTCATCAATCTTATTATCACAGATTTCTGCGGTTGGGTCAAACGAACCACCTATTGCCAGAGAATAATACTTATCACCCACAGGTCTGAGCCATCTGCTGAGCGCCTCCTTACCATCCTTATCAGCATCAAGGGACTTGGTAAAGAGTATTATCGGCAGGTTTTTCATATCAGGGCTAAGCGCAACCAGTTCTTTATAAAGGGCTTTACCCTCATCTGTCATATAATCCACCTTCTTGACTGTGAGCCCCTCAACATCACTCTTAATTCTACCCTCAAGCCTCTCAATATTACAATCCGGACATCTTTTATCACTGAAGAATATTGCATCAACCTTGGGAGCAACTGGCACATTATTACAGTTCTCTGGTTTTTTACCCTGATAGGTATCACATATTGCCTTCAAGAAGTTCTTTGCCTTTCTCCCACCATTATATGGCTGACCATTTAAGAACATCGTCGGTGAACCTCTGGCACCCTTCTTATTTGCCTCATCAAAGGACTTTGCAAGGAGGTCTTTCCCCTCTTTCCCTTCAAAACAGCTCTTAAGTTTTGAGGTATTCATACCGTTTTCCTTTGCACATGCCTCCCAATTTGTAGCAACATCTCTGTAATTCTTGTTCTGACATACCATAAACTTGAGATAGTTTTTGGGATAATACTTCATAGCACAGAGTTGAATCATATCACCCTTGACCTCATTGTCGCCGTGCATTGAGGAGAAGTTTCCATCTGGAGTCTTATTGCCTATATAGTTGATCTTTAGGTCCATATTTGGACCAAGCTTTTCAACCACAGAGGCGATCTCATTTACCACCTGAACCCCATAAGGGCATTGAGACATAATATACATTTCAAAGACTGCAGGCTTATCAACCACCTTCCTGACATTACTCCCGCCCTGCTGTGTACAGGCAAATACCATAAAAGTCAATACTACCAAACTTAATGCCAAAATCTTCTTCATTGCTATTCTCCTTTCCGAAAATAGTTACCAAAAAATAATGCGTTTCCTTCTACAACCAGAAATTATTTATGTAAAGAAAAAAATATAAAAAATTTTCAATTATATTTTGCCTCTTTTGCTGTGCCCGTTCCTTCACTTTTATACCATAATAAGGTAATCATATTTCAAACTTGATGAATACTCGTATTCCCCGTTAGGTTAATGCCTTTTCTCACTTGACATAATAAAATCTAAGGATATAAGCATTTATAGAAAGGAGGTTGTTAAGATGTTAAAGACAGAGATTGGATTTACAGCAGGCGATATCTACAATTTACTCAAAGAGAAGGGATCACTCACACTCAAAGAGATTATCAACAACACCAGAGTTGAGCAGACAACAGCCGTGATGGCAGTTGGGTGGCTCGCAAGAGAGGACAAGATTGAATTTTATCAGGAGGGGAAGAAGAGATTGATAAGGCTCAAGGGATAAGTTTATGTTAAATGAGGCAACTGATTTAAGTAAGATTCAGAAATTTAAGGAGACCTATAACAAGATTAAGAAAGAAATACAAAAGGTTGTCATTGGACAGGATAAGATGATAGACCTGCTATTGGTGTCTCTCTTTTCGGATGGACATAGTATTATTATGGGAGTTCCCGGTCTTGCAAAGACCACACTAATCAGCACAACAGCAAAGGCCCTCTCACTCTCATATTCAAGGATTCAATTTACACCGGATCTTATGCCATCTGATATAATCGGGATGGAGATGTTGCAGGAAGATAGGCTTACAAATAGACGAGAGACTATATTTGTAAAAGGGCCGGTATTTACAAATATACTCCTTGCGGATGAGATAAATCGCTCCCCTCCAAAGACACAATCAGCCCTGCTCCAGAGTATGCAGGAGTACGCGGTTACTATTGGAGGGAAGACCTATAATCTTGAGAGACCTTTTATAGTATTTGCAACCCAGAACCCAATTGAGCAGGAAGGGACTTACCCGCTCCCGGAGGCGCAGTTAGATAGATTCCTGATGTTAATAAAAGTGGACTACCCCGGATATGATGAGGAGTTGAAGATTATAAAGTCAACATCAGTTTCTGAGGATATTTCAATAAATCCTGTAATAGGCAGAGATGAACTCCTTGAATTTAAGGGCATCATTAGAAAATTTCCCATTCCAGAACATCTATTCAAATACGTGGTTGAGATTGGGAGGCTCACAAGACCTGCACTGGAGAATCCTCTTTATGAAATCAAAGAGTTTGTGAGATGGGGCGTCGGTCCAAGGGCAATTCAGCATCTAATAATTGCCGCCCGCACACATTCACTGTTAAAGGGCAAGACAGCCTTAGAGATTGAAGATATTGATGATATAATGCCAGCAGTCTTCAATCACAGAATCATCTTGAATTTTAAAGCCATTTCACAGAAGATATCGGTTGAAGAGATTTTATCCCTTATCAAAAAAGAGGCAAAGAAGAGGGTCTAATCTATATACAGGAGATAATCTTCTCTGCTGTAGACTCTGCCCTCTTTTCTATGAGTGAGATGAGGAGTTTCTTTAATTTTGGATTTTTCTCAATTATGGGTTCTATATCTGAAAAATTGAAGACAAGCGCATCTACATCTGTAAGACACTGCACATTTGCAGTTCTTCGGCATCCTGTAATGAGTGAGCCTTCACCGATACAGGCACCCACAGTAAGAATTGCAAGTGTCACCCTCTTCTTATCTTTCTCAGTATAAACCTCTACCTCACCGGACTTAATTATAAAGAATTTATCACCAATCTCATCTTCTTTAATGAGATGTTCCCCAATCTCAAAGGCAGAAATATATCCCTTTTCTACAAAAAGCGCCTTATCTCTCTTCTCAATTGCTGAATATATAGCCGAAGAAGAGAGCAGATTTAATCCAACAGGGTCATTCTCAATAGAAGTTGTAATAATCTTCATCTTCTTTCCTATTCTTCAAAGATATAACCTTTTTCAGTAAGTATACTCCTCTTACGTTTTACCGAAAATACATTTATACTTTTATCTTTACTTGATTCAATTGTCAAGATAACAGTAGAGTTCGGAACTCCACGAATTCTATCTACAGTCTCGGCAAGATTAAGCTCTGATATATTATAGTTATCAACTGCTATAAGAATATCATTTACCTTTATCCCGGCCTCATCTGCGGGTGAATTAGGAATTACTTTTATCACCTTACCATATCGCCCATCCTTTTCAATCTCAATCCCTACCCCGGCAAATTTCTCCGGGAATGGACTGATTGTCTTTGCCTTTTCTGTACAACTTATTATCAACACTATAATAGTGAAGATTGATGCGAAATTATATATTGAAAATCTGCTATTCATTAAAAAGATAAAATGATGTGTTTATCCCGGTCTCATTCGGGTCAATACTTCTCTTTATTGTCAATGCTGGTATCTCTGCCAGATTTATAATATTACCAGATTTATACGATTCGGGTGAATTTATAATTTTAATTATAGGTCTTTCAATGTTCTCATATTGTGGATTGGATTTAAGGACAATACCCATGTCACCATTGTTCAATTCAACAATAGTCCCGGGCGGATAGAGCCCAATAGAAGATACAAATGCCTTGACCAATATCGGGTCATATCTTTTAGAGGAGAAAGATATAATCTTTCTGAGTGCCTCATCAGGTTTCATCGCCTTCTGATATACCCTTTCAGTTGTCATTGCGTCAAAGGTATCAACTATAGATACAATTCTACTAAAGAGATGCAATTTCTTTTCAAGGATTAACTTCGGATAACCAGAAAAGTCATAGTTCATATGATGCTGTAGTGCCACAATTATCTTCTTCAGTCCAGATTCATTATAACCGTGCATATTAAATAACAGTCTTATTGCAAATAATGGATGTTGTTTCATAATGTCCCATTCCTCATTTGTCAATTGTCCAGGCTTGTTGAGAATCTTCTTGGGAATTGTCAGTTTACCTATGTCATGAAAAAGTGCAGCCAGACCGAGCTCTGCAAGTCTCCTCCTGTTTAAGCCAAGTGCGTTCCCAAAGGCTATAGCGAGCACACATACATTCACGCTGTGATTAAAGGTATATTCATCAAAATTCTTAATTGCAGATAACCCCCAGAATGAGAAGTTCTCCACATTGTGTGAGGAGAGGTCAACCATCTGATTTACAAGTCTCTTGGCATTTCGCATATCCACACCGGTCAGTAAGTCTTTTGAACTCAGTGCATCTTTTAAGAAACGAATCGTGCTCTGATATATAATTAAGGTCCTTCTCTTATAATCCCTCAGAATCTGTACTTCATCCTCGTTTATCTTATGTTCAACCACCTGCACGGGAAGAACCCTGATGTTTCTGATCCCATTAATCTCAAGCAGGTCCTCAAATACCTTCACTGCATCTGTTCCCTCGGCTGCAGAATACTTCATCAGATTATAGAAAAACAGGAGAAATTCCCTTGAATCAGGTAGTGTAAAGAACTCAAAACCTCCAATCTTCTTGCTATTAAATAGTTTTGAGAGATAATCACTTGCAGAGAAGTTTGTAATATTCTGCGCCACCCTCGCCTTATTGAGATAGATTTCATTTTTATAAAATAACATAGAGAAGATGCCTTCCTGCTCAAGGATCTTTGATACAGAATATAGCAGATTATGTGTAGACTTTGTAAATATTTCATTATCGGGCTCGTGGGTGGTCAACAATTTACAGATACGATATAGATGGATTATCGCCTGTTTATCAAAATTTAATCTACTTCTAATAACATTTTTATTATTCATTTTTGAATACTCTTTATAGCCTCTTCAACATATTCGGCAATCGCAGGTTTCACCCTATTTTTTGCCTTCTTTAATACCTCCAGCGCTGTATGGTCCCCAATCATCTCAAGTGCTGCAATTGCACACATCTTCAATTCGTTCTCTATTTGAACCGATGAAAATTTTTGATTTAGAAGCAGGTCTTCAAGATAATTAACCAGGGCCGGACCTGCTAGCCTGGCAAGGGCTAAAAAGAATCTCCTCTTCTCCTGCTGTGATTTCCTATTAAAATCATCGGTTCCAATAAATGCAATCAGGGAATTCACAGTCTGGTATGAGCCGTGTGCTACAATATTTCTAAGTGCAGATGTCCTCACATCCAGATCCGGATCAAGAAGGGCCTCAATCAGATACTTTTCAGAATCCTCATCTCTATATCTTCCAATTGAAGCAACCGCCTCCAGCCTCAGCTCCTTTGATGGCAATTTTAGTGCCTTTGAGAGATATTCAAGGGCTTTTGGATTTTTTATCTTCCCAAGAATATAAATAATATCTTTCATTATTGCCTCAGAGGTGTTCTTAAGCCTTGAGCCAATAATATCAACATAATTATAACCATTCTGAGCTATTGCCTCACAAAAGACCCTTCTATATGCAATATGTTTTAATTCAACCAATTTATTTAGCAAGACTGGAACTATATCCTTCTTCAGATTGTTTAAATAAAGCAATACATCATTTAAGCCCTGATGATATGTGGAATTAAGCATATCTATCAGTTGAGAGACATACTTCTCGGATGAGAGTTCTGAAACAATACTGTCATATAAAGACTTTATAGTCTCAGAGGAACTGAAGACACCATTTATATGTTCATTATATCTCATCATAAGGACATTAAATGTCCTGAGGTTCCCCTCAATAAATGAGTTGATTATAAACTTCTCTATAGTAGACACATATTTTTCAATCTCCTCCTGATTCCTCTCATGAAAAAGTAGTTCAAGCAAGACATCAAGCATCCCTATCTGAAGTGCATTCTCATCCTCATATTCAATCTCCGACCGTATCTTTTCAACCTCATCATCTAAGAGTGCGATCTCATTGTGAGGAATTACCGGTGGAGGTTCAAGCTCTTCAGGGTCAAATTCAAGGTCACTATCATTAGAGACAATTGTATCCTCTCTCTTCTCCTTCTTTATAAATTCAAAAATATCGCTCTCCTGAGGATTTTGAATAAAATAGTCATCCCTTAATGAATATTCAATAAAATTAAACTCTCTACTCCACATAAGGGTTACAATATCATCCTCAAGAGTATCTTCATCAAACATATCAATATTTAATATGGATATGAGGTCAAAAAGCTCCTTCTCCTCTACACCTCTATAAAATGTTATACTATTTATTCCATTAGAATAGAGCAGGAAGGCGAGACTCTCCGCCCTGTCAGGGTTACTATAGACGAGATTCTTCTCATAATATATATCTGTGGGCATAATATAGAGGGTCAGATGTTCATCGCCCATAAAGAATTTTTTAAATTTGTGGACAATCTCTATATGTAATTTCTGCAATATCTCATTATTTGGCAGGTAAATCCTCTGAGCCCTTTTCAGTTTTATAAATGAGACAATGATATCTTTTACTTCATTAATTTTACTTATATTTAAGTGCTCTTCAGTCATACACCTGATATAATAATATACATTTAAAGAAAATCAAAATTTTTACGACCTTCCCCCAAAAATAATCATCATAATCTTTGATGCGGGAATCAAAAGGTAACGATTTGAACATTTTTACATTTATAATTATACTTGAATAAAGTAATTTTTATGTCTATATGAAGTTATATATACCTGCGGGGTTTTAATGAGATATATCATTTTTATTTCGCTGTTTATTTCTATTTCACCTTTATGGGGAGGAAAATTGATGTCACCAGTTGATACCGACTTTGATATTAATTCAATTATACCATTACTCAAAAAGGGCGAACTCGGATTTATTGAAAATTCAAAGATAAGACCAAAACAGGTATCTCTATTTACTATCATAGATGCAAAACCAGATGCGGTCTGGGATTTAATAACAGACTATGAACATTACACCGATATATTCCCATCAGTCCTTGAGTGCAAAGTAGTAAAACAGGAAGGAGATGTTACATTCATTGATTACAAATTAGATGCCGTCTTATATAGCATCAGATACAGGATGAAACACAAACACAATCCCAAAAGCAGTATTGAGATATCTGTTGTATCCGGCGACCTCAAATCCGGTGATTATAGATACGATTTATACCCTTATGAAGATAAGACTGTCCTCATCTATTCAATCAAAGCAAGTGCAACCGATACATCTTTTATTCTAAAAAAGATTGTAAAGAAACAGCCGACAATGGATGAGGCGATCAATATCTCAACTGCCATTATAACACTCAACAACATCAAGGATGCATTAAATAAGGGGAAAAAGAGATAATGAATATCAAGATTGGTCTGATATCTGACCTGCACGGGCAGTTTGATAGAAGAATAAGAAATATCTTCAAAGATGTGAATCACATTATATGTGCAGGAGATATAGGCGGTCTTGAAATCATAAAATCATTAAATGATATAGCACCTACATTTTCAGTAAAAGGAAATACAGATGTAGACTTAAGAGATATACTACCTGAGTACCTCTATTATAAAGTTGATGGATTAAAGATATTTATATCACACATTATTGAGAAGACAGACCCAAACTGGATTGAGCTTTCAAGATTGATATATTCATTAAAGCCAGACATTGTAGTATATGGACATACTCATAACTATGTAGCATCCTGCTCCAATAATATTCTGTTTATCAATCCGGGGAGTGCCGGTTCTGCCAGATATCCTCTGGTAAGAACCTGTGGGATAATTGAAAAGAGCGATGAAACTATTCTGGTGCAGATATACGAATTGGGGAATGAAATCCAATTAAAATTCTGGCAAAATTTTAATTTGAACATAAACAGATAATAAGGAGGTAATATGCAGAAAAGACTTTTTGAAGGTGTTCCATCAAAGACATTGGGATTTGCTGAGAGGAGAGGTAAGTATTATGATATAAATGACATAATACAGGCAGAAAATCCTCTCTCGGATGATGAGAAGAGGCTCTTTGAGAGGTTAGATATCATCTATCGCACGCTCTGTGCAGTAATGTATAACTATGTACCTATGAGTGGACATCCGGGTGGCTCTATCTCCTCGGGTAGATTTGTCTCCTCAATAATTTACAACATTTTAGATTTTGATATCAAAGACCCTAATAGAGAAGATCAGGATGTGGTCATTTATGCAGCCGGGCACAAGGCTCTCGGTTTATATGCAATATGGGCATTAAGAAATGAGATTGTAAGAGCATTTGCCCCATCAGAATTGCCAGAGGAGAAGTTTCAATTGAGATTTGAAGACCTGCTCGGGTTCAGAAGAAATCCTACAAATAAACTTCCGCTATTTAACAAATTCAAATCAAAGGCACTGGATGGACACCCAACACCCGCCACTCCATTTGTAAAAGTTGCAACGGGTGCATCAGGAGTTGGGGTACCCGCCGCATTTGGTTATGCATTTGGTGCGCTTGACTATTACAGAGAGAATCCCCCCAAGGTTCATATTGTTGAGGGTGAGGGAGGTATGACACCGGGTAGGGTCGCCGAGGCATTAGCCTCTGCATCTGCATCAAGACTATATAATGCATTTCTACATATTGACTTCAATCAGGCATCTATTGATTCAAACAGGGTCTGTAGAGATGGAAATCAGAAAGGCGATTATGTACAGTGGAACCCTGTTGAACTCTGTTATCTCCATGATTTTAATGTAATCTATGTAGATGACGGAAAGGACTTTAATAAAATTGTTGCTGCACAACTCTTCGCAATGCAATTAGATAATAAGATGCCCACAGCCATTGTATACAGGACGATAAAGGGATGGAGATACGGGATTGAAGGGAAGGCATCACATGGGGCTGGCCACAAATTCTGCTCAGAAGGTTATTATGCAGCCTGCAAAGATTTTCAGGACACTTATGGGACACTTGTTCCAAAGTGCGAGATAGAACCAAAGCCAGAAGACATTGAATCCCTCTATTATGAAACACTTATGACCATCAGAAAGGCTATAGAATCAGATAGTCAACTCAGTTATTTTGCAGAAAAGATTAAAGAGGCGAAGAAGAGGCTCAACTCATACAACAGAAAACCTCACGATAAGAAACCTGATGTAAACCTGATATATTCCTCTTCTGAAATCAAGTCCGAGGTGACTCCAGAAGAATTAAAACTCTCACCGGATACAGTTACCACCATCAGGGCTGCACTCGGAGATTCATTGAATTATCTAAATAAGAAGACTGGAGGCGCCCTTGTCGCCGGTGCCGCAGACCTTCTTGGCAGCACCTCTATCAATTCAGTCAATAAAGGGTTTGCCGAGGGATTCTTTGACGCAGTTGAAAATCCAGATTGCAGGCTCCTCTCAATCGGAGGCATCTGCGAAGATGCCATGGGCGCGATGATGAGTGGAATTGCGGCATTTGGCAAACACATACCTTCCAGTTCTTCTTATGGTGCGTTTATTGCGGCTATGGAACACACCGCTGCAAGACTTTATGGAATAGGTCAACAGAACCGAGTTGAACATTTTGGAGGAAGTTATAATCCCTGGATACTGGTGAATGCCCACGCAGGGCTGAAGACAGGTGAAGATGGTCCCACTCACGCCGACCCGCAATGTCTCCAGCTCCTGCAGGAAAACTTCCCCAAAGGCATTCTAATTACACTTACCCCCTGGGAGCCCGGAGAGGTCTGGCCATTACTTATTGCCGGTTTGAGAAAAAGACCCTGCATCCTCGCTCCATTTGTTACAAGGCCAAATGAAAAGGTTTATAATAGGAGTGTTCTTAAGATCACGCCCGCATCTGAATCTATAAAAGGCATTTATCCTATAAGGAAGGCAAAAGACTATAAGGCGGAAGGGACAATTATCATTCAGGAAAGTGCAGTTATGATTGAATTTATAAATAAAGTGCTACCACTTCTGGATAAAGAGGGAATAAATCTGAATATCTTCTATGTTTCAAGTGCTGAACTCTTTGAACTTCTTGATGATAAGAAGAAGGAAGAGATTCTGCCATATTCGCTCAGAGAAGAGGCAATGGGAATCACTGGATTTACACTACCAACAATGCTCAAATGGGTTGTCGGAAAATTGGGAAGAGAGCTCACGATGCACCCATATATGAAGGGGAAATACCTGGGTTCTGGCTCAGGAGAGGCGGTTATGTATGAGGCTGGTCTGGATGGAGAATCTCAATTCAAACAGATAAAGAAGTACCTTGAATTAAAAAAGAAATAAGAATACTGCTATTTAAACCCTAATTCGGCATAGCCGGTCCATAAAAAATCTTCTGTGCACTTTGCATAGAAGTTGCGATTAAAGAATCTAATGGGGGAATTTGAGTTTTGACCCCTATATACATATTACTTAATTAAGGAATGTTGTATAGTTATAATTTCAGTCTGGGAAAAATTTATAATTTTTGGAAAAAATTAAGGAATCCACAGAGAAAAGATGGATTATAATCGCATTAAGGCAAAGTAGTTTTTATTCTCAAAATGAATATAACGAAAATACCTATTACTTAAATTTTGGGATGTTACGGTCTAAAATAATCTGATTTGAGAAGTTAAATATTTGTAAAATAAAGGTTTTGTATGGATAAATTCACATTTTCAAGATCAGGTTGCCCACTTTTCTTCAATATAATTTCTATTAAATGCTGTCCAACTTAAATACCCCTCAATGTTAGTTTCTCTACATCAGGCACAATAGGTAAGGTCTCAAAGGGTTTATTGAGCCACTCCCATAAGTCCCTGTATGTAAAGAGATTATACCTGAGTATTGCTACAAGATTGCTCAATGACCATCCAAAGGTAAAACGAAACTTCAGATACTTTAAAAGTAGTATCGCTATCAATGCTGTCCAAATCTGTGTCATTACTGCATTTGGCATTGTCCCCACAAATGTCTTTATCTTCAGATTCTGTTTTATTATCTTAAAGAATACCTCTATCTGCCAGATTTCTTTGTTTATCCTCGCCAATGTCGTTGCTCAAAATTTAAGATGATTTGTGACCTTCCCCTTTGTCTCACTCTATTCGCCTTAATGGATAAACAAAATCCCCTTAATGAATGAGCCAGTTTAAATTGACAGGATAACATTGCTACGAATTATTTTTAAGAGATAAATACCTTTGTTCCTCTGTCAGCCTTTGTTTCTCCCATTGATTTGCAAAGCATATTATTGGGAAATATTTGTAGAATTTATCAAAAACTAAAGCGATTCATATTCATATAAATCCTTTTCTTCAAAATTCAATATCTAAGAGGACTAAAATTAAAATTTGTTTTGGACAGATGTGAATCTCAATATTAATTAAAAAAAAATTTGACTTTCCATTTATTTTGAATTAAAAGTTCAATCTCTTTTTTGGAGGTTGTAAGATGAAGTGCCAGAAAGTTAAGCCGGGCGTTGAGTGTGTTCACTGGAAAAAATATGGCTGCTCATTTGTGGGCGGCAGCTGTCATCCAGTAGTTGAAAATTGCCTTACCGGTGGTAAGAATGGTGAAGTTTGTTCAAATATAATGGAATTCGGTGGCAATAAATATTGCACCCTCTTTGCCGACCCCGCTGCCAAATGGGAGGATGGACTCTGTAATTTTGCGACTCATCAGAAAGTGGAGAGAAAGGTAGTTGAGCAGAAGATAAACCCACTAAAGGCAGCCAAGAGAGCCCAGAGACAGGGTCGTGGAGTATAACCTCCTTTCTGCAAACACAAAGATTAAATACAGGAGGGGGTCTTGTGCACTGTAATCGCTGCGCTGAGATATTTTAAGGAGTTCCCATTAATAATTGCCGCGAATAGAGATGAATTTCTAAATCGTAAGACAGACCCACCCTCAATTATCAATAAGCACCCCTTAATACTTGCCCCGAGAGACCGTCTCAAATTCGGGACTTTTATGGGAGTAAATGAATGGGGACTTACTGCCGTTATCACCAATCTCTCGGGGGTTGTTCCCAAAGACAATTCCAAAAAATCTCGCGGTCTTATAGTGCTCAGGATTTTGGGCTCCCCGAATATTCAGAGGGTGATTCAGGACTTAAAACACATAGATTTTTCTGAATATAACTTTTTCCAGTTGTTTGTAGCAGATATCAGGCAGGCGATTACAATTGTATATAATGGCTCTCTTAACATTACCGAACATACTGAAGGGATTGTAACCCTCTCAAACTGGGATGCCATACCAGAGGTTTCGGATTATAAGAACAGTCTAATCAGGTCAAAGATTGATTCAATAAAAATAGATTCTGACTGCGAAAGAATAATTCAGGGGCTCAAAGAGATTCTCATAGAACATTCGGGCAAAGATATGAGATATCAGATTTGTGTACATACCGATAATTATGGAACTGTATCTTCATCTATAATAGCCCCCTTTCAGAAGGAGCCATTATTTTTATATTCTATAGGTCCGTCCTGTAAGAACAGATTCAGGTCTTACAATGGAGACCTCAGGGGTATCTTAAAAGTTTAGACTTAATTCATTTTATTTGATATAAGAATTATTATTTTTAATTTTGGAGTCAATTATGAGAAATATATTTAAATTGACAATCTCGTTAATATTTATTTTATTCCTCTCCTCTCAATCTCTATTGTCTGAGCCTATACCTTCATCTGTACTCTTCTCACCACCGAAGAGAGAATTCGTAAAAATATCCCCTGACGGTGAGAAGATATCTTATATCTCAAGAGATGGAAATAATGTGAAGAATATCTTTATCAGGACAGTCGGCAAGAATGATGACAGGGAGATAATAAAAGAACTGGATTCAGATATAAATTTTTACGAATGGGCAAACGACTCAAATACACTCCTCTTTTTGAAAAAGACTGAGGATAAAAAGGGGATTCATCTATATTCAATAAATATTAAAAATGGTATCATACGAGACCTCACACCTTTTAACAGGATAAGCGCAAAATTTCTTATAACTGATGTCAGAATTGAAGATGAAGTAGTATGCGGACTGGAATTGAATCAGAGAGGGAGATTTGACCTCTTTATCATCAATCTCAAAAATGGAGCAATAGCGGAACTGGCTCAATCCCCTGATGATGTGATTGATTTCAAAGGGGATATAAAAAACAGAATATTTATTGCTGAGACCTTTGACAGAAAAACACTCAAAAAGATATTTAAAATAAAGACACCGTCATCAGAGAAATTCACTGACCTTTTAACAGTTGGACCTCTTGAAGAATTCAGGATAGTTGATTTTTCTGAGGATGGAAGGTCATTATTTGCCCTGTCCAATCTCTCAAATGAATTCTTATCTCTTATAAAATTTGACATAGAATCCAAAAAAGAGGTTGAGACAATAGCAACCTTTGAAAAGTCAG
>JBMFOP010000011.1:0-42661 GCA_049969675.1 Myxococcota bacterium | reverse complement strand
GTCTCCTATAATACTTTGTAAAAGTCATTCTCAGGAAATATCATTAAAATTTTGCTTTACTAATTGCGAGGAGTTGTGTTTTTCACCAACCACAAAGTATTTTGCTTCTCCAACCAGAGGTTTTCTTATTACTATTAAAAAAATTGGCTTACGCAATCATAGATTATCCAAAGATACTGATATACTTACTCATAGGAAGCTTCATTTCAGGATTTTTGTTTGATAAAATAATTTTACCCTGCTGATGCTTCTATATCAAAAAAAAGAAAACTTATTTTGAACAGATGTGGATATTAAAATTATTGCGAGGATAAGACTTTTTGACTTGAAAGCCCATTAATTTCTGATATTATAATATTATGAAAATTCTGAAGGCTTTTAATAAGAGTCGCTGGAATAAGGAGCCAGGCTTCTTTGAAGTCTGGTATCTTACATTCAACAACAGGAAGACTCTGGATGGCTTCTGGATAAGATTTACTCTGGTTGTTCCCAAGAATGTTCTGGAATCTCCATTCTTAAATCTCTGGTTTACCGGATTCAGAGAGGAGAAGATTATCTCTGCGATCTCACAAAATTATAAGATATCCGAATGTGAATTTTCAGATGAAATGATTAAGATAAAGGACTCATATCTAACGGAGGGCGAGACACGAGGAGAGATTACATCTACCTCAAACAAAATCTTCTGGGATCTAAGATTTACCGATGGGGGAGAGTTTTTACATCTCCCGTCTCAGATATATAATATGCCTGTACTCCATTCATATATAGTTTCTCCAAACCTCTCATTTGAAATCAATGGCAAGATAAATATTGACGGGGAAGAGATTGAGATTGATGGGATAGGGACACAGAGCCACATCTGGGGAAAAGAGATGCCCGATAGCTGGATATGGGCACATACAGATTCTTTTGAATCTCACAAAGGGGTATTTGAACTCCTCTCGGCTGAGACCACATATGGTCCAATCGGGAAGATCTCTGCATCCAGAATATATCTTAGATTTGAGGATGAGGAGTTTTCATTCTTTACTCTAAAAAACCTCGCATTTAAGGAGTGCTCGCTATTTCCAGAATATATGTTCTTTGCCACCGGAAAGAGATATAAGATTGAAGGGAAGTTATTTGCAGATAAGGGGTCATTTGCACAATACAACTATCCTATGCCTTCAAATAAAGAGGTATTCTGTTTAAATACGGAATGTGGCTCCATCAATATTGTTGTGTACAAAAGAGAATCAATCTTTAAGCCATTTGTCTATTATACAGTTCTGAAGAATATTGGGCTGACTCACTTTGAATTCGGTCTGGGACATAAAAACGAGGATATTCCACTCTTAAATCCTCACTAATCACTCTACATATACCCACCTGATTACCGTAATAAATTTCTTTTCATCAGAGCAGTCCAATATCTTTGTAATTGAACTACCATCTCTACTGGCAATCATCAGGTCTGCACAGTTATTCTGGCGATCTTCAAGGGTATATGCAATCCGTGATTTATCCGGAGAAAAATCATAACGGCCTATACTCCGGTTACCTCCATCTATTATAGCAACCGCATCATTCAAATTATAAGCCGAAGCGAGAAATAGTCTATTCTGTCCCCTCTTCTTAAATAGCACCTCTTCCCCATCATTAGAGACAACTGGACTATTTGCATCCTCAAGGAGGAGATTGACCTCGCCACTTTTTATATCAAGTGTCATTATATCAATGGTCCTATCAGCAATAATGTTTCTGTTGAAGAGGATTATCCCGTCCCCCCTGATGGAACCCGAATAATCATTATATCTGATGTCCAGTGGAGTGAGATACTCCTCTTTATTATTATTAAGGTGATGATATAGAATCCTATATGGGTCACTAACAACCATATATTGTTGGTCGGGCCTAAAATTTGCCCTCCTGCACATCATAAGTAATTCATCAGTCACAAATGTATGACACTCGTCATTTATGGCTCCAAATGTAATCTGTACAACGGGTTGATTATCCTTTAATAACCAGGTGTTTTCAATTGCGTCGTAAACATTGATTCCATATCTCTCATATTGAAAGGGGTCATTTGTTGAAAAGACAACAATATTTCCACTCCTGTTAACTCCAAAAGACCATATTCTAATAGCATATAATCTCACAGCCTTATAACTACCATCAGGGCTTATCATCTCTATAGAATCCTTTCCATCTCCCATCGCCCAGTTATTGTAAAATATGATTGAGCCTTTCTGTGGTACGCTTACATTCTCAAATCCGATCAACTCTCCCGTAAGTTCTGGCGGAATATTTACATCACCTATCATATCAGAATCACCTGTATCAACCGATACATCAGAGATATTAAACGAGGAATCTACATCCATATCATCTTCAACCATCTCAATATCTGTTACCGCACCTGACAGATCGTTATCAATTTCATCCATAATATCAGGCGATACATCCAGCATCGGTATATTATAGGTATCTTTATAGGTGTCTGGAAAAGATCCTGCATCAGAATTTCTACTGTCTGAATTACTACAGCCAGATAAAATGATTCCAATTAACAGGATAATAAAACTGGACTTTTTATACATCATCACTCCCCTCTTAAAGAATTATTTAATCTTTATAGTGGTGGCAACTGATATACCCTTTGATTCACCTTCAGGAAGTTCGTTATAAAATACAAATAGATTGTTGTTGAAGAGAATTGCAGAAGGGCTCCTTCCGTAGTGCAGTATGGGATTGTAAGCATATCTCTCAAAGTTTTCTCCATCAAATGAGCCTGCAAGGCCTATATGATATGCACCCGTCTCAACAGCGCTTCCACAGTAATACATCCTGTAAAGGGTACGATTATTTGCTGATTTGATTGATAATACAGATGCCGACATAACAGCATACTGGTCAAAGGCATTTGTATTACCCGTCTGTGGAACAAATATCGGGGAGCGGCTCTCTGATATAAAGGAGAGCGGATTCTCAAGTGTCGCCTTTGCAACGAATATATAAGCCCTATTCTCCTCGTCCATTGCTGTGTAATACATAACAAGACCATTGTCTTTAAAGGTCACAGACGGCTCTGCAATCTTATCCAATTTGAGGTCACTATAGGGAATTGTAATTAGTTCCTTATCAGAACGAGAGAAGTTGAGCCCATCATCTGATGAGGCAATCATAATACGATATCTATTCTCCTTTGTTATAGAGACAAAGAAGAGAGTAATCTTCTGCCCATCATATATAGCAGAGGGCTCTTTTACAACCTTCTCTGAGAAATTATCCGTATCCGCTACTATTACAGGATTCTCATTCTTTATCCATACAATACCATCATCTGACTCTGCCCTCCCGATAGAGTATATCCCATCCTTATTTATTGCAGTAAAATACATTATCAATTTCTTCCCCGCCTCTACCACGGATGGTGAAGAGATTGATTGATTATCAAAATCGTTATCCTTCTCCCCGGCCTTAATTACAGGGTTATTTATATATGAGTAGAGCGGACCTACCGTAATATCACGGGGGGCCAGTGGAAATGTTGATTCCCCCTCACACGAACATATTAAAAGAGGGAGTGCAAGAATAAAGATTCTCCTATTCATATCTCAACCCTCACTATAAAGAAAAAGATATTCCAAACCCACCTTCAATGAGATTCCCTCCTATTGAATAATCTCCATACTCGTCCAGTGGATTTACCTTATTAAAACTCCTCCCAATCAGGTAATGATACTTAAAGTAGATGTTCAGATCAAACCCCTTTTCAAGAAGTCCTATTGGATCAAGAAGATGTATCCCACTACCAAATGCCAAAATATGTCTATCACTGTCCAGAATATTCGTATTATATATCTGGTCTGGTATCGGTGTCGGGAAGTACTGATAACCAGCCCTCAACTCAATCTTATCATTCAATACTTTATATCCAATCCCGATTTTCACTCTCAATATATCCTTTGCCGAGATGTCTCTCTTCTCAACATTCTTAACGGAGGGAAATAGGACATTGGGCTCAATATTGATAATTACATATTGCAAAGGCATATCTGAGTAGAAGATATAACCAATGTCAATTAATAACTTTAAGTGATTAACTGGCTTTGTCATTATACCAAAGAGAATCTCTGCAGGGTTGAAGAAACTTACTCCATCTTCAATCACATTCATATTTAGGAGTTGCATATCAAAATTTGTATCAATCTTGAGTCTCAAACTATTCTCAAAGCGATAGGATAGAGATGCTGCAAACTTTTCAGAAAAATCGTATGAGCAACCGATAATAGGTGTATAAGTAAATCGCTGGTCCATTATAAAATCACTCTGTGTGGTCTTTTGATTCGCGAGGTCAATAGTAACCTTAGCCTTTCCGTATGAGTCACCAAAGATGTCAAGTGCAAAGCCTATTGAGAATCTCCCTAATATTTTATAGGCAAGGCCTGGCTTTATAGAGTACCGCGCAAGATTGCGATAATTCAAAAATTGTGGATATGAAGGGTCCTGCGAGTACAGATACATTATAGAAGGCTGAGGGAATGTAGCCGATAGTCCGAAAAAGAGTCCCTTCAGTTTCCCAGAAAATGGAATAATAAAACCTCCATCAATTATTGTAAAATCACCCCTTTCAAAAGGTTCATTGTTTACCTTCAAATTTTTATGCCCTAATGCGAAACCGAGACTCAATCTTGTTGATTCATCTGCGGTAATCCTTGAGGGATTGAGAAATATTAGAGATGGCTCCCCGCCATCCGCTGCTCCACTCCCTGCATATCCCTGAGAGATAGCACCTGTCCCCATAATGAAATCATAACTTGCATAAAGATTTGGAGAGAAGAGCAACAAAATAGTAAAAATTATCTTTCTCATAAGACTTCAATCTCCAAGGTCTATCTGTGGAAGATAATAATATAAAAATAAGATTAATTCCCTGACCGCATCATACCTGAAGAGAACTTTTATTACATCAATTGTCGCGTCTGCAATACCATACTGCTGAAGTGCATCTATCATATCTGCAATAATTGCAATCCCGTTCTTTTCGTTGAACCTCTTTAAGAAATCCAGAAATATATATTCGGGGTCATATCTATGTGAGCGGGCAAGCACATTTAATGCATCGTTGACCGCTCCACAGGATATAGCAAATCCCATAAGATTCATCAGTTCACCATCGCCGTCATATTCTGAAAAATATCGGGATAGAATCCTGAGAGATGGAAGTGCAAGTCTGTAGAGTTCAGAGGCCTCTTCAGTAAACCGTGGTCTATAGTGTGTTGATCTCCTGTCAATATAGTCAATGAATGTAACTCCCCCATCTGCACGGGTGAGAGCCGCACCTAAAAGCGATACGAGTTTATATGCACGATACTTTGGTTTTATAAGGATATTTTTTAGTGCTGGAATAAGTGTCTCTATACTCTCATCTATATCCGGTGTAAGAGAGTTGTAATAATATACAAGCACATTACTTTTAATATCTATCTCTGGATTTAACAGGTCCACAAGTGCATTTACAATATTTTCAGCCGCAAACTTCTCCTTCTCATCAAAGCTGTATTTAAGATAGAGCAGGTCATTTATAATCTCGGTAATCTCGGTAATGAGCGACGAATTTTTATCAGGATAATTAAACGCCTTACTCAATATATCAAATAGAGGGTTTATCTCCTGCCCATCCGTTCCCCACATCATCGCAACAATATCAGCCATCTCCCTGACTCGTGAGCCATTCTCTGGAAGGTTATCCAATACATTCAAGAGCCCCACATAAACATTGAAAAAACCAGATCTGCCAATGGCATCAAGAGCTGCAAACCCCTCTACATCTATATCCCAACTAAATCCAAGCTTCTCATACATAGGGATATCCCCAAGTTTATTGTGCAAAAGGCAATTTATATAAGATGTAAATCCAGATGCCTGCTCAGGTGTCCTCTTTGCGAGTTCAAAGTGATATGAGACCGCTGTATTCTTTGGAAAGACTGGAATCTTTGGATAACCTTTATAGAGGTCCTGAAATAGTGGGTCACCCTCCTTTAAATACTTTGTGCACACAGGTCCAAGGATCTCCGCACCGAGCTTTCTGGACTCTTCATCTAAGACCGTCTCTTTCTGATATGTTGAATTGACCATCCTTATCATCTGCATAAAGCAGGAGTAGTTCTGCTCGGTAACCTCTGAATCAGGGACGCCATCATTGCAGTGTTTCTCAAAGAAAACTGCAAGTTCGGGCCCTATTTTATTAATCTCCTCCCGCCCTAAAGACCTCAAGAAGTTTATAATTGCTGTACCATTCTTTCCATCTGTCCCAATTATTGAATACAATTTATCCAACATATTGATCTGTGAGACATTTCCATCTTTCTCCTTTATATTGATACTCTGGATAAGAAAGTTCTTCACCAGTTTTCTCAATGCCTCAATATGGCTTCTGTTGATACCGCCTACCACCTCACCCAATTTCTGAAAGATCCCCTTTGTCCTCTCCTCCTCGTTACTCATCTCTTTCAATTCAACACCAAGAATGGCAACCAGATTCTTTATAGAGTCATAACGAAGTAAATCAACGGTATTTACCACCATCCCCTCTACAGCATCTTTTTGGAGTATATATGTAAGCGCCACATTCAGCGGAACGGTGGCTGGAACCTTCTTTGTGCCCTGAGATTGCTTAAGTTCAACCTTCTCCTCTGTCATGCCAGCTATTATACCTATTGCGTCCTGAATATATCCCTTATCCAGAAGAAAGGATACAGCATCGTAAAAGTCAGTCAAAAGCGGGGAATCATAAGCCACCTTCAATAGCGGTATAAGTCCGTTATGCACAGCCCCATTCCTGTTTAAGATATGTAATATATCCAGACTCTTATCTATATCCGGATATTCAAGCAACTTAGAGATAGGACCTTCGGATTTAAAAAACTCCATCACTGATGGGTCCATTATTACCTCTCTAATTATTCTCTTGAGATTTGGCCCTCCTACGCTCTTTATTGCAATATCAAGTGAGTCCACCAGATCTCTCAGTTGATTTGTCTTCATAAGAATCCTTACCGCATCAGACAACCCTGAGAGTTGATCTGAATCTGAGAGATATATGAAGTGACCGAGCAGGCTATAATACTCGGGATTTTTCGGTTCTTCTCTGAATTCCTCTGGCTTATCACCAATAGCAGAACAACTCAAGAGAAGTGTTATAAGGAAAATTTTAAGATATTTTTTCATCATAAGACTGGCGTAATATTATCCCAACAGATAATAATTTTCAATTACTATTTTTGCCTTTTCTGTCATTTCAATAAATAGACGGAGAAAAACCACAGATTTCACAATAATTTCCCCACAAAAACCTCAACAGGGCATAAAACCAGATTGGGGAGCATTATTCAAATTCTATTTCAATATCTCCGCCTTTTATCAACTCTGAATGACTGATTCTAAAATCCTGAACTGGATTGCCGTTGAATCTTACCTGTCTGACACTATATTTATCTCGTGAATAATTTTTGGTCTTTATTTTTATTATCTTATCCCTTACTCTAATTTCACTCTCCTCAAATAACGGTGTACCAATCAGATAATAATCCTTTACTGGTAAAGTCATAATCCCGAGCGAGCTCATAATATACCACGCAGACATCGTCCCTCCATCATCATTGCCGGGCAATCCATCAGGGGCATCTTTATATGAGACCTTAAATATCCATCTGTTCCATCTGTTGGTACTGTTGCAATCTCCAAGGTCACAGAATATAAACGGGACGAGTATGCAGGGCTCATTGCTGTGCCAGTAGTATTTTCGTGGAAGAAGAGTGGTTGGCTCAGATTTAAACTCTTCAACAGAATTATTAAACAGTTCATTTAATGATTCAAATAGTGCATCCCTGCCACCAAACAGGTCAGATAACCCTGCTGAATCGTATGGAACGAAGAATCTATATTGATAGGCATTCCCCTCTACATAATATTGTGACTGAGATGTGGGAATAAAGTCAGAGATAAAGCTCCCATCAGAATTTTTTGCAACAAAGAACTTTATATCCGATTTAAAGAGATTTTTATAAAACTTTGAACGTGCAGCAAATCTATTATAATCCTCCTCTTTATTCAGATACTTTGCAACTATTGCTATTGCATAATCATCATAGGTATATTCCTGAGTCTTGGACACCGAACCACTGCTCTTATCCGCTGGTACATATCCAAGCGAGATATACTCCTCAATTGAATCCCTGCCACCATAATATGAATCTGGGTCCTTTGGTTTATCAGCGGTCTTCAGCATCGCCTCATAAGCCTTATTTACATCCCATCCATCAACACCTCTGAGCAAAGAATCAGCGAATACAATATTTGCACTCTCACCAACCATTGAGCCTGAATCACCGATTCCCATTGGCCATCGGGGCAGATAACCGCCCTGCTCATACATCTTAATCAGTGATGTATTCATATCTCTCTGAATCTGAGGGAATAATAATGAAATTAAAGGATGAAAGGTGCGATATGTATCCCAGAGGGAGAAATCTGAATAGTAAGTAAAGTCCTCAGCAATATGAATCTGATTATCAAACCCTCTGTATCTTCTGTCTACATCAGTAAACAGGGTAGGTATCTGAAAGAGGTGATAGAGAGCCGTATAAAATATCCTTTTGTCCCTCTTATTATCTGTCTTGATTTTTACAAAAGATAAGATAGATTCCCAATCTCCCTCTGTTTTATTCTTATATACATCAAAATTAAAATCCGGAATCTCACTCTGAAGATTCCTTCTTGCACCATCTATATCTACATAAGAGATGCCCACTCTGATATTTAAGACCTTTGCGTCCTTGAAAGTCAGGAGTGCCGCTATATCGTTACCCTTTGCTGAATTACCTTCTATATATTTTCTATTTTTATACAACTTATATTCTGAGATTCTTTTATCTGGCACCGCATAGAAGTATACTTTTATGCCACCATATCTATCTGAAAATTGCCCCATGGACTTTACAGAGCCATAAAATACATTATTTTCAGAGTCAATCACAATCTCCTCATCCTCCACTCTCATAAAACCACTAGCGGCGTCAAGATCCACAACCAACCCATATATATCTTTACTTCCTTTATATTCATACCTGTGAATGCCACTTCTACTTCTTACAGTGAGGCCCACATTTATGTCTCTATCTTTGAGGTAGACAGAGTAATATCCGGGCGAGGCACTTTCAAGAGAATGGTCAAGTGGCGCACGATACCTCACCCAGCTTACCATCTCATCTGAGAATTCTGTTATTGGCATAAAGAGTATATTTCCCAGATCAGTAACACCAACACCTATGAGATGATTATGAGAGAAGCCAACTATGTATTCATCCTCATAATAATACCCTGCGCAGTGATAGAATGGGACCGCTCCATTTGTCATTGCGGTGTCAGGTGATAACTTCATCATTGAAAAGGGTGCACCTGCACCGGGTGCCATAGAACCTACACCAAAACCTATACCACCAGTTCCAATAAAAGGATTAACATATTCAATGAGTCTCTCTTCAATATTTGCATCCGTCGGGAGTTCACTTCCAGCATCTTGAGAGTTATAAACATCTCTTGCAGCAACATCTCCATTATAAATTACTCTCTCCTCTGAACAGGCGAGAGATAAGATAATGACAAACAAACCAATGCCAACATTTTTCATCTTACCACCTACCTTTTTAAAATCAATACTTTGAGTATAAAATAGAATATGAGGCCACCAATAAGAATGAACTTCAGAAAAACCCCTGCAAAATATCCAGCGAGTGAGCCCATTGCCACAATAAAGGACCTGCCAATCAACATTGAATTTACAAATTCACCCAAAAATGAACCGAGAAATACACCAATTAACAGACCGATTGGCCCACCAACTATAAATCCAGAGACCATTCCTATCAGCATACCTAAAATTGAGAGGCGAGATGCCTTAAAGACCCTTGCACCAATGAAGGTCATAATATTATCTATGAAGAGTGACAATATACAGAAGAACCCTACTACCATCAGAACCAGACTATTAAAAACTACAAAATCTGTATGGTAAGCATAAATAAGGTAGGCTGCGAATATAAATAGCCCGGGTGGAAGAACAGGGACAAAGATAAAAAATAGTGCTGCCAAAAAAAGGAGAATTACAAGAGCAGGAATCAAATATTTTCTCCCCTCACAAAAGGATTGGTTCTCTTTTCAGCACCTACTTTTGTAATATTGCCATGTCCGGGAAGTACAAGAAAGTCATCAGGCAATGTATAGATTTTCTTCTGAATACTCCTCTTTATCTCTTCAAATGAACCTCCGGGGAAATCTGTCCTTCCGATAGAACCCTCAAATAGCAAATCTCCCACCAGAACAAATCTATCAGCCCTGTTGAGAAAAGAGATTGAACCCAAAGAATGGCCGGGTGTATAAAGGACTTCCAGACTTTCATCTGAAAAGGCGATTTTATCACCTTCATCTATCAATCCATCGGGAGGAGGTGGCTCTTTAATCTTTATACCAAAAAATCGGGCAAAGCCTGATTGACCGGTGAGCATATCTCTCTCCATCGGATGCAGGAGAATCTTCATATCCTTAAATTCATCTTTTAGTTCCCTTAATGCACCTGTATGGTCAAAATGTGTATGAGTTAGAAGGGCATATTTTGGACTCTTCTTTATCTCTGATAGAGTATCTTTAATTAATTCGGCCTCAAAACCCGGGTCCACCACAACGCATTCTGGACCATCAGTATATAATATATAACAGTTTGTCTCAAGCGGCCCAACAGTAAGTATCTTATACTTCATATACTTTTACTCTTACAATCAATAAACAAGCAATGAAACATCTTTATCTGTTGAATATGGCTGAAAGACCTCAGCGGTATCCGAGATTGTATTTGGAGAAGAAAATCCTCCAACAACGAGTATTGTCTGGTCTGGAAGCATCTGGATTGTATGACCGGCACGGGCCTCATTCATTCTAACAACTGGATTTGCGGGATTAACTATCCCGGCTGGATGGATTGAATCAAAGAGTTCAGAGTGTACAAGAAATAATTCTACATCTCTACCCGGTACATAAGGTAGAAAACTATCATCAGAGGCATACTCCGGATTTGCCGCTTCAAATCCACCAGTTATGAGGATTCTGGGATTTTTTGAGTGCATATATATCATCTGATATAGCACCCTTCTTGAGAGCATATTATTATTTCGTTCGGGATTAGAAACATTATTGTTGTTTATGTCAAAATAATATGCATAGTCCAGAGGGTTATTAGCGACCACTTCTATATCACTACCAGCAAAACCTATCTTTATATCTTTCATAAAAAGGCCACCACATAGTAGAAACTTCCCATTGTCCACAGGGAGGGCATTTAGACCAAAAGAAGAAAGTATATATCCATCTTTTACTGAGTACCTGTGCTCTTTAACAGAAGGCGTTGCGTCCGCAAAGGAGATTATATCAAATGAATTCCCTTTATCATTCTCCTCATCAATCACTGCCCCGCCGACCAGAGCAGCAGCAGTTGAAGTTGAATCCACGGTTGAGAAATCCACAATAGATGGCATAATTCTCCCTATTGTAAGCGAGATTTTTGTATCCACAAAGCCTCTCGATGGATCTATCTCCGCAATCCTACTCTCAAAATCTCCACTATTATTACTAATTCCGCCAAAGGCATATATCTTACCACTGGGCGCAAGATAGGCGGTGTGCATCGCCCTGCTCACTTCAGATTGAATCTTCTTAAATGAATTTGTAGTCGGATCAAATACCTCAATAGTTATTGATGCCTCATCCATAGAATCTGGCATAACAAATGGCTTATTTTTATCTGGTGTAAGATATAACCTTACACTCTTTGAGCCACCGGCAATGATTACCCTACCATCCTCCAATAAAGTGGCTGTATGTAATGCCCTTGGAATATTTAATTTACCTACCTTTTTGAATTCTCCAGTTCTAAAGTCATATATCTCCACATCAGAGATCGCCTCTGCAATTCTACAATATGGTTTGCAATTCCTCCCATCACAATTTGGATCACAGGAATTAGAAGATACTGAAGAAATACCACCTGCTATCAACACTCTCCCATCCTTAAGAAGGGTAGAGGTATGAAACGCTCTCTTAGAATTCATCTTATTTCTTGTAAATACAAAGTCAGAGCATCTGCCAATGAATACAGAGATATCCTTCTTCTCTCCCTTCTTAAGACTTATCCTATCTGTTGCCCCACACCACAACATCAGATCTGGTTTTTCTTTGTTGAAGCCCTGAAAAAAGATTCTGAAGTCTTCAGCCTCTGGAAGCTTTAATTGTGCACCACTCTTACCTTCGTCTACTGAATATTCATTGCAGATTATTGAATTCAACTTCTCTGAATACGCACAGAGCCTAAATGAGTCAATATCGCATGGAGCCTCCCCATATTTCGGGGGATTATTTATATCGCAGGCATATCTCTCTATAACTCCAAAATATGGCTTCACATTTAACCCTGATGACCCTTCCTCATCTGAGCAGGAGAGAAGAAGAGAGATGACAATCAATGAAGTCAACATAGATATACTTTTTATATAACGCTTCATAAATCCCACCTCGCTTACATATATCTATATATCATAACTACAGATAATAATAAACCAAAAAGTCTCAAAATTTGTTCTCTAATTCGGCATAGCCTGGGCATCCTCTTTATGTAATATCTTAATATAGGGTAGATAAATGGATACTTTACTCCAACTTTGCCCAGAAACTATCACCAAAGGAGATGCTGTGGAATTATTTTATAAGAAGCATAAAGATAAAATTACTGGAATACTTTCTTGCTTCAATCGTATATTGTTCAGAGGATATCTACCAATAGGTTATCCACAGGCTATGGAAGATTTTATGAATCGCAGACAGCTTCTTCTCAGGGACCTCTCCTTAAAAACTTGACAAAATGGTGAAGATTATATATTTGTTAAATACATAAGAGGTAAGAAATGATTCAAAGGATATTCAGCTCAGAGATTGTTTACACTACCAAAAGATTAATAGGAGGTATTTTAAATGAAGGGAAAAGAACTGGATATATTGGAGGAAGTCTATAGAAGGTTTAGAGATCATTGGGATGAATCAATTGCAATTGACTACGTTCCTAAAATTTTTCCATTTGTAAGGCCCCAGAAAAAAATCAGAGATGCTATGAAAGCATTAAATTGCAAAAGAGCCAAAGATATAAGATTTAGAGATTCTATAAGGTCAGTGGAAATAGACAGAGATTACCATTCTCTGATTAGAGAACTTGAGCAAATGCTGGAAAGACAAAGTATGCGGTCTGTCAATGAGAAAAGAAACCCGGAATATAGAGACATTTTCCTGAGTTTGATTCCGATTTTAGTATCTCAGAGAAATAATGCAGGCATTACACTTAATATCAATTCATTGGATCAAACTATATACGGTGAATGTGAAAAGTGTCCGATTAGAGAAATATGTAAAGAGGCCTTTGCAAAAGTAACGGAATATATGTCTTATGCATTAAAAGAATTAAATTTACAAATATCCAGAAAGACCCATTTATAATAACTCAATTTTTGAGCTTTGTTGATTATAGTAAGCAGGGGCAGATATTCTTATGAGATGATTTCAAAAATTTTATATCACAGGAAGTTGGGTAATGAAAAGTGTCTTTTTGTCTTGAAATAAGGTTCTTTTGATATTAAGTTTGTTGCGTATCTTTTGAGGTATATTATGAAAAGATTTTCATTCTTTTTATTGTTCTTCCTGTTTCTTTCTGGATGCTCAAGGAGTAATGAGCTGAATATTATCTACTCTTCTGATATGTGGGGTGAGACCTCACACTGTGGTTGTCCGGGACATCCAACCGGTGGTCTTCCAAGGAAGGCGAGTTTTATAAAAGAGGTGAGGAAGAATTACAGAGGTGTTTACTACTTTGAGCTTGGGGATACATTCTTTAAGCCCGGTGTAGACTCAGAGCAGGCAAGGTCTCAATCTCAAATGGTAGATATGTTTGTGGATGCATTCAATAAGATGGGGTTGGATGTGTTTGTCCCCGGGGAGGTTGATCTGAGAATGGGTGTGGATTTTTTAGAAAAGAAGGTTAAGAGAGGAGATTTCAAGACCCTCCTTTCAAATCTTGTAAAAAAGGATAAGAAGGAGACGGTCTTTGATAGGGTATATATAGATAAGAGGTACGGGAAGAAGGTCTGTGTGTTTGCGCTCATATCCAAGGATTTATATAAGAGTGATGAGTATGAGGTGCTTGAGCCAGTATCAACCGCAAAACAGATTCTATCAGAGTTTGAAAAATCTGGGTGTGAATTTAATATATTACTCTCTCATCTCGGATACAGCAATGATATAAACTTTTTAAAGGATATGGCAGATTCTAAACTGAATCTATTGATTGGTTCACATGATGGTGGCTGGATGAGCGCCCCCAGAAAGGATGGAAATGTCCTGACTGTCTATGGCTATAGAAGGGGACAGGCAGTAGGGCATATTGGGTTTATTGGTTCACTCAAGACACAGGTGATGAAAGATGCAACACAGAGTGTTGAGAATGGATTTACGATTAAGAGGTTTGAGAAGGAGCTCAATAAATTACTTGAACCTACAAAGGGGAAGAGCCCCGAGGAGTTTTATAAAAACGATTCAACAACCCTTATGAAGGTAAAGATGCTAAGCGAACAGATAGCAGAATTGAAGAAGAATTCTGAGAGGAATCTTATCCCTCCTTATTATTTCAACAGGGTGGTATCTATGGATACAGCCTATGAGGATGATAAGGAGATTGAAGGGATGGTGAAGGAGGCGGAGGGGAGGGTGAAGAGGTAATTATGAAGAGAATTAATGTTGGTGGTCAGGCGGTGATAGAGGGTGTGATGATGCGCTCTCCAAAGGCATTTGCAATAGCGGTCAGAAGACCAGATAATAAGATTGAACTTTCTATCAGAAAGTGGGTCTCCCTCTGGGAGAGATGGAAGATATTAAGACTACCATTTATGAGAGGCTCTGTGGTCCTACTTGAGACCTTATTTAATGGAATCTCTGCCCTTAATTTCTCTGCAAAGGTGAGTATGCCAGAGGAGGAGAAGGAGAAGAGGCAGTCGGATATGGCGATAATTATGACAATGACTGTGGCATTTGGCTTTGGGCTCTTACTCTTTGTAGCCATCCCCCACTATCTTACAATCTTCTTCTCTAAAATGGTCGGTTATGAACTGACTGTCTCCACTATCTTATTTCACCTTGTGGATGGTATTATAAAGATGGTAATCTTTTTAGGTTATCTCTACATCATCTCGTTGATGAAGGATATTAGAAGGGTCTTTATGTATCACGGGGCAGAGCATAAATCTATATTTGTCTATGAGAATGGAGAGGACCTATCTGTTGAGAATGCCAGAAAGTATAAGACATTTCATCCGAGATGCGGGACGTCTTTTCTATTGATTGTAATATTGGTTTCAATACTTGTATTTGCAGTAATATTTCCATTCGTTCCAAATTTTCTGGCAAATAAATGGTTAAATAATGCGATAATGGTAATTCTTAAGATAATTCTAATGTTTCCCATTGCAGGTATATCCTATGAGTTTTTGAAATTTTCTTCTAAATACCAGAATAATCCTATACTTAAAGTTCTTATCTATCCTGGACTACTTTTGCAGAGGATCACCACGCAGCCTCCAACCGATGATATGCTTGAGGTGGCAATGATGTCAATACTGGCGGTCTTGAAAGAAGAGGAAAGCCCTCAGGAGAATATAAGGGTGATGACATTTGACAGTCTGGATGATTTTAAGAGCAGATATCTGAATGGTGATAAGATAATTAATAGTTCCGGAGTCCATTAGGAATATTAAATCAATTTAAAATTGTAGGATATAATTATTTCTTTATTGAGGTGTTTTTATGTATGAGAAGCTTTCAGAGATAGAAAAGAGATTTGAAGAGCTATCTGGTAGAATGACAGACCCGCAGCTAATATCCAACAGATCCGAGTTTGAGAAGGTTGCAAAGGAGAGGGCACAGCTGGAACCGATAGTAGAGAAATTCAAAAAACTCAAGAGTAAGGAAAAGGAGCTTCAGGACGCAAAGGAGGTGTTATCTTCGCAGGATGCTGAGATGAAAGAACTGGCAAAGGTTGAGGTTGAAAGTCTGAGTGCTGAGATAGAGCGTCTTAAAGAGGAGATAAAGATTCTTCTGCTACCAAAAGACCCGAATGATGAGAAGAATGTAATTCTGGAGATTAGAGCAGGCACAGGTGGAGAAGAGGCTTCGCTCTTTGCAGGAGATTTATTCAGGATGTATTCCAGATTTGCCGATTCAAAGAAGTGGAAGGTGGAAGTCCTTTCAATGAATACGACTGGACTCAAAGGAATAAAAGAGGTTATTGCAATGATATCGGGCACTGATGTCTACTCAAATTTAAAGTATGAGAGTGGAGTCCACAGAGTGCAGAGGGTACCGGTCACAGAGGCATCCGGTAGAATTCATACCTCAACTGCTACAGTGGCTGTTCTGCCTGAGGCAGATGAGATTGATGTAAAGATTGATGAGAAGGACCTTGAGATTGAGGTATGCAGGGCATCCGGTCCAGGTGGTCAGGGTGTGAATACAACGGATTCAGCTGTCAGGGTTGTTCATAAACCTACGGGTATAGTGGTGAGCTGTCAGGATGAACGTTCCCAGCAGAAGAATAAGGCGCGTGCATTGAAGATTCTGAGGGCAAGGCTCTTTGAGATGGAGAGGGAGGCTCAGGAGAAGGAGATAGCAAATGCCAGAAAGAGTCAGGTCGGGAGCGGGGAGAGGGCTGAGAAGATAAGGACATACAATTTCCCACAGAATAGAGTAACGGACCATAGAATCGGATTTACATCGCATAAACTGGATATGATTCTTGATGGAGATATTGAAGAACTTGTAATCGCACTCAGGACTTATTATCAGGCGGAGGCATTGAAAAAAGGCAGTCAATGAGTGAGCAGATAAAGAAAGGGACAGTCCTGTCTGCCCTGATGTGGGCAATAAACGAGTTTAAATCTACAGGGATTGAATCCTTTAGACTGGACGCCGAGCTTTTACTCTCAGAGGTCCTATCACTGAGTCGTGTGCAGTTATATATAAATTATGACCGTCCTATGAATATGGATGAGAAGGAGAAGTTTTTTGCATTTGTCAGAAGGAGGAAGAAGAGAGAGCCAGTTGCCTATATATTAAATCGCAAGGAGTTTATGTCGCAAACTTTTTATGTGGACAGAAATGTGCTCATACCCAGACCTGAGACAGAATGTATGGTGGAATGGATATTAAAGGAGGTAAGGCTCTCTGAGGATAGTAAGGTAATAGATATTGGGACTGGCTCGGGATGTATAGCTATTTCAATTCTGAAGAATAGCCCGCTCTCCACAATATTTGCCTCTGATATCAGTGAAAAGGCGTTAATGGTAGCAAGGAGGAACTTTGAGACCCTGTGTTCCGAAAAGAGATTCTCATTGATTCAAGCCTCTCTTTTAGAGGGAGTTGATGAGTCTAATTTTGACCTGATTGTGAGTAATCCTCCATATTTAAGGAGATGGGTTTTAAAAAATCTTATGCCCGAGATCTCAGAGTTTGAACCAATACTGGCTCTTGATGGAGGGGAGAGTGGTGATGAGATAATCTACAGATTGATTGAAGAGGCATATTTCCATATAAAAGAGGGTGGGATACTGGTATTTGAACATGGAGATGATTTTGTTATCAATAAAGATATTATTCACAGAAGATATGAGATTCTTTTCAGCGGGAAGGATTATTCAAACAGGAACAGATTCCTTGCATTAAGGCGGGTCTGATATAGATTGAATTTTCTATCTGTCTGTTGGGATAGTTTTTTATTGCAAGCATGCTCAATAAGGAATAGATATTGGCATAGATTCTGGATTAAGAGGTATTTATGGATAGATTAAAGATTATCGGACCAACAAGACTGGCTGGAAGGGTAAGGATTTCTGGTGCGAAGAATGCAGCACTCCCCTGTATTGCGGCATCTATACTGACAGATGAGCCTATTATTCTCAAAAATGTGCCGGATGTCTCGGATGTGAATTCAACTATAGAGCTTATGAGGTATATGGGGGCGGATGCTGACTTTGATAGAGAGGGAAATAGAGTAAGGGTGAGTTGTAAGAATCTTAACAGATTTGAGGCGCCGTATGATATAGTGAGAAAGATGAGGGCATCATCGCTGGTTTTGGGACCGCTTGTTACAAAATACAAGAGGGCAAAGGTATCTCTCCCCGGCGGCTGTGCAATAGGTGTGAGGCCAATAGACCTGCATTTGAAGGCACTTTCTCAGATGGGTGCAGATGTAAGAGTGGAGCACGGATATGTGCTTGTAAATGCCAGACAATTGAAGGGGATAAAGTTTTTCTTTGATATTGTTACAGTGACAGGCACCGAAAATATTATGATGGCTGCAGTCTTTGCAAAAGGGACGACAGTGCTTGAGAACTGTGCAAAGGAACCCGAGGTAGTCTCTCTTGCAAATATGCTTAATAAGATGGGGGCACATATAGAGGGAGAAGGTACAGATAAAATAATCATTGAGGGCGTGAAGGAACTCAGGGGTTGTAATTTTAGGCTGATTTCAGATAGGATTGAGGCAGGGACATATGCAGTAGCTGCTGCTATTACGCGCGGAGATATCCTTATTAGTAATTGTGAGGTTGAATACTTTGACAATATCCTTATAAAACTTGAGGAGGCAGGGGCAGAGGTGACAAGGATGAAAAATTCTGTCAGAGTTTCAATGAATCACAGAGCAAAAGGATTTGAGATTATTACGATGCCATATCCGGGCTTCCCCACAGATATGCAGGCACAATTTGTTGCACTTGCCACACTTGCGGATGGCTCGTCAGTTGTGAAAGAGACAATCTTTGAGAATAGATTTATGCACATACCTGAACTTATGAGAATGGGGGCAGATATTGAGATAAAGGGTAATACCGCCTATATAAAGGGGGTCAAAAAACTTTCTGGTGCAAATCTGATGGCGACCGATTTGAGGGCATCCGCGGCACTGGTGCTTGCAGCAGTTGCTGCTGATGGTGAGTCAATCATAAACAGAATTTATCATATAGACAGGGGGTATGCACATCTGGATTCAAAGATGAAGCTCCTCGGTGCAAAGATTGAAAGGATTTCATAATGAGTGTACTGGATGTGTTTTTGAATAGAGATGCACTGATTAATAATGTCTCAGAATTTATCAGAATAACCCATCACTCTGATAGGGTGATGGCTGTTGTAAAAGCCAATGCCTATGGTCACGGGCTGAAAGAGATCCTGACGATATTGAGGGATACAAAGATTCGTAAGTTTGGTGTTTTTACCCTTGATGAGGCAATAAGAGTGAGGGAGATAATACCTGATTCAACTGTGCTTATATTTCAGTCACTCTATAATGAGGAACTGAGAGAGGCCGTTGAGAGAGGGTTTGAAATCACTGTGGGTTCTCTTGACAACCTCAAGAATCTTGTAGAGGTAATCAGGGGGACACGAACCCCTCCATTTATACATCTCAAGGTGGAGACAGGGACCAACAGGCAGGGGGTTATCAGAGAGGAGATTGACTCCATTTGTGAGATCATCTCTGAGGTGAAAAAGGTCAGGTTGAGAGGAATATATACACACTTTGCAAATATAGAAGATACCACCGATCACTCCTATGCGATGTTTCAACTCAATAACTACAGATATTTTCTAAATGAGTTTGAGAGACATGGTTTAATTTTTGAATTCAGACATACCGCCTGTTCGGCTGCGGCGATCCTCTTCCCTGAGACTCATTTTGATTTTATAAGAGTCGGTATCAGTCTCTATGGACACTGGCCATCAAAAGAGACATTCGTCTCTGCAGGACATATGAATATTGAAAAACCAAACCTCCTGCCAGTGATGTCAGTTAGAACCCGCCTGATTCAGATAAAGAGGGTGAAAAACTCTGAATATATTGGATATGGCTGTACATACAGGGCTACGAGGGATATGAAGATAGGGATACTTCCCGTCGGGTATGCGAATGGCTATAGAAGGGCATTTTCAAATAGTGCGTATGTAATTGTAAACGGCAGGCGCGCGCCGATTGTGGGAAGGGTCTGTATGAATATTACAATGATTGATATAACAGATATTGAGGGAGTACAGGTGCTGGATGAGGTTATACTACTCGGTAGATCTGAGAAGGAGATGATAACAGCAGAAGATCTGGCTCATCTCTCTGATACAATCAATTATGAAATACTCACCCAGATAGACCCATCTGCAAGGAGAATAATCTACTAAAGATGAAATCCTTAAAAAGGCTCATAATTGATATAAACTATTTTTTGAGTAGAGTTGTTCCAGATGCGTTTACAATAGCTATACTCCTCACAATTGTGGTATTTTTAGCCTCTGTTGCATCAGAGATATTTTATCTGAAAAGGGCCTTCTCTTCTTCCTTAATCAACACCTTTTTGGGCTGGGGTAATGGCTTCTTTACACTACTTGAATTTGGGATGCAGATGTCACTGATAATCCTCTCGGGATATATCCTTGCAGTATCAGGATCTGTAAAGCATATCCTGATTCTAATAATAAAGTCTCCAAAGAATGGACGCTCTCTTGCTGTGGTCGTTGCTGCTATCTCAATGCTCGGATGCTTTATCAATTGGGGATTCGGTTTGATTCTGGGTGCTATGCTGGTGAGGACCGCATATTCCTTGAGAAGAGACATAAATTATGTTTTCCTTGTGGCTGTGGCATATCTGGGACCTTAAACCCTATGGCATGGTGGACTTTCGGGCTCTGTGCCACTTTTGCTTGCAACTGAAAATCATTTTCTTGCCTTAAAGACCGGAGTTGTGCCTGTAACTGAAACCATCTTTTCAATTCAGAACATTATAATTATGTCAATTGTCTTTATAATAATGCTTTTTTATGGTATATCAGCTTTATTCTCCAACTGATGAGGAAATAAAGGTTGCAGATGAGATCAAGACAGAGGAGAAAATAGAGGAAGAAGAGAGTAGTTTATCTCAGAGATTGGAGAACTCGTATTTGTTGAACCTCGTAATATTCATCTTGATTCTCATTTATAATGTAGTTGAAATTGTAGAGGGAAGATTCAATCTCTCTTTAAATAAAGTAAATATGATATTCCTCGGGCTTGGATTTCTACTGCACCCATCACCTAAGGCTTTCGTAAGAGCTGCCCAAAATGGTGCATCTTTGATTATTGGAGTTGTGATACAGTTTCCACTTTATGCAGGTATCTACGGAATGATAAAAGGGACGGCGCTTTTAAGTGTGATAAGCGATTTTTTCATTAAGATTTTGCAAAAGGGATTTCAGGGCCTTTAATTTCATTATATAAAAGAGAAAAAAGAAGCGGATAGTTTTTTTGTTGTTTTTATTTTATTTTATCTTAAAATTACTGAAGGGTTTGGAGATGAATAAAAAGAGAAGAAAGAAGAAGTTGATCCCTTTCAGGATTGAACCTATGAAGAAACCATCAAGAGCATCGGAAGCAGGAAAGGCAAAAAGGGGTATGATAGAAAGAGGGCAAAGAGATAATTGAGGAGAGAAGAGGAGTCTTGATTTGAACGATACTAATGGTAGATGCTTTATCTGTAAGAGAGAGGGGAGGACAAATAAATCTGAATTTCTTTGTGAGAAGTGTCTGCTTCTGGCACTCAAACATCCACTCTTTAAGTGTTCCAATTGTGGCTCAACAGGTGTTGTGACAGAAGGGGTATTGAATATGCTAAAAGCCCAGAGCGGTATTGAGATAGTTCGCCCCTGTGTAATACTTACAAATTACTGTGCAAACTGCATAAAAGGGGTTGAGAAAATTGACCTCAAGATTCAGATATATCGTCCTGACAGTAGAGGATTCTGCTAATCTCTGGACCTGCCCTTAAAATTTACTCTTAAGGGTATCCCTTCAAAATCAAATCTCTCTCTGATTTTGTTAATGAGGTATCTTTTGTAAGCAAAGTGTATCTCATCGGGGTAGTTTGCAAATATTGTGAAATTTGGGGGTGCCTCTTCTGTCTGAGCCCCATAGAAAAATTTTATCATTCTACCTTTTGTCCCGTGTGGGGGATGTTCATTTTGTATTTGTTCTAATAATTCATTTAGTTCAGCTGTCTTAACACGCCTCTTGAAATTTTCATCAGTCTTTATAATAAGATTTAATATGTCATTTCTTGATTTCAGTCTCAAAGCCGAGTCTATTACAAGTGGCACATATGTGTTTGCCTTGAAGACATAGTAAAACTCCTTCATAAATGCCCTTTCATTCTTATATTTCTTACTCTTCTGAACCAGATCCCATTTATTTGCAAAGAATATCATCCCGCGTCTTCTCTCCTCTGTCAGACTTACAATCCTCTTGGTCTGTTCAGATATCTCCTCATTGGCATCAATCATTATAATTACAACTGATGCACGATCAATGGTGGCGATACTCTTTTTGACCGATATCTCCTCAAGCTCATCTTTTATTTTCTTCTTTCGCCTTATCCCTGCTGTATCTATAAATACAAATTCAAATCCATTGTAATTGAATTTTACATCAACTGTATCAACTGTTGTACCGGGCAGTTCTGAAACGATTAGACGCTCATCTTTTATCAATGAGTTTATGAATGAAGACTTGCCTACATTTGGAGTTCCCAATATTGCTATATTAATTTGTCTTTTTGTCTCTTCTGGTAACGACTCAGAGTCATTTGAATTCATTATGGCACGATTAAAAATCTCTCTTTTTAATTTTTCTATCCCAAATCCTGTGGTGGCAGATACAACAAATAGCTCACCAAGACCGAGCTTGTAAAATTCAGAGAAATTGAGATTCTGTTCAATCTCGTTATCACATTTGTTGACCACCGGTAAGACATTGTGTAAGCGTGGTCTTAGCATATTTGCAATTTCCATATCAAATGCAGTACAACCATCTTTTGCATCTGTTATAAAGAGTATGAGGTCAGCTGCGTCTATTGCCTTCTGAATCTGATTTCTGACAAGTGAAGTGAATCTGTCAATCTCTTCAGATACAATAAATCCGCCTGTATCAATCAACTGGACTTTTATTCCTTCATCTTCTATTTCTACCTCTTTTCTATCACGAGTGACTCCCGGACGGTCCAGCACAATTGAGACCCTTCTACCGCTCAATCTATTAAATAGAGTGGACTTGCCAACATTTGGTCTACCAATTAATGCAACTTTAAAGCTCATACCTTCTCATATCCAAGATCAGAGAGGAAGAATCTATCTTTATTCCAATTCTTTTTTACTATAACTTTGAGATTTAAGAATACCTTGCATCCAAGAAGTTCTTCAATGTTTTTTCTTGCCTGAGTTCCAATCTTTTTAATCATATCTCCGCCCCTGCCAATCACAATTGGCTTTAATGACTCGCGAGCAACATATATCACCCCACTGATTCTGACAATCCCTTTTTCACTAAATCTTTCTGATTCATCAAATTCTTCAATTGTAACTGCACATTCGTAAGGAATCTCTTTCTTTAATAGGTAAAATAGCTGCTCTCTTATCATCTCCTGTGCGATAAATCTCTCACTCTTTATGGCTATCTGTTCGGGGTCAAATAGAAATTCTCCTTCTGGCAGATATCTTTCAATGATATCAATCAATCTGTCTATATTTGTATTGTTCAACGCAGATATCTCAACTATCTCTGAGGTGAGATTCAGTCTATAAATCTTCTCCTTCTTCTCTTTTATCTCGTCTGGCTTTAATAAATCGCACTTATTTATTGCAATAATAAATGGTTTCTTTGATTCCTCAATTCTCTTTTTGAATCTCTCAAAGGTCTCATCAGGATTCTCAAATATTGTAAAATTCTTAGGTTCAAGAAGCATCAAAATGATATCCGAACTACTTATTGCCTCCTCAATCTCAATCTGCAGGATATGATTTAGGCCCGACTCCGCTCTGATAAATCCGGGAGTATCAACGAATATTATCTGAGTATTTTCAGATGTATAAATCCCCTCTATCCTGTATCTTGTGGTCTGCGGTCTCGGGCTTACAATAGAAAGCCTCTGTCTGATGATGGTATTTAAGAGAGTGGATTTACCTGCATTGGGTAATCCTATTATTGCTACAAATCCAGAGCGCCTCATAGTCTATAAATCTAATCATTTCTTAGAATAAAGCAACGATTTAATCTTATTTTTTTCAGCAGAACAAAAGTTGATAAACAACATTTTAAAAGACCTCATTTTTTATTGACAAGAGGGTCTAACTTAATATTATCACTCCGTCTTCTTGTGGGACTGTTTGTGAAAGAAGACATTTTTTTACAATGATGAACTTACCTTTTTACGGAAGGAAGGTATTTTATGCTTGAAATCAGATTTCACGGGAGAGGTGGACAGGGGGCGGTTACCTCTGTAGAGCTCTTTGCTGTATCTGCTATATCTGAAGGGAAGTATGCACAGGGCTTTCCCTCATTCGGTCCTGAAAGAAGAGGTGCACCGGTTATGGCATTTCTCAGGATATCCGACAAACCTATTCGTATCAGATCCAAAATATATTCCCCTGATGTAGTAGTAATTCTTGACCCCTCACTGATAGATGTAGCAAATCCAACATCTGGATTAAAGAAAGGTGGTATTGTAGTAGTAAACACATCTAAGGATTATTCGGGACTAAAAGATAAGTTCAGCGGGTTCAAGATAGCCCTTGTTGACGCCTATAAGATTGCAAAAGAAGAGATGGGCGTAAATATTGTCAATACTACGATGCTGGGTGCTCTAATAAAAGCCACTGATGCAATAAAGCTTAAATCAATTGAAGAGCCTGTGAAAGAGCGTTTTGGAAGGATTGCTGAAAAAAATATAAACGCCCTGAAGAGAGCTTATAAAGAGACAGTAATAAAGGAGTTATAATATGCCGAAGCCAATGGAAGAATATAAATGGCACGAATTAAAAGTTGGTTGCGTAATAGAAGAAGTAGGTTCTGCAAAGGAGTACAGGACCGGCGGATGGCGTTCAATGAAACCAGTCTGGGACGAGTCCAGATGTATTAAATGCGGGCTCTGCTGGTTATATTGTCCAGATGCAGCAATCTATCAAAAGGCAGATGGATTTTTTACTGCCAATCTTGATTATTGCAAAGGTTGTGGAATATGTGCCCACGAATGCTGGCCAAAGGCAATAAAAATGGTGGAGGATGAAAAATGAGAAAAGGAATAGAGGTATCAATAGCCGCATCAGAGGCTGCAAGGCTTGCAAGGGTTGAGGCTATAGCCGCATATCCAATTACACCACAGACACACATCGTTGAGCATCTCTCAGAACTTGTTGCAAACGGGGAGCTTGATGCGGTTTATGTGACAGTTGAATCAGAGCATTCAGCGATGTCTGCCTGTGTTGGGGCATCGGCGGCGGGTGCGAGGACCTTTACATCCACGAGTGCTCAGGGGCTTGAATTGATGCACGAGATATTATTTATTGCATCTGCATTAAGGCTCCCGATAGTGATGGCGGTGGCAAACAGGGCGCTCTCTGCACCACTATCTATCTGGAATGACCATTCAGATGTAATGGCGGCAAGAGATGCCGGCTGGATTCAGTTGTTCTGTGAAAATGGTCAGGAGGTCGTAGATTCCATCATTATGGCATTCAGGATTGCAGAAGACCACAGGGTCTTGTTGCCAGTAATGGTAAATCTGGATGGTTTCCAGCTCTCACATGTCGTAGAACCGATTGAATTCCCTGAACAGGAAGAGGTTGACAGGTTTCTACCCGAATACAAACCTTTATATTCTCTTCATCCAGATAAGCCAGTTACAATGGGTGCATATGCCACACCAGAGCTTTATACCGAGGCAAAGTTTGCTCAGGAGATGGCAATTATAAATTCACTCCCTGTAATTAAAGAGGTTCTTGCCGACTACTCAAAGAGGTTTAAGAGAAAATACAATATACTTGAGACTTATAATCTTGAAAAATCGGATACGGTATTTATTGCAATGGGTTCAATAAACGAAAATATTATGACTGCGATTGATACTATGAAGAAGGAAAAGAGGTCGCCCGGATTGATAAAGATTAGACTTTTCAGACCTTTTGCAGATGTAGATCTCGCTAAACTTTTAGAAGGGAAGAAGAATATTATTGTCATTGATAGGGCTATGCCGGGGGGTGGCATGAATGGTCCAGTCTACAATGAGATAGCGGCACTCTGTCAGAGATATAATATTAAGGCTAAACTTTCTAATTACATAGTTGGTCTGGGTGGAAGGGATGTATTACCCGATGACTTTATTGCAATTTTCAACGAAGTTGTAAAACCTTCAAAGAAGCTTAAAAAGCCAGATAAAACAAATTACAAAGTTATAGGAGTCAGAGAATGATGTTACCAAATATTGAAATTTATGCACCAAATGTAGTACCCAAAGAGGAATTTGCCGTTTCGGGACACAGAGCCTGTCAGGGGTGCGCCGAGATTCTGGCATTAAGGCACGCACTTAAAATCTTTGGGAAAGATACCATTATTGCAATGGCAACTGGATGTATGGAGATTATCTCCACACCTCTTCCTACAACAGCGTGGACCCTACCATGGATTCATGTGGCATTTGAAAATGCAGCAGCAGTTGCATCAGGTATTGAAGCGGGATTGAAGATCCTCAGGAAGAAGGGGAAGGTCCCCGATAAGGATGTGCATATAGTGGCAATTGGCGGGGACGGTGGGACTGCTGATATAGGGCTTCAGGCTCTATCCGGCGCACTGGAGAGGTATCATAAATTTACCTATATCTGTGTGGATAATGAGGCTTATATGAATACCGGTATTCAGAGGTCCTCTTCCACACCTTATGGTGCATCTACTACAACCTCCCCGGCAGGGAAGGTCTCTATTGGTCAGAGTACATGGAAGAAGGATATGGTAAAGATTGCAGCAGCCCATAATATACCTTATGTGGCTACGGCGTGTCCCTCCTATCCATTTGACCTCATTGAGAAGGTAAAGCAGGCAAAGATGGCAGATGGCCCTTCATATCTACACTTTTTATCTGTATGTCCAACTGGATGGAGGATACCATCAGAGGCGGCAATAAAGTATGGAAGACTTGCAGTGGAGACAGGGATATTCCCGCTCTATGAAATTAAGAATGGCAGATATAGGATTACATTCAACCCCGAGCCTTTAAGACCGGTAAAGGATTACTTAAAAGGGCAGGGTAGGTTCAGGCATCTAACAGATGAGCACATAGAATATATTCAGAAGAGGACTACAGAACACTGGGAAGAGCTCAAGAGGCTCTCCCAATTAAAGTAGGAGGTGTTATGGAGATAGATAAGCCAAAACTTGACAGTATAATCTCAAAATACAAGAGCAACAGATCTCTGCTTTTAAGTATGTTTCAGGATATTCAGCGAGAGTATAGATATCTCCCCAAGGAGGCGATTAAATATGTATGTGAAAGTCTAAATATCCCGGTTGTAAAGGGGTATGAGCTGGCCACCTTCTATAAATCCTTATCACTTATCCCGAGAGGGAGGCATACAATCCATGTATGTATGGGAACTGCCTGTCATCTGAAGGGGGCACCGGGTGTCCTTGAGGCATTTGAGAGAGACCTCGGTGTAAAGAGAGGCGGTACCTCAGAAGACGGCCTCTTTACGCTTGAATCAGTCAACTGCCTTGGGGCCTGTGCACTTGCACCGCTCGTTAGAGTGGACGAGAAGGACTATGGGAAGGTCAATCAGACCTCTGTTAAAAATATCATCAATGAATATAAAAATGTTGGAGAATAAGTTATGGCAATTTCAATTGAGAGACTTGAAGAGATAAAGAAGGATTTTTTAGCGCGTAACTCCTCTTTTCAAAAGACCATTAGAGTATGCTGTGGAACAGGATGTATCTCATCCGGTGCATTGAAAGTCCTTGAAAAGCTCAAATCTGCCCTTAAGAATGAGGGGTTGAGTGAGAGGGTTAAGGTAATTGAGACCGGATGTCACGGCTTCTGTGAGAGAGGACCCATAGTAGTCTTTGGTGAAAACGATATATTCTATCAGATGGTAGGGAAGAGGAATATTGATGCAGATGTTACAGCACTTATTGAAACAGTGAAGGCTGAAAAGATTGCAGAGAATCTCTTATACCCCGACCCAAATGATAAGAAGAAGAAATTTGTGGCTACCAGAGAGATTCCCTTTTATAGTGCCCAGCAGAAGATAGTCCTTGCCTTAAACGGTTATATAGACCCGGAGAGTATAGATGACTATATAGCGTATGGTGGTTACAGGGCACTCTATAAAGCCCTCAAGATGGACCCTGAAGAGATAGTGGACTGGGTAGATAAATCTGGACTGAGAGGTAGAGGTGGAGGTGGATTCAGGACCGGAAGAAAATGGAGGTCCTGTAGAAACGCACATGGTAATCCAAAATATGTTGTGGCAAATGGAGACGAAGGGGACCCGGGCGCATTTATGGACCGTTCATTAATGGAGGGAAATCCACACGCAATCATTGAAGGTATGATTATAGGTGCCTATGCGATAGGTTCAAATGAGGGCTACATATATGTGAGAGATGAGTATCCGCTTGCTGTCAGGAGGCTTACAAAGGCTATTGAGGACGCAAGGGCTCTTGGACTTTTAGGTGATAATATCTTCGGGACCGGTTTTAAGTTTGATATAAGAATATTCAGAGGTGGTGGTGCATTTGTATGCGGAGAATCAACGGCACTTATGCAATCTCTTGAAGGGAAGATTGGAGAACCAAGGGCAAAATATATCCATACAGTAGAGAGAGGACTATGGGATAAGCCTACAAATCTAAATAATGTTGAGACATGGGCGTGTGTTCCTCTGATTATAAATAATGGCTGGGAGTGGTTTGCAAATATCGGAACTAAGAACAGCACCGGGACAAAGATCTTCTCTCTGGTTGGTAAAGTAAATAACACCGGACTTATTGAAGTCCCGATGGGAATAACTTTGAGAGATATTATCTTCAAACTCGGTGGAGGAATCCAGAAAGGCAGAAAGTTTAAGGCGGTTCAGACCGGAGGTCCTTCTGGTGGTTGTATCCCTGAGAAGTATCTGGATACACCTGTTGATTTTGATACTCTTGTAGAACTCGGCTCAATGATGGGCTCCGGTGGTATGATCGTGATGGATGACAGAAACTGTATGGTGGATGTGGCGAGATATTTCCTGAACTTTCTGGTTGAAGAGTCCTGCGGGAAGTGTGTCCCCTGTAGAGAGGGTGTGAAGAGGATGTATGAGATTGTGGATAGAATATGTAAGGGTGAAGGTAGGGAAGGTGATATTGAGCATCTTGAAGAACTTGGCAAGGCAATCAAACTCGGCTCACTCTGCGGACTCGGGCAATCAGCACCTAATCCTGTGCTCTCCACAATCAAGTATTTTAGAGAGGAGTATGAAGAGCATATTAAACAGAAGAAGTGCAGGGCTGGCGTCTGTAAGGACCTCATCACGATAAGAATTAATGAAAAGTGTAATGGCTGTATGGTCTGTGCGAGAAATTGTCCGGTGGGCTGTATATCAGGAGAGAAGCAGAAGCCACATGTTATTGACCAGAGTAGATGTATTAAGTGTCAGATCTGCTACGATGTCTGCAGGTTTGATGCGGTAACGATAGAGTAAGGAGATTTATTATGGTGAAATTTAAGATAGATAATAAAGTCGTTGAGGCGGAAGAGGGAGAATATCTGCTGGATGTAGCAAGGAGAAATGGTTTTTATATACCCACACTCTGTCATCACGAAGCCCTTGGCTCTGATGGTAGATGCAGACTCTGTGTGGTGGAGGTCAAAACAAAGTGGAGAACAAGAATAGTAACAAGTTGCCTATTCCCTGTTTCAAAGGATATTGAAGAGGTTCATACCGCTTCATCTGATGTAAATCTGGTCAGAAAGACGGTGCTTGAACTCCTGCTTGCAAGATGTCCGGAATCAGATGTCATACAATATATGGCTTCGAAATACGGGATCAAAGAACCCAGATATAATAAAGATACAGATAAAGGTAAATGTATCCTCTGTAATATGTGTGTGAGAACCTGTGAAAGTATTGTAGGAGTCTCAGCCATAGGAATAATTGGCAAAGGCCCAAATAAAAAAGTAGCACCTCCCTTTATGGAGGCATCAGATGCCTGTATAGGTTGTGGTGCCTGTGCGGCGGTCTGTCCAACAGGACACATATTTATGGAGGATAAGGACGGGGTCAGACTTATCTGGAGAAAGAGATTTGAACTCGCTGTATGTCCTAAGTGTGGGAGGTATCACGCACCGATTGAACAACTTGAATTCATCTCAAAAAAGACCAATGTCCCGATGGAGGAGCTACTCGTCTGCGTAGATTGTAGATAAGATTTTAGATTCTTTATTCGTAACCTTAATATATCTTAAACAAACGAGAAGATTGGTAAAAAAACTATCGAAGCATATTACTTAAAAATTGTGAAGTTGGTGTTTAAATACAAGAATTCTACTTCTGGTCCGGATTTATATCTGTCTCGGTCCTCTCTCTACCTGCCGAGGCAAAGGTCTCATTTACAACTATATCCAGATACTTATATCTCCTGAGTCCGGTCCCTGCAGGGATAAGTCGCCCCATTATAATATTCTCTTTAAGTCCTCTTAGATAATCGGTCTTACCAGCAACCGCCGCCTCTGTAAGAACCTTTGTGGTCTCCTGGAATGAGGAGGCGGATATAAAGGACTCTGTAGATAGAGATGCCTTTGTAATTCCCAGCAGCAATGCCGTTCCAGTCGCCGGACGTTTCCCCTGGCTCAGAACCTCCTCATTTTTTCTATCAAATTCTGTCTTTTCCACATGCTCATCCTCAAGGAAGTCTGTATCACCCGGATCCTTAATCTTGATTCTCTTCAGCATCTGTCTTACAACGATTTCAAAATGCTTATCATTAATCTTCACTCCCTGTAATTTATAGACCTCCTGAATCTGGTCTACAAGGAATCTCGCCAGATGCTTCTCCCCTAAAACATTGAGGATGTCGTGTGGATTTATTGGTCCCTCAAAGAGAGGTTCACCAGCCTTTATCAGGTCTCCGTGATGGACAATTATGTGCTTACTCTTTGGAATAAGGTACTTCTTAACTACCTTCTCATCTCTCATTATCTTCCCTTCAATTATCGGGTAGATAGTCAGCTGTCTCTTCCCCTTACTCTCCTTACCAAACTCTACAAGTCCATCCACTTCGGAGATTACGACATAACCCTTTGGTTTTCTGGCTTCAAAGAGCTCTGCCACCCTCGGGAGACCGCCAGTAATATCCTTGGTCTTAGTGGTCTCTCTGGGCATCTTGGCAAGAATATCCCCTGCCATTATCTCAGCACCATTCTCAACCATAAGGATTGCACCGGTCGGCATAAAGTATCTTGCCTGCTGGTCAGTGCCTGGTATCTGAATCGTAACACCTTTGGGGTCCTTAATGGAGATTCTTGGTCTGGCATCAGGGTCTTTAGATTCTATAATCACCTTTGAGGAGAGCCCTGTAACCTCATCCACCTGCTCCTGCATTGTGATACCTTCAATAATATCTCCATACTTTACCTTACCACTGACCTCAGAGAGAATCGGTGTGGAATATGGATCCCATTCAGCAAGCCTTGTACCTGCCTTTACCCTCTGACCTTCTTTCACCTTTACCACGGCTCCGTAGACAATTCTGTATCTCTCCCTCTCTCTACCCTGGTCATCCACTATCAGAACCTCACCGGATCTATTCATTGCGACATTCTTACCTTCTTTATTTTCAATTAACTTTAGGTTGAGATACTTTACAATACCCTCAAACCTGTTCTCAAGGCTGCTCTGCTCTGCCTTTCTGGATGCAACTCCTCCGATGTGGAATGTTCTCATTGTAAGCTGAGTACCCGGTTCACCGATGGACTGGGCTGCAATAATACCTACCGCCTCTCCAACATTTACCTTTCTACCTCTCGCAAGGTCTCTTCCATAACACTCAACACATACCCCATATTTTGACTTACAGGTCAGAACAGACCTTATCATTACTTTCTCAATCCCTGCCTCTTCAATCCTTGCTGCGAGTCTCTCATCAATCTCTTCATTCGCCTTTACAATTACCTCCTGCGTAATCGGGTCAACTATATCGTTTAGAGCGGTCCTGCCAAGTATTCGTTCACTCAGCCTCTCAATGATCTGTCCACCCTCAACCAGTGAGGACATCTCAATGCCATCCATAGTTCCACAATCAAACTCCGTAACTGTGACATCCTGAACTACATCTACAAGCCTTCTGGTCAGGTAGCCTGCGGACGCGGTCTTAAGTGCCGTATCGGCAAGTCCCTTTCTTGCGCCGTGAGTTGAGATAAAATACTGTAACACAGAGAGACCTTCTCTGAGGTTTGCAGTTATTGGGGTATCAATAATTTCTCCAGATGGTTTTGCCATCAACCCTCTCATACCAGCCAGCTGTTTCATCTGGTTCTCTGACCCTCTTGCCTTTGAATCAGCCATAATATAAATCGGGTTGAAGGACTGTGCCTGCACTGCCTTTGATTTATCTTCGGGATAATCAGGATGATAGTAATAATCGGTCTGAATCTGTTTCATCATAGTCTTTGCAATGGTATTGGTCACATTATCCCACACATTGATTACCTGATTATATTTCTCTGACTGTGTAATGATACCGGAGTTGTATTGCTCTTCAATATCCTGTACCTCCTTCATCGCCCGCTTCAATAACTCCTCTTTTTCGGGTGGAATCTTCATATCATCAATCGCTATAGAGATACCTGCAAGTGTTGCATATTTGTAACCTATGGTTCTAAGTCTATCGGCAAGAAGAATCGTCTCCTTTTCACCTGTCAATCTATAACACTTATCAATAACATCTCCCAATCCCTTCTTATCCAGAACCTTATTTATCATCTCAAAAGGAATAACTGGCGGGAATATGTCGTAGAGCAGGACCCTTCCTACTGTAGTATCAATCCTCTTCCCATCCAATCTGACCTTTATCTTTGCATGAAGTTCCACCTCTTTGCTATCGTACGCCATCCTAACTTCATCAAAAGAAGAGAAGACCTTCCCCTCACCTTTTGCAAATGGTTTCTCACGCGTCATATAGTAGATACCAAGGACTATATCCTGTGTGGGGACTATAATTGGTTTGCCGCTCGCTGGAGAGAGAATGTTATTGGTTGACATCATAAGCACCCTCGCCTCCACCTGTGCCTCAAGTGAAAGCGGGACGTGGACTGCCATCTGGTCTCCATCAAAATCTGCATTATAGGCGGTACATACCAATGGGTGCAGCTGAATCGCCTTACCTTCAATGAGCACCGGCTCAAATGCCTGAATCCCAAGTCTATGGAGTGTAGGTGCCCTGTTCAACAGGACTGGATGCTCTTTTATTACATCATCAAGGACATCCCATATCTCCGGTCTCTCCTTCTCCACCATCTTCTTCGCGCTCTTTGTTGTGGTCACATATCCTTTTTCAAAAAGTTTATTGAATATAAATGGCTTGAACAGTTCTACTGCCATAATCTTCGGGAGTCCACACTGGTGCAACTTGAGTTCCGGTCCTACCACAATTACCGAACGGCCAGAGTAGTCAACTCTCTTACCAAGTAGATTCTGTCTAAAACGTCCCTGTTTCCCCTTTATCATATCAGAGAGAGATTTGAGCGGCCTCTTATTTGTGCCTGTTATGACCTTCCCTCTCCTACCATTATCAAATAGGGCATCAATCGCCTCCTGCAGCATCCTCTTCTCATTCCTTACGATGATGTCCGGGGAGTTGAGCTCAATCAATCTCTTTAATCTGTTGTTCCTGTTTATAACCCTCCTGTAGAGGTCGTTCAGGTCTGAGGTCGCAAATCTCCCGCCATCCAGTGGAACGAGTGGTCTGAGGTCTGGCGGCAGTACGGGTATCACCTCAAGGATCATCCACTCTGGCCTATTTCCAGACTCTCTAAATGCGTTGATAACCTTAATCCTCTTCTGAATCTTCTTCTTCTTGGTATCGGTATTTGCCTTCTTAAGGTCCTCTTTGAGATTCTGGTACTCATTTTCAATATTAATCTCCTTTAAGAGCGTAAAAATTGCCTCTGCCCCCATTCCAGCCTTGAATGAATCCGTCCCAAATTCTGAGATGTAATTTATATACTTCTCTTCAGAGATTATCTCCTTCTTGGTAAGTCTGGTCTTCATCGGATCCAGAATTATATATGATTCACAGTAGAGCACCTTCTCAAGGTCTCTCGGCGGGATATCCAGTACTGTAGCAATCCTTGATGGAAGACTCTTTAAAAACCAGATGTGCGCAACAGGGGTAGAGAGTGTAATATGTCCCAGACGTTCCCTCCTCACCTTTGATTGAATAACCTCCACACCACACTTTTCACAGATCTGATTTTTGTTTCTGAGTTTCTTGTACTTGCCACATAGACATTCATAATCCTTTACAGGTCCAAATATCTTGGGACAGAAGAGCCCATCCCGTTCTGGTTTGAATGTACGATAATTTATAGTCTCTGGTTTCTTGACCTCTCCGTGCGACCACTCCTTTATCTTCTGAGTGGACGCCAGAGAAATTTTCATTGCAGAAAAACTCAGTGGATCCCTTGGCTTCTCAAAAAGACCTAATAAATCTCTCAAAGCCGTACTCCTTGTTTAAGGTTTACATTAAAAATCCTCAGCCTCTTCTTCAAGAAGCTGTACATCAAGTGCGAGACTCTGGAGCTCTTTGATAAGGACATTAAATGACTCCGGGAGTCCACATTCAAGTGTATTATCGCCCTTGACTATTGATTCATACATTCGCGTTCTACCAGCCACATCGTCTGATTTTACAGTAAGCATCTCCTGTAGAGAGTATGCAGCCCCATATGCCTCAAGTGCCCAGACCTCCATCTCTCCAAGCCTCTGTCCTCCAAACTGTGCCTTTCCTCCAAGAGGCTGCTGGGTGACAAGAGAATAAGGGCCCGTGGACCTCGCGTGTATTTTATCATCTACAAGGTGGTGGAGTTTGAGCATATACATATATCCGACTGTAACTGGCTGGTCAAATGGCTCACCGGTCCTCCCATCAAACAATATTGTCTGTCCACTCTGTGGTAGTCCAGCCTTTTCAAGATATCTCTTTATATCCTCCTCCCTTGCTCCATCAAAGACCGGTGTCGCAAAATGAATACCACTTTTAGAAATCCTTCTTGCAAGTTCCAGAATCGCATCATCAGAGAGGTTGTCCAGTGCATTTGAAATGATTTCATCATCATATATGGATTTGAGTTCCTTTCTGATTTTATCCGGGTCCTGCACCTTCTTTATCAGTTCACCAATCTTCAGTCCAAGCCCTTTTGCTGCCCATCCGAGATGCGTCTCAAGAATCTGTCCAACATTCATTCTGGAGGGAACCCCCAGAGGATTGAGCACAATATCAACAGGTGTTCCATCTGGGAGATATGGGAGGTCTTCTTCACGCAAAATTTTGGATATTACACCTTTGTTCCCGTGACGACCTGCCATCTTGTCTCCTACCTGTATCTTCCTCTTGGTCGCCACATATACCTTTACCATCTTTATAACTCCGGTGGGGAGTTCATCGCTGCGATTGAGCTTGCTGGTTCTCTCCTTATAGTAGAGTTTGAGGATATCTATCTGTTCATTGCGACTTTCAATTATCTGCTGAATCTGCTGTTGAGTCTTTGCATCTGTTACCTCAATATATTCTAACAGGTCATCAGATATCTCATCCAGCACCTCCTGAGTCAACTTCTTCCCCTTTGAGATTATTGTCTTACCGGATGGGTCCTGAACTCTATTCTTTGCCTCATGGTCCTTTAATATCTTCCTGAGTCTTGAATAAATACTATCGTTGATAATCTTTATCTGGTCATTTAATTCCTTTGTAAGTCTTGCCTCTTCCTGCTGTCTGATAGAGCGTGCCCTCTCATCCTTGTCAATCGCTTCTCTCGTATATACCTGAGCATCAATCACCACTCCCTTTACTCCGGGTGGAACTACCAGAGAGGTATCCTTTACATCACCTGCCTTCTCTCCAAATATCGCCTTAAGTAGCTTCTCTTCGGGAGAGAGTTGTGTATCCGCCTTGGGGGTAATCTTCCCGACAAGGACATCTCCGTGTTTTACCTCTGCACCGATTCTCACAACGCCACTCTCATCCAGGTCCTTAAGTGCCTCTTCCGAGAGTCCGGGTATATCGCGTGTAATCTCCTCCTTACCCAGCTTTGTATCTCTGGCGATACATTCAAACTCTTCAATATGAATAGAAGTAAAAACATCCTCTTTTACGAGACGTTCACTCAATATGATGGCATCTTCAAAATTATATCCGCTCCATGGAACGAATGCCACAAGGACATTTCTCCCGAGCGAGAGCTCACCCAGATCGGTGGTCGGGCCATCAGCCAGTACATCTCCCGCCTCTACATAGTCACCTACTCTCACTATTGGCTTCTGATTAAAGCAATTATTCTGGTTTGTCTTCTGCCACTTCACCAGATTATATATATCAACAGGGGACTCATTCACGCCCACCTTATCAACCTTTACAACTATGCGCTGTGAATCTACAGACTTTACAACACCTGAACGTTTTGCAACCACTACTGCCCCGGCATCAATAGCAGAACGTTTTTCAATACCAGTACCTACAAATGGGGATTCAGATACAATCAGCGGGACCGCCTGTCTCTGCATATTGGAGCCCATCAATGCCCTGTTGGCGTCATCATGTTCCAGAAATGGAATCAGCCCGGCAGCTATACTCACCATCTGATTGGTAGAGACATCCATCAGAGACACCTCTTCAGGTTTTACAAGTGCAAATTCACCCTGCCTTCTGGCGGAGACTATCTCATCTGCTATCCTGCCATATCTATCCAGGTTGATTGTGGCCTGTGCAATAATATGCCTCTCCTCATCAAGGGCATTTAGATATTCAACCTCTGAGGAGACTTTCATCTCTGAAACCCGTCTATATGGTGATTCAATAAATCCAAATTCATTTACCCGCGCATAAGAGGCAAGACTTGCGATAAGACCTATATTTGGACCCTCAGGGGTTTCAATCGGACAGATTCTGCCATAATGTGTTGGATGAACATCTCTGACCTCAAAACCAGCCCTCTCTCTTGTCAGTCCACCCGGACCAAGGGCTGACAATCTCCTCTTGTGAGCGAGCTCCGAAAGCGGATTTGTCTGGTCCATAAACTGTGATAATTGTGAAGAGCCAAAGAACTCCTTTATCACACCAACAACCGGTTTAGAATTTATAAGGTCAGTAGGCATTATAGTATCTATCTCCTGCTGCCCCATCTTCTCCTTTACTATCCTCTCCATTCTGACAAGTCCGATACGATACTGATTCTCTACCAGTTCCCCGACGGGCCTGATTCTCCTGTTCCCCAGATGGTCTATATCATCCACATGTCCCTTGCCATCTCTAATCTCCACCAGATATCTCACTGTCTCAAGTATATCTCTTCTGGTCAATACTGTATTGTCAAGGGGCTCGTCCTGATGAAATTTGTAATTTAGTTTGAGCCTTCCCACTTTAGACAGGTCATACTTCTGCAGGTCAAAGAAGAGTCTATAGAAGACATCGCTCGCCGCCTCCACAGTAGCCGGCTCACCGGGTCTCAACTTCCTGTGCAATTCAAGAAGTGCCTCTTCTGTTGAATTCAATTTATCACTGATGAGAGTCTTTCTGATATATGGTCCGACATTGAGATTATCAATAAACAATACACTAACCTCTTTTATACCACGTTTTTCAATCTCCTTGAGTTTTGCCTCTGTGAGTTCTTCGTTCGTCTGCAGGATTACCTCACCTGTGTCCTCATCAATCACATCATCAGATACAACCTTCCCCTCAACATCCTTCGCCTCAATCGGAAGTGATGTAACCCCGGCATTCTTCAATTTATTAATTACAGCAGGGGTAAATTTCATATTCTTTCTGACGATTATCTCACCGGTCTTTGGATTTTTGATATCTCTGTCTGCTCGCTGGTCAGCAATTATATCAAATTCCAGACTCTTTGCATATTGACCATTACCGAGGATATATATCTTCTCCTTCTTGTAATAATAGTCCAGAATCTGTTTGGTCGTGAAACCGAGGGCCCTCAAAATAACTGTCGCCGGAATCTTTCTCTTTTTGTCAATTCTGACATATAAATAGTCCTTATGGTCAAACTCAAAATCAAGCCACGAACCTCTATAAGGTATCAATCTGGCAGAGTATATAACCATATTTCCGGTCTCTGCCTTTGACTTGTCGCTCTCATAGGAGACTCCGGGAGAACGGTGTAATTGATTAACTATTACCCTCTCGGTTCCATTAATAATAAAAGTGCCGGTCGGGGTCATCAGAGGGATCTTCCCAAAAAATACCGGCTCTTCCTTCATATTTCTGACCGTGCGATTTCCGGTGTTTGGATCTGTATTATAAATTACCAATCTTACATTTATCTTAATAGGTGCCTCATATGTCATCCCCCTTTTCTTACACTCATCAATTGGATATTCTGGCTTACCAATAGAATATTCAACAAACTCAAGAGAGGCAGTTTTATTATAGTCTTCAATCGGGAAGATGGACTTAAAAACTCCCTGCAGTCCGATATCTTTACGTTCTTCTGGTGGGACATCTGCCTGAAGAAACTTCTCATACGACTCTTTCTGAAGTTCAATGAGATATGGCAGGTCCACAATGGTCCTGGACCTTGCAAAACTCTTTCTAAAATTCAGATTCCTTACTGTGTCTCTTTTCATTAGCCTCTCCTGGAAATATTAAATGACTGGATTATCCACCGGGGATGTTGATCCGGCGGATAATCCAAAAAAGGCATTAAAAGAAGAAATAAGTTTTGATCACTTAATTGTAACCTTGGCACCAGCCTCTTCAAGCTTCTTCTTGATGTTCTCAGAATCTGCCTTATTTACACCCTCTTTAATTGGTTTCGGAACCGCATCAACAAGGTCCTTTGCCTCTTTAAGCCCCAGACCTGTCAACTCTCTGACGACCTTAATTACACCAATCTTCTTGTCGGCAGGGTATGATTCGAGAATTACCGTGAACTCTGTCTTCTCCTCCTGTGCCGCTGCCGCTCCACCAGCAGAAGGTGCCGCCGCTGCCACTGCCACCGGTGCAGCCGCTGAGACGCCCCACTTCTCTTCAAGCCTCTTTACAAGTGCTGAAAGTTCCAATACATTTCTTGTTGAGAGGTACTCAATGACCTGCTCTTCTGTAATCTGGATGTCTGCCATAGTAAAATCTCCTTCTTAAAAAAATTAATTTGTTGTTTCAAGTTTCTGTTTCCGGGCATTCAAGAGATTCAACAGGTCCCTCTGTGCAGCGCTCATAACATAAAGCAACTGCCTCGGTACCTGAGTAAGCACAGATAAGAACATTGCCCGCATCTCATTCTTACCCGGTAATTCAGATAGCCTCTTGATACCATCTGCATCAAGGAGGTCTCCTCCTGCTATCATTCCACCCTTAATGGTCATCTTATCTCTATCTTTATCTTTGACTGTTGATAGAACACTCTTTGCCATACCCACGACATCATCATAGCTAATTGCAAGACCATTGTTATTGACCAGATAATCGGAGATCCTCTCAATGCCAGTACCTTTAAGTGCTAACTTTGCGAGTGTATTCTTTACAACCCTGTACTCTATACCGCTCTGAATAAATTTCTTTCGGATATCAATTAGATCATTTGCCTTAATACCCTTGAAATCCAGAACGATTACACCCGCTGCCTTTTCAAACTTCTCTCTCAGATTCTTTACAACTTCCGCCTTTTCCTTCTTTGTCATCATATTTTATCACCTGCCTTTCCGCTGGAGAATTGAAGCTCTGAGACCTTCTCTTATCATCTTCCTTCCATCTCGGCGGGCATCTGAAATAGCATCAGAGAATTAACACCAATCTCTGGTGACCCGCTGTCTCAGAAGAATACGACTACTTCGCAATCGCATTCATCAAATAGGACAGGTCCAGCTTAAAACCCGGTCCCATTGTGGAAGAGATGGCAACAGACTTTATATACTGACCCTTAACAGTTGGGGGTCTCATCTTCACTATTGTTTCAAAGATCGCCAAAAAGTTCTCTTTGAGTTTATTCTCATCAAAGGAGACCTTCCCAAAAGAGGTATGAACTATGCCCTGCTTATCAACTTTGAAATCTGCCTTACCAGCCTTTGCATCCTTTACCGCCCTTGTGACATCCATTGTGACAGTTCCAAGTTTGGGATTTGGCATAAGCCCTTTAGGACCCAAAAGCTTACCTATATTCTTGATTACTCCCATCATATCTGGAGTTGCTATGACCTTATCAAAGTCAAACCAGCCCTCCTGAATCTTCCTGACAAGATCCTCTCCGCCTACATAATCCGCCCCGGCGCTCTGCGCCTCTTTCTCCTTTTCACCCTTTGCAAATACGAGCACCTTAAACTGCTTTCCGAGTCCATTGGGCAACAGAACTGAACCTTTTATATTCTGGTCTGCATTTTTGGGATCTACATTAAGCCTGAAACTTACATCCGCAGTCTCATCAAACCTGGTGTACTTCAACTTCTTCATCAAGGCAATCGCCTCTTCAAGTGGATACTTCCTGGTTCTATCAACCTGCTCCCTCGCCTTCTGATATTTCTTTCCTCTCTTTCTCATCACAGCCTCCTATGATTAGCCTTTCACCTCAATGCCCATATTACGGGCGGTCCCTTCAATAATCCTTATCGCCGCATCCAGATCCACACAGTTGAGGTCTGGAAGTTTTGTCCTCGCAATCTCCTCAACCTGCTTTCTTGTCACAGAACCAACTTTAATCTTGTTGGGCACAGATGAACCCTTCTCTACCTTTGCAGCCTTTAAGAGCAAGACCGAGGCGGGCGGCGTCTTTGTTATAAATGTAAATGATTTATCGGAGTAGATGGTTATTACCACCGGAATAATCATCCCTTCCTGATTCTGTGTTCTAGCATTAAATGCCTTACAAAACTCCATAATGTTTACACCGTGCTGTCCAAGAGCGGGACCAACAGGTGGAGCCGGATTTGCCTTACCGGCTGGAATCTGTAATTTGACAGTAGTCAGTACTTTCTTGCCCATCTTTTACTCCTTATACCTTTTCAATTTGATTATAATCCAGTTCCACCGGAGTGGAACGTCCAAAAATACTTATCAATACCCTGACCTTACCCTTTTCGGTATTGATATTATCTATTACCCCGGTAAAATTGTTAAAAGGCCCATCAATAATCCTGACAGATTCACCCTCTTCAAACCTGATCTTTACCTTCTTTGCAACAGTGCCATCTGACATCTGTTCAATCACCCTCTGAATTTCTGAGTCTGGAACCGGTGGCGGATTGATTGAATTCCCTACAAAACCAGTAACTTTGGGAGTAGACCTGACAAGGTGCCATGTCTTTTCATTCATATCCATCTGCACAAGGATATATCCTGGATAAAATTTTGAGGGTCTTGTCTTCTTCCCCTCTTTGGGCTCATCCATAGTCTTCTCAACCGGGATAAGAATCTCTCCAAAGAACTGCTGCATATTCGCATTTCTAATCTTATCTTCCAGCATCTGCTTTACCTTAAATTCAAATCCCGAATAAGTATGTACCACATACCATTTTAATGCCATTTAGAGCTCCATTAATAGTAAATTAAGTTTGTAACCTTTAGCCAGATCGCATCAAATAGTCCAAGAATAGCTGCCATAATTAGGACAGTAATAATTACAACGAGTGTAGAATAATATGTCTCCTGCCTCGTTGGCCAGCTCACCTTCCTCAACTCAATAATAACTTCATCAGACAAAGTCATTATTGTAGGACTCTTTACACAATAGATGAGCACTGAGAGTGTTATAACAAGTCCAATCAGGGTGCTCAACTTAAACTGTGGTCCGAGCAGATTCAAATCAGTTAAATTAAACCAACCAAATATTGCACTAAAGAATTTAGCAAAGGTAATCCATATAAACAATGAAATTATCGTATAACCTAAAAAGATCCACTTCTTATTTGAAATCATCTCTTAAAAACCCTCTTTGCAAGGATTAGAACAAGCAGGCCAGGAGGGATTCGAACCCCCAACGAACGGTTTTGGAGACCGCCGCTCTACCATTAGAGCTACTGGCCTACTGACTATATACATCTCTTACTTCGTCTCCTTGTGTTTGGTATGTTTTCTGCACCTGGGACAATATTTTGAGAACTCCATCTTCTCCTGTTTGGACTTCTTATTTCTTGTCCCGGTGTAGTTCCTCTCCTTGCACACTGTACATTCAAAAGTTACCTGACTTCTCATCTTGAAGTTCCCTTTACTTTATTATTTCTGTAATGACGCCAGCACCTACTGTCCTCCCACCTTCCCTCACCGCAAATCTCAACTCCTTCTCAAGTGCCACCGGCGTTATCAACTCCACCTCTACATTTATGTTGTCCCCAGGCATTACCATCTCCACCCCAGATGGAAGATTCAATGTCCCTGTTACATCCGTCGTCCTTAAATAAAACTGCGGCCGATATCCATTGAAAAATGGCGTGT